>NZ_JAGMXV010000157.1 GCF_018006725.1 Rhizorhabdus sp.
CCTTGGCACCACCGAAGGCCGTGCCACGCCAGTTGCGGCCGGTCACGAGCTGGAAGGGACGGGTCGCGATTTCCTTGCCGGCTTCGGCCACGCCGATGATGATCGAGGTGCCCCAGCCGCGGTGGCAGGCCTCGAGCGCGGTGCGCATCACCTCGGTGTTGCCGGTGGCGTCGAACGTATAGTCGGCGCCGCCGTCGGTCATCTCGACGACCTTGGCGACGACGTCCTCGCGGCCCATGCCCTTGCTGTTGAGGAAGGCGGTCATGCCGAAGCGGCGACCCCATTCCTCGCGGTCGGGATTGATGTCGACGCCGATGATCTTGCCAGCACCGGCCAGCTTCGCACCCTGGATCACGTTCAGGCCGATGCCGCCCAGGCCGAAGACGACGACATTGTCGCCAACCTGCACCTTGGCCGTGTTGATCACCGCACCGACGCCGGTGGTAACGCCGCAGCCGATATAGCAGCTGGTCTTGAACGGCGCGTCCTCGCGGATCTTGGCAACCGCGATCTCGGGCAGGACGGTGAAGTTGGAGAAGGTCGAGCAGCCCATATAGTGGAAGATCGGCTGACCCTTGTAGCTGAACCGGCTGGTCCCGTCGGGCATCAGCCCCTTGCCCTGGGTCGCGCGGATCGCGGTGCAGAGGTTGGTCTTGCCGCTGAGGCAGCTTTTGCACTGGCGACATTCGGGCGTGTAGAGCGGGATCACATGGTCGCCCGGCTTCACGCTGGTCACGCCCGCGCCGACTTCGCGCACCACGCCTGCGCCTTCATGGCCGAGGATCGAAGGGAAGATGCCCTCGCTGTCGAATCCGTCGAGCGTGTAGGCGTCGGTGTGGCAGATGCCCGTCGCCATGATTTCCACCAGCACCTCGCCCGCCTTGGGGCCTTCGAGGTCGACCTCGACGATTTCCAGCGGCTTCTTGGCTTCGAACGCAACGGCAGCACGGGTCTTCATGGCGGAATCTCCTGATCTTCCTGCCACATATATTGGTGCAATTCGAGGCGAAATAGCTAATTCTGCAAGGCATTAATTCCATGGAGCAACAATCATGTCCGATTGGGACGGGTTGGAGGAGATCGTCGCGATCGCCGATACCGGCAGCTTCGTCGGCGCGGCGCGGAGACTGGGCATATCGCCTTCGCAGGTCAGCCGGATAGTCCAGCGCCTTGAGACGCGTCTGAACGCCGAACTTTTCGAGCGGACGACCCGCTCTGTGCGACCGACCGAGCTGGGTCGCATGCTGGTCGACCAGAGCCGCCGGATCATCGACGAGCGTGACGAGGCACTGTCCATGGCGCGCGGCGAAAGCGAGATGCAGGGCGCACTGCGGCTCACCTGCTCGACCGCGCTCGGCGAACGCTTCATTGCCCCCATCGTCGGCCGGTTCATTCGCGCGCACCCGCGAATTTCGGTGTCGCTGGAACTGACCAACCGCGTCGTCGATCTGATAGCCGAGGGTTTCGACATCGGGATCCGGACCGGTCATCCCGTCGACCAGCGGCTCGATGCTCGGCAGATCGGGGCCCGGTCGCTCGTGCTGTGCGCGTCACCCGCCTATCTGGCAGGGCGCGGGCTACCCCGCACGCCGGCTGATCTGGAAATGCATGATTGCCTGATCGGGACGAGCGGTGTGTGGCATTTCAGCGAGAAGGGAACGCGGCGCACGCTTGTGCCGAGCGGTCGACTGCGCTGCAACAGCGGCACCGCGCTGGTGGCCGCTGCGCTTGATGGGCTGGGGATCTGCCAGTTGCCCGAATTTTACGTCCGCAATCACCTCGCAGCGGGGCGCCTAGTGCGGTTGCTCGACGGGTTTCTCGATGCCCCTGAACCGATCTGGGCCGTATGCCCGCACCGGCGGCATGCATTACCGAAGATACAGGCGATGCTCGCCGCCCTGGAGGCCGAACTCGGGGTGGAGATGGCGGCCGGGGCGGCGGCTCGAACGGGCTGAAGGATCAGCAGCGATTGCGATCCACATAATAGCGGCGGCCGTTGTCGTTGTAATAGCAGTCGCCGCGACGATCGCGATAGTAGCGCCGGTTCTTGGCGGTCAGCGCGCCGATCGCACCGCCGGCAGCAGCACCGATCGCTGCACCTTCGCCGACGCCCACACCGCCCACGACGGCGCCGAGAGCCGCACCGCCGGCCGCACCGATCGCCGCGCCGCGGGCAAGGCCGCGCTCGGTTGGATTGCTCGACTGGCAGGCAGAGAGTGCCAGCATGGCGGGGAGGGTGCAGAGCAGGATGCGGGACTTTGACAGGGCGATCATCTCGAAACTCCTTCTTGGCGACCGGGTGGGCACGGCCATGACAGGAACAACGTCGAACGATCGCTTTGGTTCTTTTCAAATTCTTGCTGACCGGCGGCCGGCTTCAGCCGGGCACCATCCGGCGCAGGTCGCGCTTCAATATCTTGCCGCTGGCATTGCGCGGCAGATCGTCGACGAAGACGAAGCGCTTGGGCCGCTTGAAGCCCGACAGATGCGTCGCGCAATGAGCCTCCAGATCCTCGGCATTCGGATCGGTTCCGGCCCGCTTCACGACGAAAGCGGTTACCGCCTCTATCCAGTGCGGATCGGGCAGGCCGATCACCGCAACCTCCGATACATGCGGATGCGCATAGATCGCTTCCTCGACTTCGCGTGAGGAGACATTCTCGCCGCCGGTCTTGATCATGTCCTTCTTTCGGTCGACCACGGTAATGAAACCGTCGGCGTCGATCGTCGCGAGGTCGCCGCTATGGAACCAGCCGCCGGCAAAGACGGTCTCCGAAAGCTCCGGTTGGCGCCAATAGCCCGACAGCAGTTGCGGCGAGCGGTGAACGATCTCGCCGATCTCGCCGGGCGCCACATCGCGCATCTCTTCGTCGACCACGCGGGTCTGCACATGCAGTGCAGGGCGTCCCGCCGATCCCCGCCGTGTCGCATGATCCTCCGGCTGCAGCACGGTAGCGACCGGCGCTATTTCGGTCTGGCCGTAGAGGTTCCAGAGCCGCAGACCGGGGATGCGCTCGCTGAGTTCCTCGATCACCGCAACCGGCATGATCGACGCTCCATAATAGCCCTTGGCGAGGCTGGAGATATCGTGCGCCTCGAACAGCGGCGACCGCAGGAACGATATCCAGACCGTAGGCGGTGCGAAGAAGGCGGTGACGCGATGGCGTTCGATCAGCGGAATCACCTGATCCGGTGCTGCGGAGGCGCTGATGATGCTTGTCGCACCCGCCTGGAGAGCCGGGCCCGCCATCGCGTCGAGCGCGGCGCAGTGGAACAGCGGCAATGCGTGAAGGATGACGGTGTCCGCAGTCCAGCCGCAGTCGAACAGGCAGCTCTGATATTGCCACAGGACCGCAGCATGGCTGAGCATGGCGCCCTTTGGGCGGCTTTCCGTCCCGCTCGTGTAGATGATCTGCAGCAGGTCGTCCGCTTCTGCCCGGTCGTCGATCGTGGCGCCGACGATGCAGAGATCGGTCCAGCGTCGCAGGCCGGAGGGGCTATCGCCATCATCGCTCTCGACCAGGAAGGTCGCTTCGATGGTGGTCGAGACCGCGCTTGAGGCCGTCCGCGCGAGTTCGACGAGGCCTGCGTCGACGAACATGAAACGCGCGCCCGAATGCTCCAATATATAGGCGATGTCCGCAGCGCCCAGCATGACGTTGATTGGAACGAGTACGGCGCCGATCCGCGCGACCGCGAAGCGGATTGCCAGGAAATAGTGGCTGTTACGCGCGAGAATGGCGATACGGTCGCCTTTGACCACGCCGAGGTCATCGAGCCCCGCCGCCAGTTCGTCGACGATCACGTCGAACTCGGCATAGCTCCAGCGCTGTTCTCGGAAAACCAGCGCGGGCTTGGTGCCATGGCGCGCAGCCGAACGCCGTAGCATGACGGACAGCGACTGGGGCTGCGCGGTGGTCACGATCGTCTCTCTCCTTTCGGCGCGGCTATGGGCGTCGCGTCCGGCACGTGATCTACCATGCCCCGCGCCTGCGACGAGAGGTAGTGTTTTGCTGCTGCTGGAATGGAGAAAACCGGTGTTTCGGAAAGCCCCCCGCATTTTCGCGACGTTGAACCATCATGTCGGCGGACTATGTTGAGGGTCGAATCTGTCGGCAGGCCGACCTAGGGAACAGGTGGAGTAACGCGATGCGTGGCTTGGTGGACCCCCAGCTTTATGATCGGGCGCGATTGGCGGCGCTGTCAGAATATGAAATTCTCGATACGCCCCCCGAGGCCGATTTCGACGATATCGTCCAACTGGCTGCCCAGCTTTGTGACACGCCCATTTCGCTGGTGAGCCTGCTCGAGACCGACCGGCAATGGTTCAAGGCGCGCGTCGGCCTGGAGCAGGACGAGACACCGATCGATCAGTCGGTTTGCAGGCTCGGCCTCGGTAGCAGTGAAATGCTGATCATTCCGGACCTGACAGCCGACCCGCGCACCGCTCGCAACAGTCTGGTCGATGTGGCGGACGGGGTCCGCTTCTACGCCGGAGCGCCCCTGATTGCACCAAAGGGCGAGGTGCTCGGCATGCTCTGCGTGATCGACCGTGAGCCCCGGCCGCAAGGTCTGACGGCCGCCCAGCAGGGCATGCTGGCCACGCTCGCGCGACAGGTGATCGCTCAGCTCGAACTCCGCCGGGCGATGCTGCGGCGCATGGAAGAGGATATCGAACGGCGTCAGCTCAACGAGCTCCTGTCCGAACGGCTCAATCAGACCTTGGCGATGATCAACGGGTTGGCGAGCCAGACATTGCGCGCTGTGCCGAGCAGGGGACCCGTCGAATCCTTTCAGAGCCGCCTCAATGCCTTGACCGAGGCGCACGAACTGCTCCAGCGCAAGAAATGGACAGAGACCGATATGCGCACGGTGGTTGCGAACAGCCTCGCGCGCCATGCGACGCCAGAGCGTTTCACGGCAACGGGACCGGCCGTGCAGCTTGCACCCAAGGGCGCGATCAGCACAGCGATGTTGCTTCACGAGCTCGGCAGCAACGCCGTCAAATATGGCGCACTGTCGGTTCCCGGCGGGTCGATCGCGGTCGAATGGAACCTCTCGGGCGAGGGCGACGACGCACTGTTGTCGCTCGGCTGGGCCGAAGCGGGCGGGCCTCCTGTCGTGACGCCGACGCAGCGCAGTTTTGGGGCCAAGTTGATCGCGATGGGGCTGGGCGGTGGCGGCGCCGTTCGGGAGAGCTATGGCCCCGAGGGCTATCGCGGCTGGTTCGAGGCGCCGCTGGTTCATCTCCAGCGCGAATGATGGCTGCTTGAGAGAGGCGCGCTGCTGGCCTAGAAACTGACCGGACCGGCCGGGGCGCCGCGCAAGGGGGCCAGGAGACGCCGTGGGGCAGGGGACGACAGTCACGACGAGCCGCGCGGCGATCCCGGCGGCGGGACTTCCCGACCGCGAGATCGTGGTGAGCGTCGCATTCGCGATTGTAGCCTTTCTGCTCGTCATCGGTCCTGCGCCGCTCGACCCGACCAACATAGCCTGGCTGGCCGATCACGATGCTGCCACAAACTATCTCGGCTGGGCCTTTTATCGCGCCGCGCCGTGGACATGGCCGATCGCAGCCAATCCCGATTATGGCATGGATATCGCCGGCAGCGTGATGATGGCGGACGCCAATCCGCTTCTCGCGATGCTTTTCAAACTGCTTGATCCCATATTGCCGCAGCCCTTCCAATATTTTGGCTGGTGGCTGCTCGGCTGCTTTGTGCTGCAAGCGCTGTTCGCCCGTGCCATCGCAGTCAGGATCGGCGCGGACGACCGGCAGCGTCCCGCTATCGTGCTGCTTTTTCTCTTCGCCCCATGCTTCCTCGCCCGGGCGGTCATGCCCGCCATCTTGCACCTCACCCTGTGCGGCCAATGGCTGATCCTTGCCGCGATCTGGCTCTATCTGTCCCCGGAGACGCATCGCAGGGCCTGGGGGTGGGGGGCACTGCTGACGCTGGCCGTTTTGATCCATCCCTATCTGCTGGCCATGGTGGCAGCGATCTGGGGTGCCGATCTGTGGCGGGGGATATCGGTAGCGAGCGGGCCGGCGTTGCGGCGCCTGCTTTTGGGAACCGCAGTGGGCTTCGCCGCCATGGCCGCGACCGCCTGGCTGACGGGGGTGCTCTGGCTCGCGAAGACCGGCGACGGCAGCGTCCATGCGATCTCGATCGAATGGGGCTTCGGTATCTACAAGGCCAATCTGCTTTCCCCGATCGACCCGCGCGGCTGGTCCTGGCTGATCCCGAGCCAGAGCACCACGGCGGAAGAGGTCGAGGGGTTCGCCTATCTCGGCGCTGGCGTGCTCGTGTTACTGGTAGCGTCGGTCTTCGTCGCGCGTAGCGTCGAGGGCTGGCCGCGCCGGGCTCCGCATCTCGGACTGGGCCTCGCGCTGGGCCTGCTCGGCCTCCTTGCGATAACGCCATATGTCGCGCTGGGCTCTCATGTCGCGCATCTGCCCTGGCCGACGCCGCTGGAAGCGCTCGGTCATATGTTCCGCAGCAGCGGTCGCTTCGCCTGGCCGCTGGTTTATTGGCTGATGGTCTCACTCTGCTGGGTCATGATCAGGGGCGTGGGACGCCGGAGCGCGGCCGCCCTGCTCTGGCTCGCCGCGATCGTGCAGATCGTCGACAGCAGCGCCGGCTGGCGGGGCGCCGCCGAAGCCTATGCCCGGCATGGCAATAGCTGGCAGACCTCGCTCAAATCGCCCTTCTGGACCGAAGCGGCCGGCCGCTATCGCGCGGTTCGGATGATCGTGCCCCGGAACCGCTATCCCGCCTATCGCGATATCGGCGTTTGGGCGCTGCGCCACGGCCTGAAGACCGACGTCATCTATCTCGCGCGCTACGATGCCGGATCCTTCGATGCACTCGTCCGCCGACGTATCGCAGAGCTCGAGGCATTGCTCTTGCCTGCCGATACGCTGTGGATCACCGATGGAGTTCTCGCCGCCGATCTCGCCCGCCTTGCGCAGTCCGGGCAGGGCCAGATCGTGACCGTCGACGGCATAACGGTCTTCGCGCCCGGCATGAAGGCGCGCTGACGGCCGCAGCCGGATCCGCCTCTACGACGGACCCGGCCCCAGGTCCTTAGTCGGCGAGCGTGCCGTGCGCGTCGTCGCGATAGATGCGGCCGCCCTTCATCACGAAGCTGATCGTGCGCAGCGCCGAGATGTCAGCGGTCGGATCGCTATCGACGGCGATGATGTCGGCGGCCATGCCCGGCGTCAGACGGCCGACCTGATCCTCGATGCCGAGCAGCTTCGCCGTCTGGGTCGTGCCCGACTGGAGCGCCTGCAGCGGGGTCATGCCCGCCTTCACATACAGCTCCGCTTCGGCCACTGTCGCGGTGGTGCCGCCATTGGGCTCGAACGGGAACTGGTCGGTGCCGAGGCCGATGTTGACGCCCAGACGGATCGCCTTCTGCAGCATCGCCCAATGGTCCTTGCCGGTCGAATCGACCCGATCGAGATACCAGTCGGGCGAGCCGATCTTCTTGTAGAACTCCTTGGCGCCTTCTTGGGTGACGACGGCGGTGGGCACCAGCCAGACCCCCTTCGCCTTCATCTCCTTCAAATTCTCGTCGCTCAGGTGATAGCCATGTTCGAAGCAGTTGATGCCCATGGCGAGCGACTGCTTGGCGGCTTCGGCTGAGCCATTATGCGCCGTCACCTTGATGCCGTTGCGGTGCGCGACGTCGATCAGCGTCTTCAGTTCCTCGTCGGTCATCGGCGCCGCGGAAATGCTGCCATGGGTGTCGGCAATACCGCCCGAAATGGCGATCTTGATCCAGTCGGCGCCCTGCTTGATCTGCTCGCGCACGGCATGGGCCAGCGCATAGGGACCGTCCGCCTCGAGCGAACCATGACCGCCGGTCGGGACGATGATCTCGCCAGCCGTCTTGATGCGCGGGCCGATGATCTCACCCTTTTCGATCGCGCGGCGGACGGCGAAATCGACGCCGTGGTCCTCGCCGACGAGCCGCAGGGTCGTCACGCCCGCGAGCAGAGACTTGCGGGCATTGGCGGCCATGCGCAGCGCGAGCTGCGGGTCGGTCTCGTTCGCCAGTGCCGCACCCTCGGCGCCCGGCAGCTTGAGGCCGAGATGGACGTGCATGTTCATCAGGCCGGGGGCGAGCCACTTGCCGCCCATCGACACGACTTCGGCGCCCTCCGGAATCTTCACTGATGCGGCGGGGCCGGCGGCGAGGATTTTGCCGTCGCGCACCACCAGCACGCCGTTGCGGATCGGGGCACCGCCGTCGATCGCCACGATATTGGCGTCGGTCAGCGCGATCGTCTTGCTGCTCGCCTGCGCCTTGACCGGCTCGGCGGAAGCCGCCGCATAGGCGGTGGCCGGCATGGCGATCCCGGCCAGCAGGGCAAGGATCGCAATTCGGAATGTCCTGGTCTTCATGTCTTCGATTGTCCCGGATGGAGTGTCAGGCAGAGGCCCATTGCGCGACGGCCTTTTCGAGGACCGCCATCGGCATCGGACCGGAGGTGAGGATGAGGTCGTGGAAGCCGCGTATGTCGAAGCGGTCGCCCATCGTCTTGCGGGCGGCCTCGCGCGCCGCGACGATGCGGTTGGCGCCGACCTTGAAGCTGCATGCCTGCCCCGGATAGACCGCATAGCGTGTCACTTCGCGCTCGGTCGCCAGCGGCTGCTCGCCGGCATTGTCGACCATCCACGCGACAGCCTGGTCCTTGGTCCAGCGCTCATGATGAATGCCCGTATCGACCACGATCCGCGCGGCGCGGAACAGCTGCGACTGCAGTTCCCCGATGCGGCCGAACGGGTCGTTGTCGAAAATGCCCAGTTCGGCTGCGACCTGCTGCGCATAGAGCGCCCAGCCCTCGGTATAGGCCGAGAAGCGCACGACCTTGCGGAACAGCGGGAGCGCCGGGGCGTGGTTGAGGACGCTATACTGGAAATGGTGGCCCGGTACCGCCTCGTGATGGGTCAGAGTCGGCAGCCGCCAGGTCGCATGTTCGCTCGGATGCTGCAAGTTGAGCGAATAGACGCCGGGCTCACCGGGTGCGCCCTCGCTATAGAAGGCCCCGGGCGCGCCCGCCTCGATCGCCGGTGGAATGCGGCGGACGACGACGGGATCGACCGTGGAGATACCAAAGGCCTGAGGCAGCCGCGCGGTGACGTCCTTGATGTAGCCGGTGGCGAGCGCCAGCAGCTTCTCGCGGCCGGCATCGTCGTCGCTGACCTTGAAGCGGGCGTCCTGGTTGAGCGCGCCGATGCGCGCGCCGACCGAACCCTGCGACAGGCCCTGCGCCTTCAGCAGCGTATCGATCTGTTCGATCAGCTGGCGGCACTGTTCCAGCCCCAGCTTGTGAAGATCGCCCGGCGCGATGTCGGCGGTCGTGTTGGAGCGGACCGCCGCTGCGTAATAGGCATCGCCATCGGGCAGGCGCCACACACCGGCGACGTCGACAGCCTTGGGAGCGATCGCTTCGAAAGCGGCGATCTGCCGGTCGAGCGCGGGGACGATCCGCTCACGGAAGATGCTCTCGGCGCGGGCAGCGTCGCCCTGGCGGCCGAGCGCGGCCAGCTTCTTCAGCGCCGGTGCGATAAGCGCGGATTCGAGCGGCTTGCCGTCGCGCAGCCCCTTTATCTGAGCGATCGTCTTGGCGATTACGAAGTCAGGCGGGACGATGCCCATCGCCGCATCGTGCCGGATCCGCTCGCTCTCCTGGTCGAGCGCGACGGCGAGCGCGGCGAGGCGGCTGAACCAGGCGTCGGCATCGGCGGCGTCCTTGATCGGATGGCGCCCGCCGATGAAATCGGGCAGCCAGTAATAGGCGCCGTTCATCTGGCTGACGACATAGGGGCTCGGCCGCAGGTTCATGTCCATATAGCCATAGCGGCCGAGCATGTCGTCGAGCGTCTCATAGACGTACAGCGCCACGTCGCGATCGAGCGCCGCGCGGGGGGACAGCCCGGCGGGTGACAGGGCGCGCAGTTGCTGCAGGCCCAGCTTTACCGCCGCACGGTCGGTCTCGCGGGCCGCGAGCGAGCGGTCGTCGAGCCGCCCGCGCAGATAGGCGTTGGCGCCCTTGTCATAATCATTGCCGGTCGCCTCTTCGGGCGAGCGGCGCAGAAAGGCCTCGGTATGACGCTGGAGCAGCGCCTGCAGCGCGGCATCGGCCGATCCGGTCGCCGCCCAGACGCCCTGCATCGGCCCTGCGAGGCTGAGCGCGGTGGTGCCGGCGGCGGCATGAAGGAAGCGGCGACGATCGATCAACACGGGAACACTCCTGGGGAAAGGGCGAAGGATTATCTTATTGGACCTTGTAGGTCGGAAGCATCTCCACCGCTTGCTCACTGCCGGCAGGTGCAGGGAAGCTCTGGATGAAGGTCGCGCCATCGGCGGTGGTGGCGGGTGTGCGATGGGCTGCGCGCAGGGTGGCGGGCGGCCGGTCATTCTCCACCCAGTCCTCCATCGCCGCGATATAGTCTATCGCGAAGCGGCCATCGCCGCCCCAGCAATGCTCCATGCCAGGGACCATCACGAGCCGGGCAAAGGCTTCGGTGGAGGCGGGGCCGCCCATGGTGCGGGTGACCGCGCCATAATAGTCGACGCTGTTGAGCGGGGCGACGCGGGCGTCGGCCCAGCCATGGTAGATCAGCAGCTTGCCACCGCGATCCTTGTAAGCGCGCAGGTCGGGATTGGAGGCGGAGTAGAGCACTTCATATTCGCGCAGCCGGTCGGGATCGCGATCGAAGTCGAACGCCTTGGCTTCCCAGCCGGGGCCGAAGTCGGACTGGATGTAGCGCGTCGTGTCCGTGCCGGAGCGGGTCGCCGAGGCGGGGCCACCGATCGACAGAAAGGCGCGCCAGCCCATTTCCGATCCCGGCAGGAAACCGCCGCCTTGATAGACTGGCTGGCCCTTCGCATTCACCGGGCCGGCATAGACCTTCCGCGCGGCTTCGATCTGTTCGGGGGTCAGGCAGTCGCCGGCCTTGCCGGTGCAGCCCAGCGTCGCGGGATCGAATGGAGCGAGGGGATTGCCGATGACGCCGTCCCTGCGCCCATCGGCCGCGTCGAGAGCAGTGACCGCGCCCCGGTGGAGGATGGCGAGGCTGCGGTCGTCGAAGATCGGGCTGCCGTCGGCACGCGCGAGGCTGTTGAGCGTCCAGACGAAGCTCATCGAGGTTCCGGCCTCGCTGACGACCGGCGCGCCGGCGATGATGCCGTCGAAATCCTCTGGGAAACGCTGGGCAGAGACGAGGCCCTGACGCCCGCCGGTCGAGCAGCCCATGAAATAGGAACGCTTGGCCGGCTGCGCGTAGAAGGCGTTGACGATCGCCTTGCCGACGAGGGCGGTGCGGTGGGTGGCGCGATAGGCGAAGTCGATCTTCGCTTCGGTGTTGCGCCAGGCCCAGAGCCCGTCACCGGGCCCCGAGCGATGCCCCATGTCGGACAGGATGCAGGCATAACCGCGCGCGACAGGATAGTCGCACTCGCGCGCCCACAGCGATTCCCCGGCCATGCCGCAGGATCCGGTGCAGCCGGCGTAGAAGAATTTGCCGTTCCATCCGGAGGCGGGAAGGGTGATCTGGAAGTTGGTGTTGGGCGACAC
>NZ_JAGMXV010000010.1 GCF_018006725.1 Rhizorhabdus sp.
GCCGGCCTCCTGCTCCCGCAGGATCCCGATGATCTGCTCTTCCGTGAACCTTGATCGCTTCATTCGTCCGTCCTTTGGTCGGGCGGACTCTAGCTATTCCTGGCTGAGTTTCAGGGGGTCACGTCAGCGGTTATCCTGCGCAAGCGCGGAAAGCCGTTTGATTGCGAGCGTTGATTCCATATTTCCATGTTTATGGAATTATGGAATCGCGTCAAGCATAATTGCCGAGCCTCAAAAGAGGCTCAGCTGTCGTGAAGATTCGACATGGGCTTTCCATTCTTTCGACCGCGCCATGTGGTCGAGCCAAGCCGTGACATAGGCCACTGGGCCTCCGGCTTCATCGATATCGTTGCAGCCGGTGAAGTGGGAGCGATAGCCGGTTTCGGTGATCGGCAGCGGCGCCTTCTCGGGACTGATCGAGCGGATTTCCAGGTGAGCGGTCGTCACCTTGGCGAAGTCCTCCCCCATGTTCAGCCAGTCGGGTTCGTAGCTAACCAGGATGGTGATGCCTTCCCAGTCGAGGGTAGTGGTCGTCATGTTGCGTTGGTCGGTCATGGCTTGCTCCCGTGTTGCGCCGGATGGCGCGGTGGACGAGAGCGCCCCGCCGTTCGCAGGGGCCTGATGGGAACAGGCCGCGCGTCAGCGCGCCGGCCGGCCGGGGCTGTAGCTGCACGCAGCTTTGCGGAGGAAGCGGGCCGCCTTGGACATCCGGCGCGAACGTCGAGGTTTCGTCCTACCACCGCGCATCGGGCGACGGCGGATGCAGCGATCCGATCCCGCAATGCACACCATCTCATGTGATGGGCATCATCGGCTGACATCGACGACGATGAGGTCGCGGAAGATGGGCGCGGCGGCGAACCGCCGCGCCACTACTTAGGCACTCTCCGAGGTGAGGCTGCCGGTCGCTCGCTCTTTGCGGAACGGCAGCAACAGTCGGGAGATAGCTGGCAGCACGAAGAGGGTTAGCGCTGTCGCGGTGATCAACCCTCCGATCACCACGATAGCCAGGGGCTTCTGCACCTCTGCACCCGTCCCGTGCGCCAGCGCCATCGGCACGAAGCCAAGGGCCGGTACGAGGCCCGTAACGATGACCGGCCGCACCCGCTGCATCACGCCTTCATGGATGGCGTCCTCAAGCGGCAGCCCTAGGGCACGGTGCTGCAAGATACTGGTCATCACGACCAGCCCGTTCAGCACCGCCACACCGGAAAGGCAGACGAAGCCGACGGCTGCGGAGATGGAGAATGGCATGCCCGTGAGCACCAAGCTGAACACCCCGCCGGCGAGCGCCAGCGGCACCGCCGTGAAGACGGCTATGGCCGGTGCGAACCCTCCAAGGGCGAGGTAGAGCACGCCGAAGATCAGCACGAAGCAGATGGGCACGACGATGCTCATGCGCTGGGAGGCGGCGGCCAGGTTCTCAAACTGGCCTCCCCAGACCACCCAGGACCCGGCGGGTAGGTTCACCTCGGCCTTCACGCGTCGCTGGGCCTCGGCAACGAAGGAGCCCAGATCGCGTCCGCGCACATTGGCTTGCACCACGATGCGGCGCTTGCCGTCCTCTCGGCTGACTTGGTTCAAGCCCTCGGTGAACTCAAAGCGCGCGAGTTCGCGCAAGGGCACCGCACCACGACCATGTGCGCCTTCGCCGGGGAGAAGCACCGGCAATGCACCGAGCGCATCGAGGTCGTCGCGCTGCGCGGCGGGCACGCGCACCACCACATCGAAACGACGATCGCCTTCAAAGACCAGGCCTGCTTCGCGCCCGCCCATGGCAGTGGCGATGGTGTCAGCCACCTCCGTGACCGTGAGGCCGTAGCGCGCGATGGCGGCACGGTCGAACTGGATGTCGAGGGTGGGGAAGCCCTCGGTTTGTTCGACGCGCAGATCGGCAACGCCATCGATCTTCTGCAGGACGCTTGCGACCTGTGCGGCGGTGCGGCTCATCGTATCGAGATCATCGCCGTAGATCTTCACGGCGACGTCGCCGCGCACCCCGGCGATGAGCTCGTTGAAGCGCATCTGAATGGGTTGGGTGAGTTCGTAGTTGTTGCCGACCAAGGTTGCCATCTTGGCCTCGATGCGCTCCAGCACGTCGGCCTTGCTGTCGACGCCGTCCGGCCATTCCGACTTGGGCTTCAGCATGATGAAGCTATCGGATGCGTTGGGCGGCATCGGGTCGGTGGCGACTTCGGCGGTGCCGGTCTTCGAAAAAACCATCGCCACTTCCGGCAGCGTCGAGAGTGCGCGCTCGACCTGCATCTGCATCGCGTTGGACTGCGTCAGGGAAGTCGAGGGGATGCGCACGACTTGAGCGGCCACGTCCCGTTCGTCGAGTTGTGGGATGAACTCGCGACCGAGAAATCCAAAGAGCATGCCCGCGAGCGCAAACACGGCGAGCCCTGCCAGGATGAAGGGCCACGGGCGGAGGATCGCCTGTCGCAGTTGCGGCTCGTAATGGCGTTTGAACCAGCGCAGCGGTTTCACCTCGGTCTCGGCGACTTTGCCCGAGACGAGGATCGCCACCATTGCCGGGACAAAGGTGAGCGACAGGACGAAGGCGGCCGCAAGCGCGAGCATCAAGGTGACTGCCATAGGAGCGAACATCTTGCCTTCGACACCGGAGAAGGTGAGCAGCGGCGCGAAAACGAGGAAGATGATCACCTGGCCGAACACGGTCGGGCGGATCATTTCGCGGGAAGCTTCGACGACCTCACTCATCCGTTCGGACAGGTTGAGCAATCGCCCTTCGTGATGCTGTCGTTCGGCGAGACGCCGGAGGCAGTTCTCGATCACGATGACTGCGCCATCGACAATCAGCCCGAAATCAAGCGCGCCCAGGCTCATCAAATTGCCGGAGACATGCAGCCCATTCATGCCGATGGCGGTCATCAACATGGAGAAGGGGATCACCAGCGTCGCGATGATGGCGGCGCGGACATTCCCCAGCAACAGAAAGAGTGCAACGACGACGAGAAGAGCGCCCTCGGTGAGGTTGCGTTGGACCGTGGCGATGGTGGCATTGACGAGTTTGCTGCGGTCATAGACCGGCTTGGCGACGACACCGGCCGGCAGCGATGAAGCGATGGAATCGAGTTTCTCTGATACGGCGCGCGCAACCGTCCGGCTGTTCTCCCCGGTCAGCATGAGCGCGGTCCCGATCACGACTTCCTGGCCGTTCTTGGAAGCGGCGCCGGTGCGCAGCTCGCCGCCGGAACGCACGGTCGCAATATCCCGCACGGCGATACCGATGCCGCCGCGGGTGGCGACGATGGCGCGTTCGATTTCGTCGATGGACCGGATGCGGGCATCAGCGCGTACCAGGTAGGCTTCACCGCCCCGTTCAAGGAAGTTGGCGCCAACCGAGAGGTTGGTTTGCTCTAGCGCTTCGGCGAGTTCGGTGAAGGAGATGCCGTAGGCGGCAAGCTTCACCGGATCGGGTTCGACCACGTACTGCTTCTCGAAGCCGCCAATGGAATCGAGCCCGGCGACACCGGAGACCGTGCGTAGCTGGGGTCGGATGATCCAGTCCTGCACGGTGCGCAGATAAGCGGCCTGCGCGGTGGCGTCGGTCAGCCGATCGCCTTCCACGGTCAGGAACGATCCGTCGGATTGCCAGCCGGGTTTCCCGTCGACGACACGCGCACCTCGGCCGCCCGGATGGGTGAACTCGACGGCGTACATGAAGACCTCGCCCAAGCCGGTGCTGACCGGGCCCAATTGGGGCTCCGCACCAGACGGCAGTCCTTCCTTGGCCTGGCCCAGTCGCTCAGCGACCTGCGCACGCGCAAAATAGAGATCGGTCGATTCCTTAAAGACGACGGTGACCTGGCTGAAGCCGTTGCGCGAGATGGAGCGAGTCCCCTCCAAACCGGGAATTCCGGCAAGGGCGGTTTCGATCGGAAACGTCACACGCTTCTCGACCTCGACCGGACCCAACGACGGTGCAAGGGTGTTGATTTGCACCTGTTTGTTGGTGATGTCGGGCACCGCATCGATCGGCAGCCGCGTTAGTTGGAATGCGCCGTAGACGGCGACGACGAGGGTGAGGACGACGATGAGCCATCGCGCCCGTACGACGAGGAAGAGAAGCCGCTCAATCATCGTGGCTGGCCTCCGCCTTGCCGAGTTCGGCTTTGAGGAGAAAGGCCCCCCGTGTCGCGACGACCTGGCCGGGCTTTAGGCCCTGCAGGATTTCGGCGCGGCCACCGCTGCGGCGACCGACTGTCACCTGTTGCGCACGGAACCCGTTGGTGGTGCGCACAAACACAACGGAGAGTCCCTCGACGGTCTGTACCGCTTCGTCGGGCACCACGATGCCGGCGGGACCGGCAAGCTTGGGGGTGATGCGAACCTGGAGAAGTTGACCCGCTTGCAGCGCCGATGGGTCGACCACCGTCAGCACGACCGTCGCTGAACGGGTGGTTTCATCGAGCCCGGGCGTGACCGATCGCACGGTCGCCGCAACGGTTGTTCCGTTTCCGAGTTCGATCACCGCTGCATCGCCTGGCGTGATCCGGCGTGCGTCTGCTCCTGCCACCGCCGCTTCGATTTGAATGCGACGCGGATCACCGACACGGAAGAGTTCGGCGTTGGGTTCGACGAAGGCTCCGAGCTGCGCTGGTGCTGCAGTGATCCTGCCGCTAATCGGGCTCGAGACGACGACGGATCGACCATCACCGGACACGCGTGCTGCACCGGCCGCCGTGCGCGCGCGCCGTGCTTCAGCCTCGGCGGCCGCGGCTTCCGCACGGGCCGCGTCAAGGTCTTGCCGCGGGCTTACGCCCTGACCGAACAGCCGCTCTTCACGAGCAAGTTGTTGCCGCGCCAACGCGGCCTTAGCGGACGCCACCGAACGATCGGCGGCGATGCTTGCTGCATCCGCGCTTTCGACGAGGGCGATGGTTTCACCGGCGCGAACCGGATCACCGACACGTTTGAAGATGCGGGTGACGGAGCCGTTCACACGAGCGGTCAACACCGCCTGCCCGTCGGGCGCGGCCTCGACGCTCGCCTGGGCGAGGATCTCGCCCGCGAGGCCACTCGCTGCAACCGGTTGCACGGCGATGCCGGCGGCGGACAACTTCGCGGCGTCCATGACAATGACGCCCGCCTCCCCGTGTTCTTCGCCATGCTCTTCGCCGGCTTCGGTCGTGGCGGCAGGCTTAGCGGTCGTGAGTTTGGCGGCGGTGAAGCCGATACCGAGCGCGGCCAGGATGGCTGCACCCCCGAGCAGATACTGGCGGGACGTCATAGCGGTTCTCCGTACGGCGCGCGGCCTTGCAGCCGGGCCAGCCCGGCTTGCGCGCGCACGCGGGCCAGCTGGGCATCGATGGTGGTGAGACGGGCCGCAGCGAACGTGCGTCGCGCGGTGATGACTTCACTCAAGGGCAGCTTGCCACCCTCGTAGCCGATACGGGTCAGGCGGTAGGCTTCGGCAGCGGCCTCTTCACCTTCACGGGCAGCGGCGACCCTGCTTTCGGCGGCTTCAAGCTGACTAGTGGCGACGCGGGCATCCGCCGTGGCGTCGAGCTGGGCGGCGCGAAGCCGAGCTTCCGCTGCGCTGAGCACAGCCTGCGCCGCCTGGACGTTGCCTTTGTTGCGATCGAACAATGGCAGCGGCATGGAAACACCGGCGACCAGTGCCGAACTGTCGTCTTCTCCGAAGCGGCGCACGCCGACCGACGCCGTCACGTCCGGTGCGCCGGCCATGCGCTCGACACGCACGCGCCGCGCAGCGGCTTCGCGCTCCGCTTGGGCCGTCGATACGGCCGGGGTCGTCAGCGTATCGAGTGCCAGCTGCGATGGCAGCTGAGCTGGTATGTCGAGCACCGACGCGGATAACGAGGTGAAGGGCACGGGCGAACCCGACATCGCCGTCAGGCGTGCGAGGCTGGTGTCACGCTCGACCTTGGCGGCATCGCGATCGGCCTTCGCGGCGCTGACAGCGGCGCGGGCTTGAACGATGCGAACTTCCGCCTCGCGTCCTGCTTCGACCAGGGCCTTGGCGACGCGCTCATCGTCGAGGGCGAGTTTGAGAGCATCTTCGGCGAGGGCGTAACGGCGCTCGGCTGCTTCCGCCTCGGCGTAGGCGACGGCGAGATCGTAGGCGAAATCGGCGCGGGCTTGCGTGAACTTCGCTTGCGCCGCGACGATTTGGGCGTCGCCAGCGGCGATGCGTGCGCCGCGTTTGCCGGGCCATTCGAGCGGCTGGCCGATGGCGAAGGTGGTCTCAGCCCCTTGCATCCCCTGGTAGGGGCCGCGGCCGGAGAAATTCTCGATCTCGACGCTAGCTTCCGGATTGGGCCGCTCACCCGCTTGGGTGCGAAAACCTTGTGCCTGAGCAATGCCCGCGCGCGCCTCAGCAAGACGCGGCGCGTCGGTCTCGGCTTGGATCAGCAAGGCCGAATAGGTCGGTGCTGGATCAGCCAGCGCCGACGTACCGCACAAGATCGCGGCGAGAACCGCGATGGATGCGGTTCGAGGGAGGGCTGCTTTGCGCAGCCGTCCCGCATGGATGAAAGACATAGCTATCCCCTGCGTGTGAAATGACGAGCGGCGCGCACGAAGGCGCGGTACGTCACACGCGGGGTGGGCGTTCCAGTCCGAAGAGTGGTGCTGCAGGCAGGAAGCGTTGTGCGTTCGGCATCCACGTGGAGCGTTGGATGACCGGTTCACTCAGGCTCGTCGTGGGCGGCGGGGCGGCAAAGCCGTGACCATGACAATGGGCCGCGCAGCCGTGCAGGCCACCAGACTTATCTCCATGATCTTCGTGGTCATCCAGGACCGAGGTCTGCTGCGCGAGTTCAGCGGGATGGATCGGCTCGAACGCGTGCGCCGTCGTCAAAAGCAGAAAGCTCGACGCGACGATCACGGCGAGGATCGCCATGAACCGTTTCGCATGCTGTCGAGCTCGCCAAATCATGTAGCGGCTCGGGTGGTTTTGAGTTCGGCCATCGCTTGGCGGATGATGCGCATGGAGGAGGTGAGGAACAAGCCTGCCATGATCGCCGCCACGCCGAGGTCGGCCCATTTAGTGCCGGTCACGGCGACGATACCGGCGGCTGCTAGCACGGCGACATTGCCGATCGCGTCGTTGCGCGAGCACAGCCATACAGAACGGACATTGGCGTCGCCGTCGCGATAGCGCAGCAACAGCAGTGCGGCGATGACATTGACCGCCAAGGCGGCGGCGCCCACGGCGCCCATGGCAATCGCTTCGGGCGTGCCTTCGAGGAAGGTCCGCCATAGCGAGGCACCGAGCACATAGGCGCCCATGACTGACAGGCTGATGCCTTTAGCGAGCGCCGCGCCGGCGCGCATACGAAGGCTCATGCCGAGGACGGCGAGGGTGATGCCATAGGTCAGGCTGTCAGCGAGAAAGTCCAGCGCGTCGGCTTGCAAGGCCATCGAGCCGGCGACCTGACCGGCGACGATCTCGACCAGAAACATCGCCGCGTTGAGGGCGATGACAATCCACAGCACGCGCTTGTACGCGGGCGAAGCGCCGTCGAACGCCGAGGCGACGTCACTGCAGCCGCAATCACCGGCGCGCGGGGTCGCGTCACAAGTGGTTGGAATCATTGCGCTTGAAGTTGCCATGGCGCGGTTCTACATCCTCTAGCCACTAGAGGATCAAGCATAAAGTGGAGGATGTGTGTTCAGCATCGGCGAGTTATCAAAACGCACTGGCGTGAAGGTCCCGACTATCCGCTTCTATGAGCAAGCGGGTCTGCTGCCCGAACCCCCGCGCACACAAGCCGGTCGCCGCCTCTACGGCACGGACGACGAACGGCGCCTGGCTTTCATCCGCCATACACGCGATCTTGGGTTCGAGATGGATGCACTGCGCGCGCTTCTCGAACTCTCCGATCAACCGGATCGTCCCTGTGGCGAAGTCGATGCGATCGCTCGTGCGCACCTGGCGGCCGTCGAAGCGAAAATCAGCCAGCTAACAGCACTGAAGGATGAGCTCGCCCGCATGGTGAAGAGTTGCTCGCATGGGCAAGTCTCGCATTGCCGGGTCATTGAGGCGCTGGCCGATCACAGGCGTTGTGACAGCATCAATCATTAACGAAATGCCGTCTGGGCCTGATCCGAATAAGGACGGAGCGGAAGCGAGCTTGGACCCACGCGCCGGCGATCAAGGTAAATCCCCCCATCCAAGCCTCTTGAGCGCGGGGCAATAAGCAGACCTCGAAGCGCCAGCTCCGGCTATTCGCAGGGCGAGTATCGAGGTGGATGGCAGCGGAATTATATGAGGCCTGTGGAACCTATTGAAGCTGAGGTGCAAGCACTAGTCGCCTAGACCGCAAGCTTAGATCGGCGCGCTGTGTACCAGAAGCCAACGACCAAAACGACCAGCGCCGTCAATTGGGCGAGGACGCCCAGCACCGTCGGGTACAGGCCCAAGATTTCGATGCGCGGTGCGCCACCAAGAGGTTGCACCCCGAGCATGCCGGCTTCTTGCAGTGCCGCCACCCCCTTGCCAGTCAGCACCACGGCGAGGATGGCCATCAGGATGGAGCTCAAGGAGAAGAACTGCGAAATCGGAAGGCGACGGCTGTAGTTGAGCAGCAACCAGGCGATCCCTGCCAGCACGATTACAGCGGCGCCCGCGCCAGCGAGCATGCCCATCCGCCCGCCTTGGCTCCACATCGCCACGAAGAACAGGATCGTCTCGAAAACCTCGCGGTAGACGACCAGGAAGGCGAGGAAGAACAAGAACCAGGCAGATTGCTTCGAGAGGGCTGCAGAGAGCCTCTCGCGAATGTATTTCTGCCAGGCGTCGGCCTGCGCCTTACCGTGCATCCATAGCCCGACCGAGATCAGCACGAGCGCCGCGATGAGCGAACCGAACCCTTCTGTGAGCTCGCGGCTGGCTCCGCTGATGGTGATGATGGAGGTCGCGGCGAGCCAGGTCAGGCCGCCCGCGGCCAATGCCGCCACCCAGCCTCCATGGACGTAGGGAAGCACATCGTTTCGCTCGGCCTTGCGCAGGAACGCGATCATCGCGACGACGATGAGCAGCGCCTCAAGCCCTTCGCGAACGAGGATGGTGAACGCACCGGCGAAGCTCGAGCCGTTGCTTGCCTGATCCGGAGAAACGGTGCGCTCGGCTTGATCGATCAAGCCGTTGATCGTGGCGATCTGCGCGCGCACGTCAGAGACCGGCGCGCCAGCGGCGATGCTAGCGCGCAATTTGCCCATCGCGAGTTCGATCCGCTGCATGAGAGCGGCGTCCCGCGCTTTCAGAATCGGTTCAATCGGCTCGAAACCGTCGAGGTAGGCAGCCAGCGCCAGGTCGGTCGCTTTGCGGCGATCCCCTTGCTGGTAGGCGGCAAGGCTTTCCAAAAGACGGGAGCGAGTGATGTCGAGGGTAGCGGCTCCGGGCTTGGCTGCGACGGCGTCGGGATGACGCCGCAGGAAGGCGGTCAGCGCGATGGCCTTTTCTTCGCCGATCTCTTTGGCCAGGGCGGAAGGCGTCATCTGGCTGAGCGCTTGAAGATTGGGGAAACGCGCGCGCAGCGAGGCGTCGCTCTTCCAGAGCTTTTCGCCACGCGCGGCGTCTTCGTCGGTGAAGGCGAAGCGGCCGACATAGAAGGCGAGCGCCCATTGCTCGTCGTTCGGCAGATGCGCAAAGCTCGTCATCGCCGTGCCGTCGAGGCCTTGATGGATAACCTGGTAGAGACCGAACACGCTGCGTTCGCGCGCCCGCGCAAGATCAGCGAAAGCGATGGGCGGCGGATCCATGCCGGCGGCTGCCGGGCCGTCTGCGCGCCCACTTGTGCCGTGACATGCCGCGCATTGTTGTTGGTAGAGGCGCTCACCCAGCGCCAGGTCGGGCGGTGTCGTGGGGGCGAGCGCCGTGGGATAGGCCTTCAGAAGGTCGTTGCTGAGGCTACGGGAGAGCCCGGCGATCTCCTCGCCGCTACTCTTGCGGTCGATCGCTGCACGCAGCTGTTTGGCGCGACGCAGAAGCTCCGCTTTCGTCGGCCGATCCGGCAGGGCCGCGATACGGGTTTCGACCTGAGCGGCGAACTCCGTCATCTCCGCGTACTCGGCGGCGCTGATGATTTTGCCGCCCGCGACCGCGCCCGGATAGTCGACGCCGATATAGTCCAGAAGGCGCCACGCCGTCTGTGCGGAGGCCGGCTCCCGTTCCTGTGCGTACGCGGCCGGTGAAGCGACAACAAAGCACAAAGAAGCAAGAGCGAGGGCAAGAAGGCGCATGATGGACCAATGAGTGAGTTGCGAATGAGTATCTATTGCAGAGCGTTATGCGAAGCAACGGCTTAGCCGCTGCCGAACAGCTTGATTCCGAGGAATAGCAAGGCCCAGCCGACAGCCACCGGGCTACAGAACACCAAGGCGACTCCAGCGCGCAGGAGCACCTTGCCCTGATGCTCTTTCAGTTCGGCAGCTGTCAGCGGGCTCACGGCGAACTCCGGCGCATCATGCCGATCACCACGAGGGTGATGCCGACAACGACGGCAACGTCGGCGATGTTAAATGACGGCCAGTGCCATTCGTTGAGATGCAGGTCGATGAAATCGGTCACAGCCCGGTGACGCCACCGGTCAATCACGTTACCGATGGCTCCGCCGATCACGGCGCCCAGCCCCAACGCGGGCCAAATGCGGGTCTCGCGAACCAGTATCGCGCCCAGCCACGCGACGACCGCCATGGCTAGCAGCGAGAGGCCCCACCACGGAACTATGCCGTTGTTGAGCATGCCAAAGGTGACGCCCCGATTGCGTACCAGGACCAGATTTAAGAAGGGCAATATCTCGGTGCTCTGGGCGGCGAGGGGTGACGCCAAGGCGAGCGCCTTCGACCACTGATCGAGCGCGATCACCGCACCGCCTACCAGCAGTCCGGCGATGCGCGTCACCTGTTGTTGCTCACGCACGCTTGCGCCCTGCGGCAAGGTCGCGCCGCGCGTGCTGAATGATGGTCCAGGACGAATGGAGGAACAGGCCGGCGACGATGAAGGCGACGATGAGGTCGGGCCAGACAGTGCCGGTCAAAGCGACCACGCCGGCCGCGACAACGACGGCGGCATTTCCGATCGCGTCGTTGCGGCTGAACAGCCAAACCGCCTGCATGTTTGCGTCCCCCGTGCGATGGGGAACAAGCACCCACGCCGCCGCGATATTGACGGCCAAGGCGATGATGCCGAACAGCCCCATGAGGCCCGCCTCGGGTGGTTCGCCGCTGGCGATACGCATCGCGGTTTCAGCGACGACCCAGAGCCCGAGCGCGCCGAGGAAAATGCCTTGCACCAGCGCGGCGCGGGCACGCGCCTTGAGATGCCAACTGGCCGCAAGGATGCCGAGGAAGGTGATCAGCCCGTCACCCAAGAAGTCGAGAGCGTCAGCCTTCAGGGCTTGGGAACCGGCGATGAAGCCGCCCATGATCTCGATGATGCCGTACCCGACATTGAGCAAAACCACGATCCACAGCGCTCGCCGATAGGCGGGCGTGACATGGCTGAAGTCCGCGACGGCGTTTTCGTCCGCGTCATCCAAAAGGCGGGTCAGGCGGTAACCGAGCGCCGCCACGGTCTGCTCGATCTGCTCCAGCTGTGCGGCGTCTCGCGCGGTGACGTTCATCCGTTCGGAGGCGATGGAGACTTCGATGCGCTCCACGCCGAGTTTGCGCACTGCGCCTTCGATCTTTGTGGCGCAGGAGCCGCAATCCATGCCCGTCACCCGATATTGGGCGTCGATCGAAGCGACGTTTTCAGTTGGGCGTTGTGTCATGGCGGCGGACGCTACATCCTGTAGTGACTACAGGAGCAAGCGGAATTGTGATTACAATCGGGGCATTGTCGGAACGGACGGGCGTAAACATCGAGACGATCCGCTACTACGAAAAAGTGGGTTTGATGCCCGTTGCGCAGCGCACGGGCAGTGGGCGCCGCGTCTACGATGAAACACAAACCCGCCGCCTCCTCTTCATCCGCCATGCCCGCGAATTGGGTTTCTCGCCGGCGGTCATCCGCACGATGATTGAGCTCCAGGAAAGCCCCGGAACATCCTGCGAACGGGTGAGCAAACTTGCGCAGGATCAGCGCGATGCGGTCGATCTGCGCATCGCCAGCCTGAAACGCTTACGCAAGGAACTAACGAGGATGATCAGGTCATGTGAAGGTAGTACTGTTCAACATTGCCGCATAATCGAATCTTTGGCAGAACCGGTGACTTATTTACACGACACGCCTTAGTCGCGACGATGTAATACAGGGCGTCTTCGCGATCATCCAGCTGTTGGACGATCATTCGGAAACAAGGCCGCATCAACACGGTGCGCTGCCACCCGTAGTCCCCAACCCAGAGCCGGCCATCCTCACAGAGAACCTCACGCATGGCGGCGAGGCCCTCCCATTTTTCCCGCACGGGCATCTGGTGTAACACCAGGCTCGATCCGACCGCTGTCCCGACGCCAACAAGCGCTGCGGAAGCGGACGCAAAACCACGATGAAACTCAACGCCGACCCCGGCGCGACGGGCCTTTGCCGAAGCGATCGCCAGAGCCTCGGGATCAGGATCGAGACCGATGACCCGACAAATTTGGCGCGCGCATCTGACCAAGAGGCGAAGCTGCCGTGCCGCATCCGACGTTCAGGATCGTGTTGTCGGCCGTCGGCGCAAGCCGGGCGACCAGCGCCTCGCGCTAACGGCGCTCGCGCGCCGCTAGCGCAAGGGCGACATAATAAATCCGTTCCAACCCGCCCGGCCCAAAGCAGATGTGAAACGCCTGTCGTTCGTGACCACGGTAGAGCCCTATCGCGCGCGATCGAGCAGCGTCGATGGCGCCAGAGCATCCGTTGCAGCAAACAGGCTGGGCCTTGGCGCGGCCATGGCGGAGGCGGCCGATAGGCCGCCTACCCCCGCGCCCAGCATCAGCGCCAGGCCGACGGCAGCGGCGCGCACGGGCCCCATGAACAATGTCACGTCCCAGTGCTCGCGGCGACGCAGACGGGACTGCACGCGCAATTCGAGGCCGACCAAGGGATGATCGGACGGCTGTTCGCGCAGTTGCGCCAGAAGGGAATCGAGCTTGTCGGTCATTGGTCTACTACCCTTGCCTTCTCACCATACGCAGGCAGGCGTGCATACCCCTCATCGCCGGCGTTGAGGGGTCTGTCGCCGCGCCGCGTATCTATCTGTCGAGGCGCCCGGGGCGTGCGAACAAACTTGCAGGAGCAACCATGAAAACCAAACTGATGATCGCGGTAGCCGCCGCGCTGATTTCGACCGGCACCATCGCGATGCCGGCGCTGGCCCATCAAGGCGAGGATCACGCCCCCGCGCCCCAGACGGCTGAGGGCCAGGGCACGGTGAAGGCGGTCGATGCCAAGGCAGGCACGATCACCATCGCGCACGGTCCCATCGCGGCGCTGAAGTGGCCGGCAATGACCATGAAGTTCAAGGTCGAGAAGGCCTCGATCCTGAACGGCGTGGCCGTCGGCAAGAAGATTCACTTCGTGCTCAAGAACATCGGCGGCAAGCCCGTCGTCACCGAGATCCACATCATGTGATGCATCGAGGGCGCGCCAACGGCGCGCCCTCGACTGCGTTCTAAGGAGGGGCGCACGATGGCAAATCGGACTTATAAGGCGGGCGCGTTCGCCCTGCTCATGGCGTTGACCGTCTCGGTTGCGCCGATCCATGCGGCGGAGCCGGCGAGCGCGCCGGCGACCGCCGAAGCGACAGCACCCGCAACGACCGAAGCTGCCCCAGCGATGGCCGACGACATGCCGGTGACGGACATGGCCTGGCCCACCGAGGGTGGCGGCGGCATGCAGATGTCGCACGACAAGCCAAAGACCTTTCAGGGACGCCTGCTCTCCTGGCTCGGCATGTGGCACCCAGCGGTGATCCATTTCCCGATCGCGCTGGTGCTGACGGTCGGGCTTCTGGAAGCGGCGGCGGCGCTGCGTCGTCAGCCCCTTTACGCCGCAAGCAACAAGCTTCTGCTGGGCATCGCGACCCTGGGCGCCTTCGCGGCCGCGCCGCTGGGCTGGGCGAGCGCCGGGCTCCCCGCGCCAGACGATGAAAGCGCGCTCACGATCCACCGGTGGCTCGGCACAGCGATGCCCTTCCTGATCCTCGCGTTGTGGTGGCTCAAACGCCCCGCCGAAGCAGCGGCCCGCCGCCTGAGCACACGCGGGTATGAGGCGGCGCTTGGCCTCACCGTCTTGCTGCTGCTGGTCCAGGCCTATTTGGGGGCCGAGGTCACGCATGGCGCCGGCCATTTGAAGTTCTGAGGTTTTTCTTTGCGTGAGGGCTGCTGATTGCTCACGCGTATGAACAAGCGGACCCCGACTGGCGTATCGCGTTCGGGCGGGCCGAAAGTGACTGGGGTTTCGAATGGTTGATATTGCCCGCCGTACATTGCTGAGAAATGCCAGCCTGCTGGGTGCGGGCCTGGCGGTAACAAGCCTCTTCCCGGCCTGGGCGCGCAGCAGTTCTTTGGGACTGGTGCGCGACCTGCCCTCCCTCGCGGGCGCGGACATCAAGCTGCGCATTGGTCATACCGAATGGCCGGTCGACGGGCGCAAGGGCCATGCGGTTACCATCAACGGCACGGTGCCGGGTCCTCTCATTCGCCTGAAGGAAGGTCAGATGGCCCGCATCGCGGTGACCAACGACCTGCATGAGGACACTTCGATCCACTGGCACGGGCTGATCCTGCCCTTCCAGATGGATGGCGTGCCGGGGGTCAGCTTCCCGGGGATCAAGCCGGGCGAGACCTTCGTCTACGAGTTCCCGGTCGTGCAGTCGGGCACCTACTGGTATCACAGCCACTCGGGCTTGCAGGAGCAAGAGGGCCATTACGGTCCGATCATCATCGAGCCGAAAGACGCCGATCCTGTTGCGTTCGACCGGGAGTATGTCGTCGTCCTTTCGGACTTCGCGTTCATGCATCCGCACGAGATATTCAAGAAGCTGAAGGCCCAGGCGGGCGTGTTCAACTTCCAGAAGCAGACGGTCGCGGGCCTGTTGGCCGGCAAGGATCAGTCGCTCAAAGACCGCACCGAATGGGCCAAGATGCGCATGGACCCGACGGACGTCTCCGACGTGACGGGATCGGTCTACACGTTCCTGATCAACGGCCATGGGCCGGACGATAACTGGACGGCGCTATTTAATCCCGGCGAACGGGTGCGGCTGCGCTTCATCAACGCCGCCGCCATGACCATCTTCAATGTCCGTATTCCGGGCCTGTCGATGAAGGTCGTTGCGGCTGATGGCCAGAACGTCAAACCGGTCGATGTGGAGGAGTTCCAGATCTCGGTCGCCGAGACGCTCGACGTGGTCGTGCAGCCGACGGAGGACAAGGCGTTTACACTCGTGGCCGAGGCGGTGGACCGCTCCGGTATGGGCCGCGCCACGCTGGCGCCGCGCGCCGGGATGGTGGCGGCGGTGCCGCCGCTGCGCGAGCGCCCGCTCGCGACCATGAAGGACATGGGCATGGATATGTCCATGGGCGGCATGGAAGGCATGGACCATGGTGCGGACGGCGGCATGCAGATGGACATGTCGGGCATGGATATGTCTGGCATGGACATGTCCATGCGCAATCCCGACAACGCCCCGCAGGTGAAGATGGGGCCGGGTGTCCAGACCATCTCGCCGATGCCGATGGACCGCATGGGCGAACCCGGCCAGGGCCTGGAGAATGTCGGCCATAAGGTCCTGGTCTACACGGACCTTGAAGCGCTCGATCCCAATCCCGACACGCGCACGCCGAGCCGTGCGCTGGAGCTTCATCTCACCGGCAACATGGAACGGTTCATGTGGTCGTTCGACGGAGAGAAGTTCTCGGAAATCACCAAGCCGATCCCCTTCCGCCTCAACGAGCGGGTGCGGGTCACCCTGGTGAACGATTCCATGATGGCGCACCCCATCCACCTGCATGGGCATTTCTTCGAATTGCTCACCGGGCCGAAGGGAAAGCATCCAAGAAAGCACACGGTGAATGTCGCGCCGGGGGGAAAGGTCACGTTCGACCTGACGGCGGATGCGCCCGGCGACTGGGCCTTCCACTGCCACATGCTCTACCACATGCATGCGGGTATGTTCCGCGTGGTGAGTGTGCGCCCGATGACGGGAGCCGCCCAATGAGAGCCGCCGCTTACCTGACCGCTCTGGGCCTGGTGTTCGCGACGCCCGCCTTCGCGCAACAGCACCCCGGACATCCGATGCCGGCGCAACCCGCCCCCAAGGCGCCGGCCAAACCGACCCCGCCGCCTGCCAAGCCCGCCCCGGAAAGCGCGCCGGAAGCGGACGCCATGGAGGCGATGGATTGGCCGACAGAGGCGCCGGCCACGGACGCCGCGTCGGGCGACATGCAGGGGATGCCCGGCATGGAAGGAATGCCCGGCATGGAGGGCATGGATCACAGCGCCCACGGCGGCACCGATGAAGCGGTCGGCAGTGAACCGCCGCCGCCGGCCCCGGACGATCATGCGGCCGATGCGATTTTCGGAGCAGCGGCGATGACCCCTTCGCGCGATCAGCTGCGCGAGGAGCATGGGGGCAGCCTCAACTGGAAAGTCATGATCGACGAAGCCGAGTGGCGGGTGCGTGACGGCGAGGACGGTTACGCCTGGAACGGCGAGGCCTGGTTCGGCGGCGACTACAACCGGTTTGTCGTGAAATCCGAAGGCGAAGGCAGCAGCGGCGATCTCGATGACGCCGAAGTCCAGTTCCTCTATTCGCGGGCGATCTCGCCCTATTTCGACCTGCAGGCGGGGCTGCGCCAGGACCTTCAGGACGGCCCCAAACGCACCTACGCCACGTTCGGTTTCGAGGGGCTTGCGCCCTATTGGTTCGAGACCGAGGGCGCGGTGTTTCTGTCCAACAAGGGTGAGGCGCTGGCGCGACTGGAAGGCAGCTACGATCTGCGTTTCACGCAACGGCTGTTCCTTCAGCCGCGCGCGGAGATGAACTTCTCCGCGCAGGACATTCCCGAGCTCGAGCTCGGGTCGGGGCTCACCGACCTCGAACTGGGCCTGCGGCTGCGCTACGAGCTGAAGCGGGAGTTCGCGCCTTATGTCGGCGTGACCTACGGCCGCAAATTCGGTGGCACCGCGGACTACGCCAAGGCGCTGGGGCAGGACGACAGCGAGACAAGCTTCATCGTCGGGGTGCGCGCATGGTTCTAGGCACGCGCCGCGTCTTCTTCGCTGTCGCCGCCGGCCTGTTGCTGGTGGCTTGCCAGCCCGGCAGCGCCGCCGCTGCGACCGTGACCGTCTACAAGGATCCGAGCTGCGGCTGTTGCTCGGGCTGGGTGGAGCACCTCAAGGCCGCCGGGTTCACCACGGCCATTGTCGAGACCACCGACCGCACCGCGTTGCAATCGCGGTTGAAACTGTCCCCCGGCATGGGCTCGTGCCACACGGCCCAGGTTGAGCAGTACCTGATTGAAGGCCATGTCCCGGCGTCCGATATCCAGCGGCTGCTGAAGGAGCGGCCGGACGCGCGCGGGCTGGTCGTGCCCGGCATGCCGCTTGGCTCTCCGGGGATGGAAATGCCCAACGGTGCGCGACAGCCCTACGACGTTCTGCTCGTGAAGGTGGACGGTACGACCACCGTGTTTTCCCACCACCCCTAGGGCAAGACCCCCATGAACGCGCTGCGCTGGGCGCTCCAGTTTCACAAATGGGTCGCGCTAGTGATTGGCATCCAGATTCTGCTCTGGGCGCTGGGCGGCCTGGTCATGACGGCGATCCCGATCGATCGCGTGCGCGGCGAGCACCACGTGCCGGAGCCCGCCGCGACAGCGCTGCCGACAACCGAGCTAATGCCCTTGGCGCAGGCCACGGCCAAGGCGGGTTTCGCGCCGGTGAAGGCGGAGCTTCGGCAGACGCCCCGCGGCGCGGTCTGGGTGCTGCATCCGGTGAAGGGGGAGGCCTCGGTGCTTGACGCCCGCACCGGCGAGCGTCTTGCGCCGTTTGGGGCGGAGGACGCACGAGCGTTTGCGAAGGGCGCCTATCGCGGCGCGGGCGTTCCGGTGCGGGCCGTGCTTCTGAAGAATGCTCCGCAAGAAACCGGCAAGCAGGGGGCGCTGTGGCGTGTCGACTTCGCGGATGCGGAGCGCACCACCCTGTACCTGGCGCCGCTGACGGGCGAGACGGTGTCACGCCGTTCCAATCTCTGGCGCTTCTACGATTTCTTCTGGCGGCTGCACATCATGGATTGGAGCAAGGGCGAGAACTTCAACCACCCGCTCATCATCGGCGCAGCGATGCTGGCGCTGACGACAGTGCTCAGCGGCTTCGTGCTCCTGTGGTCGCGCCTCGGCAGGGATTGGAAGAAGGCCAAAGCGAGCCTGCGACCCCAAAAAGGGCAGCCCGCCTGAGGGATAGCGCCTGGGTCTGCGTAAGGCTCACTGTGGCTATCGCCATCCATTGAGGAAAGCGCCTCCGGGAAGACACCAGCCAACACGGAACGATCTGACCTCCCTAAAGTTGAGGCATGAGATCGCCTCGATGATTGATGTATTCGCGGTTCAAATGAATGGCGAATTTATGTCGCTTGCGGTCTGAACAAGGTCCATCGCAAGGAGACAGACCATGAAGATTCGTCACATTACTCTATCACTGGCAACGGCCGCGCTTCTCATCGTCGGCGCCGCGTCCAGTTCTATCGCCGCTGATCAAAAGACCATGGCGGGCGACATGCGTGATCCGTTCATGCAGGCGGAAATGCAGATGCATGACGCCATGATGAAGGCCAAGGACGCGGACCCGTCCCGCGCCTGGACGCTCAAGATGATTGAGCATCATCGCGGCGCGATCGCCATGTCGAAGATCGTTCTGCAGCACGATCCCGATCCGGAAATCCGGAAGATGGCGGAGAAAACCATCGCCAAACAAGAGAAGGAAATTGGCGAGATGCAAGCCTGGCTGAAGCGCCATCCGCGCTAGCGCAATCCGCGGGGCCTGACGGCAACGAAAGGTCGTCAGACCCGCCGTACGCCTGAGGGCTTCGCATCGCGGCTGCGTATGGAATGACGAGGGGAGCGTCATCCATGCGAAGCGATCAGCAGGACCAATGTGGGTTCGCCCACCGTCGGAGCGCTCGATGTGAGCGCGGCTGATCGCGCTAAGGGAGTTTTTCCCTCCCAACTCCACAGCCTCACCGCGCTGCGCTTCTTCCTCGCGCTTGGCGTGGTGCTGTTTCATCTGCATCTGGGCTGGCGCTACGACGACATGGCCGTCACCTGGCTGTTCGAGCGCGGGCGGCTCGGGGTCGATGTCTTCTTCATCCTGTCCGGATTCGTGCTGACGCATGTCTATGCCGGCGCGCTTGAGGCTGGGCGGTTCAGTTATCGAAGCTTCTTGACGGCCCGGGTCGCCCGGATCTTTCCGGTGCATGTCCTGGCCCTGGCCGGCATGCTGGTGATGGTGCTGGCGGCGGAGTTGTTGAACCAGGAATATCGCAGCGAGCATTTCACGGCGGTGGGCTTTCTGAAGACCTTGCTGTTGGTTCAGGCTTGGTTTCCGACGAACACCTTGAACGAATGGAATGGTCCGTCCTGGTCGCTCTCGGCCGAATGGTTCGCCTACCTTGCCTTTCCCCTTTTTGCGTGGATCGGCATCCTGCTGCGGCGCCGACCCTGGTTCATCGTGGTCTTGTCCGCGATCCTGTTCATCGGACTGGATGACTTCTACCGTTCGACGTTTGGCAAGCTGCTGACGCATGCGGAGGAAAATCTCGGCATCCTGCGCATCCTTCCCGAATTCCTGCTTGGGGTCGGCCTCTACCATTGGGGTCGCCGGCTGAATCCCGGCCCGATCCTGGCGTGGTTTTGCGCCGGCGCGAGTGTGATCGCGATGCTGCTGGCGATGCATCGCGGTCTCGATGATCGCCTGATTGTCTTCCTTGCCGGGGCCTTGGTCTTGAGCCTGGCGCTGCTATCCAAAGCGCGGAGTGGAGCCCGATCTTCGGGCGGCGTGCTCGTGCTGCTTGGTGAGGCGTCGTACGCACTCTACCTGATCCATATTCCGCTGTTCACCGCCTGGCGCGGCCTGATGGCGGCGCTGCTGGGCAAGCCCAGCTCCTACAAGCTGCACTGGGTAGAGGCCGGGGCCATGCTGCTGGCGGCGCAGGTGATCGCTATCCTTCTTTTCCTGTTCTTCGAACGGCCCGCGCGCGACTGGATCAAGTCGCGATGGGGTGGGCCTCGCGCTCAATCTGCTGAACCTCAATAAGGAACCCGCTTCATGGATCGTCGTACCCTTCTTGCCTCCGCGCCGCTCGGTCTGCTCGCCACCGCCACCCCGGCGCTTGCCGCCGCCGATAGTGGCGCGGTCCAGGCCGTGGAGCATTTTCACGCGGCGATGGGCCGTGGGGATGCGGCCGCTGTCGCTGATCTGCTGCTCGATGACGCGGTGATCTTCGAGCAGGGCGGCGCGGAATCGTCCAAGGCGGAGTATGTCGAGGCGCACCTGCCGGGCGACATCGCCTACAGCCAGGGCATGACCGACACGGTCACCAGCCGGCGCTCCACGGTCGAAGGTGGCGTCGCCTGGGTTCTGACGCAAGGCCGCACCAAGGGCAGCTATGACGGCAAGACGGTCGACCGGCTGACGACCGAGACCATGGTGGTGAAGAAGGCGAAGGCCGGTTGGCGCATCGCCCATATCCACTGGTCGTCGCGAGCGGCGCCTGCCGCTTAGCGGCCGGACTTCTCGTTCAGGATCGCGGTCAGCTGGTCGATCTCGGCCTGCTGACCGGCGATGATGGTCGTGCAAAGCTTGCGCAGGCGCGGATCGGACAGATCGGCTTCGCGGCACATGAGGATCGCGCCCGAATGGTGCGGGATCATCGAGCGCGCGAACTCCTTGTCACCGACAAAGGCCTGTTGGCGGATGGCGAGGAAGCACAGCAGCCCCAGCACCGTCGCACCGAGATAGATCGCGATGTTCCAGCGCCGGTTCTTGTACATCATGCCCATCAGCATGAGCTCGAGAACGACCATCGGGGCGGTCATCAGACCGGCCATGTAGGCCTGATTGAAGCTTGGGTAGACGTTGCTGAGGGTGTTCACCATCGCGTACATCAGAATGTACATCGCGATGAAGGAGAGGATCGTCATCAAGGCGAGCCGGCGATAATGGCCGACCATCATCTGTCGGTGTTCCTGGGCCTTGTCGTGTTGTTCCATGGCGCGTTCCTCTCCTGATGGGTCAGACCCACCCCTCCCTTAGCTACGCAAGGAAGTGCCTTCGCCCTCAGCCGCCATCCCGGAAATTGGCGGCCTGTCCAAGCCGCGGCTAGAGATCCTGCAAGGCGAGCGTTTCGGAGAGCGCCCGACGGGCGCGGTAGACGCGCACTTCGATCGCCTTGGCGGTAAGGCCGAGCAGCTTGCCGGCTTCGTCCTGGGACAGGCCTTCGATGGCGGTGAGGATCAGCGGCTCCTTGAGGCCTGCCGGCAGGTTGGCGATGGCCTGGTCGAGGCGGGTCAGCTGTTCCTGGTCGGAAAGCACGGCCTCGGGCGAGGGATCGTCGGTCGTCAGGTTCTGACCGGTCCAGCTGTCGAGGCCCTCGTTGCGGGTCAGCCAGCGGCGCACCGTGCGGCGCCGCGACCAGTCCCGGCATTTGTTGAGGGCGATGCGGCGCAGCCAGGTCGGGAACGGCCGCCCCCGGTCATAGCGGTTCAGCGCGCCCCAAGCGGCGGTGAAGCTCTCCTGCAAGAGATCGTAGGCTTCGTCGGCGTCGCCGGTGTAGCGGCGGATGAAGCGGTAGAGCCCATCCTTGTGGCGTTGCATCAGCCACGAGAAGGCGCGCTCGTCGCCCGCGACCGCGCCGGCGGCAAGTTCTGCGTCAGACGGCTCTGACGCCGCGCTCACCGTCCCTCTTCGGTGAGCGCCGAGACGATTTCTGCGTCGAAGGTCTTTGCCTGTTCGGGCGTCAGCACCGAGCGCATGTCGAAGACATGGGCGATCGTCGCCTTCTGCAGCGCGCCCATCGCCATGTGCAGATGATCGATGGCGGCGTTCAGCTCCGGCGAATCCTTCTCACCCTTCTGGATCGCGACGGCGAGTTCGCGGTTGGCGGAGCGGATTTCGCCTTCCAGCCGCTTGCGTTCGGAAGCGTAGCTCTTCTCGATGGCATCCAGCCGCCGCGATTGTTCGGGCGTAAGGTCGAGGTTCTTGTGCACCATGTCGTGCAGCGACGGCCGGCCCGTGTGGTGACTGACCACATAGTGCGCGCACAGCCAGGCGCCGCCCCCGGCGGCCAGCACCACGAGGACGATGGTCAGGATCAGGTTTCGAAGGCCCGGTTTCATCCATGTCCCTCCAACAGTTCGGACGGGGCGAGTGACGGTGTGGTGAGTTGCGCGGCCTGCTGCGAGCGCAGTGCGGCGGTAGCTTCGGCCCCGCCGAGCGCAACGCCCGTGACCAGCGCGAAGGAAGCGGCCAGCATCTGGGCGGTCCGCCATTGGCGTTCGAGCACGGCATTGGCCCGCACGGCGCGCACGCGTTCCCAGACCCGGTCTTCGAGCCCATGGAGCATCGGCGCGGCGGTGGTGGCGCGCAACGAGCGCAGTGTTTGATCGAGCGTATTCATGAAGCGGCGCACCTCCCGCACCCCCTTGCTGATACGCATCAGGCCCGCTGATCCCTCACGCGTGCGAGGGATGGGCGTCGGGGCTGCGTAGAAAGAGGTAGGCGCGCCGGTCATCGCAGGGACCGTTGCAGAATGGCGACCAGTTCATCGGCCTTGGCGCGCTGTTCCGCGGCATCGCCGCTGGCGAAGGCGGTGGTGACGCAGTGGTCGATATGCTCGCGAAGAAGCTCTTGCTCGACCTTGTTGAGCGCGGCCCGGACCGCCTGGAACTGGGTGAGGATGTCGATGCAATAGCGGTCATCCTCGACCATCCGGCCGATGCCCCGGACTTGGCCTTCGACCCGGTTCAAGCGGTTCAGGAGTTTGGCTTTGTTTTCACGATGCATGGTTCACCTATCGCCACAACCCTATACCCCCACGGGGTAATTGACAAGTACCCTATGGGGGTATATCTCAGCCCCAATCACCAATGCCCCCCGGGGGTATACAAGCGAAGGAGGTCGTCGTGAGCGATCATCAGCATGGACACGATCATGATCACCACGGCCATAGCTGCTGTTCCGCCAAACCGAAGGTGGACGCCCACGCGGTGACCGACCCGGTCTGCGGCATGAGTGTCGATCCGGCGACCACCCCGCACCATGCCGAGCACCAGGGCGACGCCTTCCATTTCTGCTCGGCGGGTTGCCGTACCAAGTTTACCGCCGATCCGCAGAAATACCTCTCCAAGGATCGCGCCGAAGACCCGCCTGCCCCACCCGGCACGATCTACACCTGCCCGATGCACCCCGAGATCCGTCAGGTCGGACCGGGCAGCTGTCCGATCTGTGGCATGGCGCTGGAGCCGGAGACGATCACCGCCGATAGCGGCCCCAACCCCGAACTCGCCGACATGACACGCCGCTTCTGGGTGGCAGTCGCCTTGAGCCTGCCGGTCTTCGCATTGGAGATGGGCGGCCATCTGTTCAACCTGCACCATTACGTGCCCGGCCAGTGGTCGAACTGGATTCAGTTCGCGCTCGCCACGCCGGTCGTGCTCTGGGCCGGTTGGCCCTTCTTCGAACGGGGCTGGGCCTCGCTCAAAACCCGTAACCTCAACATGTTCACGCTGATCGCCATGGGCGTTGGCGTGGCCTGGGTCTACAGCGTGGTGGCGGTCGCCGTCCCCCAGATATTCCCCGACGCCTTCCGCAAGGAAGACGGCAGCGTGCCCGTCTATTTTGAAGCGGCGGCGGTGATCACCGCGCTGGTCCTGCTGGGCCAGGTGCTGGAACTGCAGGCGCGTGAACGCACCTCGGGCGCGCTCAAGGCCTTGCTCGATCTCGCACCGAAAATGGCGCGCCGTCTGCGCGACGACGGAACCGATGAAGAGGTGTCGCTGGACCTGATCGCGGTCGGCGATCGGCTGCGCGTGCGCCCCGGCGAGAAGGTGCCGGTCGATGGGTCGATCCTTGAGGGCCGCGCCGCGCTCGATGAATCGATGGTCACCGGAGAATCCATGCCGGTGACCCGCGAGATCGGCGATGCCGTCATCGGCGGCGCGATCAACAAGACGGGCTCGTTCGTGATGCGCGCCGACAAGGTCGGGGCCGACACGTTGCTTTCGCAGATCGTGCAAATGGTGGCGCAGGCGCAGCGCTCCCGCGCGCCGATCCAGCGGCTGGCCGATAAGGTTTCCGGCTGGTTCGTGCCGGCGGTGATCGCGGTCGCGGTCATCGCCTTTATCGCCTGGGCCGTGGTGGGGCCGGACCCCCGTTTCAGCTATGCGCTCGTGGCGGCGGTCTCGGTGCTCATCATCGCCTGTCCCTGTGCGCTGGGCCTTGCGACCCCGATCTCGATCATGGTGGGGGTCGGTCGTGGCGCCCAGGCCGGCGTGCTGATCAAGAACGCCGAAGCGCTGGAGCGCTTTGAGAAGCTCGACACCCTGGTCATCGACAAGACGGGCACGCTGACCGAAGGCCGCCCCTCGGTCACGGCGATCACGCCGGTGGAAGGCGTGGATCGCCTCACGTTGCTGCGCTTGGCGGCAAGCCTTGAGCGTGGCTCGGAGCACCCGCTGGCCGACGCCATCCTGCGCGCCGCCGCCGATGAAGCGGTCGATCTGACGGAGGCCAGCGAGTTCGATTCCCCGGTGGGCCGCGGCGTGCTCGGCATTGTCGAAGGACAACGCGTCGCCATCGGCAGCCGCCGCTTCATCGCTGAGCAAGGCGCCGATATCACCCCGCTGGATCCCCAGGCTGACGCGTTGCGCCGCACCGGCGCAACGGTCGTCTACGTGGCGTTTGATGGAAGGCTGGCCGGGCTGATCGGTATCGCCGATCCGATCAAGGCCGGGGCGCGGGCTGCGATCGACGCCTTGAAGGCGGATGGTCTGCGCATCGTCATGATGACGGGCGACAACGAGACCACCGCCCGCGCCGTGGCCGACACGCTCGGCATCACCGAAGTCGCGGCGGAAGTGCTGCCGCAAGACAAGGCGTCGGTGGTGGAAAAGCTACGCGGTGAAGGCCGGGTCGTGGCGATGGCCGGTGACGGGGTGAACGATGCCCCGGCCCTGGCGGCGGCCGATGTCGGTATCGCGATGGGCGCCGGCGCGGATGTCGCCATCGAGAGCGCGGGCGTGACCCTGCTCAAGGGAGAGCTGGGCGGGATCGTCAAGGCGCGCATGCTGTCGCGGGCAGTGATGCGCAACATCCGCCAGAACCTGTTCTTCGCCTTCATCTACAATGTGGGCGGGGTGCCGATTGCGGCGGGGATTCTGTACCCGGTGTTCGGCGTGCTGCTCTCGCCGGCCATTGCGGCGCTGGCGATGGCGCTGTCCTCGGTCAGCGTCATCGGCAATGCGCTTCGCCTGCGCGCGGTGCGTCTGTAGAAAAATCCGCCCGCATCGCTCCGGCGTGAGGGATGCGGGCGCGAGCGCCGTATAGCCCCTAAAGGGGCTTGGCCAACGAGCCCTCTGCACGGGGGCGCGCATGTATCCGAATGATATTCGGCCGTTGACGTCGTTGCGGATCGCGGCCGCGTTGTGGGTGTTGGTCTACCATTTCCGGGACCATCTCGGTCTGGATGTCGACCGGCTGGGTTTTGTCGCCAAGGGCTATCTGGGCGTCGATCTCTTCTTCATCCTGTCGGGCTTCATCCTGAGCCACGTCTATCTCGGCCGCGTCGAGGAAAAGCGCTTCAACTACGGATCGTTCCTCTGGGCGCGCCTGTCGCGCATCTACCCGGTCCACCTGGTGACGCTGGCGGCGACGGTTGCGATCTGGCTGGTCGCCATGAAGCTGGGCGCACGCTTCGATCCGGTCGCCTTCGATCCGTTGGTGCTGCCCCAGCACCTGCTGCTCATTCACGCCTGGGGAACGACCCCATCGGTGCAGTGGAATTTCCCCTCCTGGTCGATTTCGGCGGAATGGTTCGCCTACCTGATTTTCCCGCTCGCGGCGCTGTTGGTGCTGGCGCTGCGACGCCTTGCCTGGCTCGCGGTCGCGCTCTCGCTGGGCCTGTTCTTCGTCATGTTCTGGAGCGTGGAATCGAACGGTCTGCCGCTTTCGGAAGTGACCCGGCTGGGCATCATCCGCATCGTGCCAGCGTTCCTGTTTGGCGCCGCGCTCTATCAGTTGGGCCGGACGGTGGTGCTGCCGGGCTTTGCGGCGCTGCTTGGGGCGAGCCTCGCCGTCCTGTGGATCGTCGTTGGGTCCAGCCTGCATTGGAGCGACGCCGCGATCTGGCCGGCCTTCGGCTTGCTGATCTTCTCGCTGGCCGAAGCCTCCAAGACGAACCCGCGCGGTGTGCTGGGTTCGGTCGCGCTCGTCTATCTGGGGGAGGTTTCCTACTCGGTCTACATGGCGCACCTGCCGGTCGATATCGCCTACTTCCACGCGCTCGACCGCATCGCCCCGAACCTGTCGGGCGCGGCGGCCTGGGCCGCCTGGCTCGGGGTTTTCGTGGCGACGCTCATCGCTTCGATCGCCCTCTATCACCTGGTCGAACGCCCGGCACGCAACTGGATGCGCGCGCATGATCCATTCTTGCGCAAGCCGCCTTCCGAACCCAACCATGAACCGGTGATCTGATGTTGGTGCGGATCAGTGGGGATAGAATGAAGAAGATGATGCCTGTTTTAACGCGTGATGATTTAGATTGATCTGATGTTCCGCCTACTGCTCACCGCCGTGTTTTCGATAGCGATGCTGGTCAATCCAGTGCTCGCTGCGACAGCGCGTGTTGATTGCGAGCAGGCGATGAGCCAGGCCGACGCGCCGGTCAAGGCAAGTGATCAAACGGCCTCCGATGAAGCCATGATGGCGAGCAGCTGGGGGGAAGACCCGTGCTGCGACCATAACAAGACGGCAACCGAGTGCGCCAAGGGCTGCGCGGCATTACACATCATGAGCGCTGCGCCACCGCCGACTTCCTCCGCGCTCGTGGTGTTCATCGATGGTGACGTCGGCCCTGGGCGGCCGGCGTTGAGCCCTTCGACCTTCGACCCAAACGGCCTCGAACGACCACCCAAGCTTCACGGCTGACCCAACCCACAGCGCACGCTGCGGGATGAGCTGCGCCTGGAGCATGCGGGCGGCGCATGGCGCCCCCCCATTGTCGCTCCGCATGAGCGCACGCCGCCCCGGCGATGCCTGGCACACCCCCGTTTTTGAACGACCGGGCGCATTGCGCCCGAGGAACCATGCCTATGCGATTGCCATCATTTTTCGTCGCGGCCTGCCTGCTTGCCGGCCCGGCGCTCGCCGAACCACTCACCTTTGATCAGGCCATCGCCCGTGCGGTCGCCGAAGGCCCCTCTGCTCGCGCCGCCGGCCTTGAGATCGATGCCGCAAAACGCGACGCGGCGGCGGCTGGTCGCCTGCCGGACCCGAGTTTGAACTTCGGGATCATCAACTATCCGGTCTCCGGCCCGGTGGCGGGACGCTTTGATGGCGATAGCGGCACGATGCAGACCATCGGGATCAGCCAGGACGTACCAAGCGGCGCGCGGCGCGAAGCGGAGCGGACCAGGGCCGGAGCGGACATCGCGGCGGCACAGGCACGAAGTCGGATGACCGAGCGGGAAATCCAGGTCGCAACGGCGCTCGCCTGGATCGACCTCTATTACGCCAAGCGGCGTCTGGCCGCTGTCGATGACGTCTTGCGGGAGCTGGAGCCTCTTTGGGCGAGCAGCGGTGCGGGCGTGGCTTCCGGGACCATGCGCCCTGGGCAAGCGCTGGAGCCGTTGCAAATGAAGGCGGCTCTGCAGGATCGACGCAGCGAACTGGCGGCGGCCGTCGGCAAGGCACGCGCCGAACTGGTTCGGTGGACCGGCGATCCGCTGGCGGATGTCGCCGGCGCGCCGCCTCCCTTCACGGTCGACGCGGTCTCGCTGCGCGCCGGCATCGATCGCCACCCCATGCTTCTGGAGTTCGACGCCCGCGTCCGGCAAGCGCGCGCGGACGTTGGACTGGCTGAGGCCGGAAAGCGCCCGGACTGGAATTTTGGCCTGAGCTATGGACGGCGCGATCCGATGTACGGCGACATGGTCTCCGCCACGGCGACGGTCAGTCTGCCGCTGTTTGGGGAACGACGGCAGGATTCGCGGATCGCGGCGCGCCGGATCGACGCGTCGCGCCTCGAGATGGAGCGCGAAAGCGCCCGCCGCGCGCTTGTCGCCGCGCTCGAAGCGGACTTGGCCGAACATGCCATGCACCAGGACCAGTGGGTGCGGGCGCGCGACGTGACGCTGTCACTCGCCAGGGAGCGCGCCGACCTTGAAACGGCGAGCTACGGCGCGGGCCGCACGAGCTTAGCCGATGTCATCGCAGCGCTGACGGGGCTCGCCGAGGCACAGCTTGCGATGCTCGACCGCGAGGCGCTGGTCGCTCGCGACGGCGCCCGAATTGTCATGACCTATGGGGGAGAAGGCCAATGAAACATATTCCAACAACTTGGCCTCAGCTGGCGGGGGCCGCCCTGTTGATCGCGCTCCTCGCCGGGGCTGCGGGCTGGGGCTTGGCCTCGCGGCAACGGCCGGTGGATCCAGGTCAGTCGGCGGATGGGCGCACCGTGCTCTATTGGTACGACCCGATGGTTCCCGGACAGCGCTTCGACAAGCCGGGAAAATCGCCCTTCATGGACATGCAGCTCGTCCCCAAATACGCCGATGAGGCTGGGACGGCGGGTGTGTCGATCGATCCGGCCGCGCAGCAAAGCCTTGGCATGCGGGTGGCGACCGCCCGAAGCGGCATGCTCGATCAACGTCTGACGGTCTCGGGCACTGTCGAGTTCGATCAACGCAGCGTCGCCATTGTTCAGGCGCGTGCGGGTGGGTTTGTTCAACGTGTGTATGCGCGCGCGCCGGGCGACATCGTCGCACGCAACGCCCCGCTCGCGGACATACTGGTCCCGGAATGGGCTGGTGCGCAGAGCGAGTTCCTGGCGGTGCGGCGGGGCGGTTCGCCAGCGCTGATCGCCGCGGCTCGGCAGCGGCTCGTGCTTCTGGGGATGCCGCCCGAGCTCATCGCGCGCGTGGAGCGCAGCGGCAAACCGCAGAATCTCTTCACCGTGACGACGCCGATGGATGGGGTGATCAAGGCTCTGAATGTCCGCGCCGGCATGAACGTCATGGCGGGCCAGACCCTCGCGGAGATCAACGGCGTGGGCCGCGTCTGGGTCGTCGCCTCCGTTGCGCAAGCTCAGGCTGGAAGGATTGGCGACGGGCGCTCGGCGCAGATTGCCGTCGATGCGTTTCCGGGCCGGGTGTTCACCGGCCAGGTTCGGGCCATTCTTCCGGAAGCGCAAAGCGCCAGCCGGACGGTGCAGGTCCGCATCGAGGTTGATAATCGTGACGGCCAACTCCGTCCCGGGATGTTTGCCCGGGTGGAATTGTCCGGGCCGAAGATGGAAGCGGCGGTGCTCGTACCTGCCGAAGCGGTGATCCGCACGGGTCAGCGCAGCTTGGTCATGGTCGTCAGGGATGGTGGGCGTTACGAAGCGCGAACGGTTCGGGTGGGTCGCGAAGCCAACGCCGAAATCGAGATTCTCGAAGGCCTCGTGGCCGGCGAACGTATCGTTGCGTCGGGACAGTTTCTGCTGGATTCCGAGGCGAGCCTGAGCGGCGTCGGATCGACCACGCCGCCGTCGGCGGCACCCAAGAGCCCGACCATGTACGACGCACAGGGCCGGGTTGAGGCCGTATCGCCGCGCTCGGTCACGCTTTCCCACGGGCCGGTTCCTGCACTGAACTGGCCGGCCATGACGATGGAATTCCGGATAACCGACGCCGCGTTGCTGCGCGGCATCAAGGTTGGCGATGAAGTGCAGGTACGTTTCGATCAGCGTGACGGCGAGACGACCATCCGCAGCCTGACCCGATCGGGAGGCCGGCCATGATTGCATCGGTCATCCGCTGGTCTGTCGCCAACCGATTTGTCGTGCTGATGATGACGCTGGTGGTGGTGGTCGCGGGCATTTGGGCGGTGCGCACCACCCCGATCGACGCCCTGCCCGATCTGTCCGACGTGCAGGTCATCATTCGAACGAGCTACGCGAACCAGCCGCCGCAGGTGGTCGAGGATCAGGTCACCTATCCGCTGACCACGACGATGCTGTCCGTGCCGGGCGTGAAGACGGTCCGGGGCTACTCCTTCTTCGGCGACAGCTTTGTCTACGTGTTGTTCGAGGATGGCACCGATCTCTATTGGGCCCGCTCGCGCGCGCTGGAGTACCTCAACCAGGCGCAAGGCCGATTGCCGGAAGCAGCCAGATCGGCGCTCGGTCCGGACGCGACGGGGGTCGGATGGGTCTATGAATACGCCTTGGTGGATCGCAGCGGGCGGCATGACCTGTCCCAACTGCGCGGCCTGCAGGACTGGTTCCTACGCTACGAACTCAAGTCCATCCCCGGCGTCGCCGAGGTGGCGAGCGTGGGTGGGATGGCGCGGCAGTACCAGGTCGTCGTCGATCCCGTGAAACTCGCCGGCTACGGCGTCACCTTCGGCCAGGTGGTGGAGGCGCTGAAGCGGGGCAACCAGTCGACAGGCGGTTCGGTCATCGAGCTGGCGGAAGCGGAATACATGGTTCGTTCCGGCGGCTATCTGAAGAGCCTTGACGATTTCAGGGCCTTGCCGCTGAAGACCGACGCGGGCGGGGTCGCGGTGCGTCTGGGCGATGTCGCCATCGTTCAGGTCGGACCGGAACTGCGGCGCGGGATCGCCGAGCTGAACGGCGAAGGCGAGGTTGCCGGCGGCGTCATCATCCTGCGTTCAGGAGCTGACGCGCGCGCTACGCTGGCGGCGGTGGAGAAGAAGGTTGCCGAGCTCAAACGGAGCCTGCCTCCTGGCGTCGCGATGGTCACGACCTACGACCGTGCGCCGCTGATCGATCGCGCGGTCGCCAATCTCACCCAGAAGCTGGTCGAAGAGTTCATCGTCGTCGCCTTGGTGTGCGGCCTGTTTCTCTGGCGCGCGCGATCCGCCCTGGTTGCGGTCATCGCGTTGCCGATTGGGGTCTTGGCCGCGTTCATCGTGATGCGCCTGCAGGGGGTGAATGCGAACATCATGTCGCTGGGCGGTGTCGCCATCGCGATCGGTGCGATGGTCGATGCGATTGTTGTGATGGTCGAGAACGCGCACAAGCGGCTGGAGATCTGGCAGGAGGCGCATCCGGGCGAAGAGCTCGACCACCCGACACGTTGGAAGGTGCTTACCGAAGCAGCCGTGGAGGTGGGACCACCGCTGTTCTTCAGCCTTCTGATCATCACCCTGTCGTTCATCCCGGTCTTCACGCTGCAAGCGCAGGAGGGGCGGCTCTTTTCACCGCTGGCCTTCACTAAGACCTACGCCATGGCGGCGGCGGCCATTCTCTCCGTCACCATCGCGCCGGTCCTGATGGGGTATCTGATCCGGGGACGTGTGCCTTCGGAGAATGCCAACCCGATCAATCGCTGGCTGACGGCCATCTACCGTCCTGCGCTGGACTGGGTGTTGCGATATCCCCGTGCAACGCTGCTGGTGGCGGCGATGTTGCTGGCCACCACCGCGTGGCCGCTGACGCATCTGGGCGGTGAGTTTATGCCGCCGATGGCGGAGGGCGATCTTCTCTACATGCCCTCGGCGCTGCCTGGCTTGTCCGCTGCGAAAGCATCGACGCTGCTCCAACAGACCGACCGGATGATCAAGACGGTCCCAGAGGTGGAGAGTGTCTTTGGGAAGGCCGGCCGCGCCGATACCGCAACGGACCCGGCGCCGTTGGAGATGTTTGAAACGACGATCCGCTTCAAACCCCGCGATCAATGGCGGGCGGGCATGACGCAGGAGAAGCTGGTCGCGGAGCTGGATCGCGCCGTGCAGGTGCCGGGCCTGGCTAACGTCTGGGTGCCGCCGATCCGCAACCGCATCGACATGCAGGCAACGGGCGTCAAAAGCCCGATCGGCATCAAAGTCACCGGCTCCGACGCCGGCAAACTCGATGCCATTGCCCAGGAGATTCAGCGGGTCGCCAAAACGGTGCCGGGTGTGCGCTCGGCGCTCGCCGAACGGCTGACAGGTGGACGCTATGTGGATATCGATATCGATCGCGAGGCGGCGGCGCGGTATGGCCTCAACATCGAGGATGTTCAGCAGATCATCTCGGGGGCAGTCGGCGGCGACACTGTGGGCCAGACCGTGGAGGGGCTCGCCCGCTACTCGATCAATGTCCGCTATCCGCGTGAGGTGCGCGATTCCCTCGACGGTTTGCGGATGCTTCCGATCCTCACCGGATCGGGCCAGCAAATTACGCTAGGCAGTGTCGCGTCAGTGCGCATCGTCGACGGCCCTCCGATGCTCAAGAGTGAGAACGGACGTCCCTCGGTCTGGGTCTATGTCGATGTCGGCGAGCGGGACTTGGCCTCAGTCGTGACCGATCTGCAGCGCGCCGTCACGCGCGAGATCACGCTGCCATCGGGTGTAAGCCTGGCCTATTCCGGCCAGTTCGAATACCTGGCGCGCGCTGTCGAACGGCTGACCATCGTGGTGCCTGCAACGCTGTTGATCATCTTCATCCTCCTCTTCCTGACCTTTCGGCGTCTGGACGAGGCGGCCTTGATCCTGTTCACGCTGCCCTTCGCGCTGACCGGAGGGATCTGGACGCTGTATCTGCTGGGCTACCACCAGTCGGTGGCGACAGCGGTGGGCTTCATCGCACTGGCGGGCGTCTCGGCGGAGTTCGGGGTGGTGATGCTGATCTACCTCAAGCATGCGCTTGAGGAGCGGGGTGTGGACCCCTCGCGCGCCGCAATCACCGAGGCGGTGCGTGACGGCGCGGTGCTACGTGTGCGTCCGAAGGCGATGACGGTCGCGGTGATCCTGGCCGGGCTGTTTCCGATCCTGATTGGGCACGGCGCGGGCTCGGAAGTCATGAGCCGTATCGCGGCCCCGATGATCGGTGGAATGATCACCGCACCCCTGCTGTCGATGTTCATCGTGCCGGCCGCATTTCTGTTGCTTCGAAGGCGCAAGCTGCCACTGGCTAGAACCGGGTAGCGGGCGCGCAACGCCTCAGAGCGCGCTGCTCGCATGCAGCCAGTCCACGGCCGCCTGCGCCTTGCCGGCGGCAGTGAAGATGGCCCGGCTATCGGCCTTCAGCACCTCCAGCCAGGAGGCGAGGTAGGCGGCGTGATCCGGCCGGGGTTCGGGAGAAATCCCGAGATCGGCGCAGAGGAAAGCAGCGCCGAGTTCAGCGACGAGTTCTTCCATCGCGTAGGCGTTGGAGCCAAACCGGCCGCTCAGGTCACGGTCCAGGCGATCCTTGTGACCGGTGGCGTGAACGCTCTCGTGGCCGCGGGTAGCGTAGTAGGCCTGGGCATTGCGGAAGCGACTGAAGGCGGGAAGATGCACGCTATCGCTCGACGGCCGGTAGAAGGCGCAGTCCTGATCGTGATGCACGGTGATGGGCAGCCCCGCGAAGAACGTCTCGGCGGCCGCGATGCGTTCGACGTCCGACAGGGTCGGTAGCAGGGGAAGCTCGAAGCCGTCGACCTGGGCGGCGTTGAAGACATGGTAGGCGCGGGCGACGAACCGGGGACGGTCTTCCTCGGACGAGGCGGCTTCCTCGCCGGCGCTGCCGAGTTGTTTCCAGAACACGACGGTGGCGGACGTCTCCCCCTTGCGGACCGGATGACCGAGTTCGCGCCACTGCTTGAAGGTGGCCCAGAATGGCGTGGCATAGCCTCGGGTGTTGCCGATCAGCCAGAGCAGAAGGGTGTTGATCCCGCGATAGGGCCGATCGCTTGCCAAGTTCTTCGGCAGACCGGGAATGTGATGCCAGGGAAGCTCGAAGCCGCCGCTGCCGGCCTCGATGGCGGTGACGATCTGTTGGGTGACCTCCTCGTAGAGGTCGCGACGGGAAGATGGGCTGGTGGTCATGGTTGGCTCCTTGGAGCCGCGCACCGCGCGCGGCTGATGGAGCCCGTCCGCCCAACCGCATCCGGTGGTGGGGCACACGCCGCGCTATGCGCGCCGACGATGTCGGGGCGGAGCTGCACGAAGCAAAGCGGAGGAAGCGAGCCGGGTTGCCCTACCGGCGGGGTTGGGCAGGGTCATCCATCGATAGCCGCCTTGTGCGCGCCAAACCCACTAGACCAACGCCGCTTGAGCGAGGATCAGTCGTCACCCGTGCGTCGCCGGCTCAGCCGCTGGCCTGCGTCGATCATCGGTTATCCCCAGTTCCGCCGCAGCAGGCTGAGGTCTGACCAAGCGCCTGCGCCTCCTGGATGGGAGGGCAAGCCACATCACCGTAGGAGCAGTAGACGCAGCAGTCGCCCGGCTTCGGCTTGAGGACGACATCGCAACCCTGGCAGTCGTAGAAGTACTGGCAGGCGTCGGTCGGCATGATCTCGATCGCCCGATGGCCGCAGTGGGGGCAGGTAAGCGTGGAGCGAAGCTCGGTCGACAGATCGCTCATCCGCGGGCGCTCCGGATCAGAGCCAAGGCCCACGGTTCGACGAACGGCTGCCAGGCGAGTGCGAGAAGCGCAAGCACCGTTGCCGCGGCGAGCAGGCCCGTCCCAAGCCGCGAGGGCGGAGCGCAGGCGCTGTCCGTCCGACACATCCGAGCCCGCCGCCATGTCAACAGCCAGCCAGCGCCAATCACGCCCAGCGCCGCAAGCGTGATCCAAGCGCGTTGCTGAGCAAACCAGCTCAGGCCTCCCAAGCCTAGGCCGGCGACGGCCAACGACATTGGCAAGACGCAGCACGCTGCCCAAGCGAAGACCGCACCAGCTGCGGCGGCGAACGCGGCCCAGCTCAGGCCGGTTTCGATGGGCTTGCCGCCCTTTTCCTCTCCGAGTCTGGAAGGCGTCATTCGATGGTCCTTTGCATCATGCCACCCACGATGCCATCTGTAGCGACTACAGACTCAAGCCCCAATCGGAAGGCTTCGCATGGCGGACAGCGCGATACCCATCGGCGAACTCTCGCGCCGTACGGGCTGCAATATTGAGACGATCCGCTACTACGAGCGCATCGGTCTGCTGCCGGTGCCGCCTCGCCGAGGCCGCTACCGAAGCTATGGGGCAGACGACGTGGGCCGACTGGGCTTCGTGCGCCGGGCTCGCGAGCTGGGCTTCACTCTAAGCGAGGTCCGTGCGCTGCTTGGACTGGTCGCCGGCGGTGAGGCTTCGTGCGCTGAAGCGCGGGACTTGGCGGCTACCCATCTGAAGGATGTCCGAGCGCGGATCGCTGACCTCAGGCGCATGGAACGGGCGCTAACTTTGTCCGTCCGCGCCTGCGACGCCGGCCACGACCCGGGGTGCCCGCTTATCCAAGCATTGTACGCCGAGGGTTCCGACCGCGCTGGGCGTCCGGATTGAAGGACGGCTTTGACGGGGAGAATTGCCAGCCTGCATGGTGGCGCAGCGGCGCCGATGGCGACCGTCCATTCTCCCATCGGGACCGGTCGCGAACGCCTTGAGGGAGAAACCGAGTTCTCGGCCGACAAGGTCGCGGCAAAGGTGTTCTCAATCCGCTTGAGTCATACGCCATAGGCGATACCCGCGAGCGCATAGCTCGTGCTGCGGCCGCCGCCGGGCTCCTTGACCAGGATGCCGCGCTCGACGAGATCGGTGATGTCGCGCAGTGCGGTGTCCGGTGAGGTCTTGGTAATGACCGCCCATTTGCCGCTGGTGAGTTTGCCCTCGAACCCGTCCAGCAAGCGGTTGATCATGGTGCGCTGGCGGTCGCTGAGCGGCTGACCAGCGAGGCGCTCCCAGAAGCGTGCCTTGGTAAGAACTGCGCCGAGAATATCTTCGGCACCGTCGATGGCGCGAAGCAGACATTCGAGGAACCACGCCAGCCAGGCATCGATCGTGAGGTCACCCTTCTGGGTGGCTTCCAGCACATCGTAGCAGCGCTTCCGCTCAACGCGGATCTGCGCCGACATGCTGTAGAAGCGCTGCGGGCTGTTTTCCGAACGGGCGAGCGCCATATCGGCGATGGCCCGGGCGATCCGCCCGTTGCCGTCCTCGAACGGGTGGATGGTCACGAACCACAGATGGGCGATGGCGGATTTGAGGACCGGCTCCATCCGGTCGTCGCCGTTGAACCATTTCAGGAAGCGATCCATCTCGGCCTCCAGGAGGGCTCCGCCCGGCGCTTCGAAATGGACTTTCTGTTTTCCGTAGTAGCCGGAGACAACCTGCATGGGATCGACATCCGCCGGCCGCCAAGCGGCGACGGTGATCTTGCTCATGCCGCTATGGCCGGTGGGGAACAACGACGCGTGCCAGCCGAACAGGCGCTCCTGGGTGAGCGGCTCGGCGTAGCGCTGGGTGGCGTCGAGCATCATCTCGACAACGCCATCGACGTTGCGATCCGCCTCCTCGGTCCCGCCGACATCCATGCCCAGGCGCTTGGCAATCGAGGAACGCACCTGGCCTTTGTCGAGGATTTCGCCTTCGATCTCGCTGGACTTGAGAACATCCTCGGTGAGGGTCTCAAGCAAGGCTTCGGCGCGCAGTTCGAAGCCCAACGATTCCATCCGCCCAAACAGGCGACCCTGACGATTGCGAACATCGCTGAGGGGTTTCAGGATCGCTTCCTGGTCCCATCGAAATTCGGGCCAGGATTTTTGCTGGTGGATATAGAGGCTCACATAATCTCCGCTAATTATGCGGTGATTATAGGGAGCATTCCCCGCAAAGGCAAGATTATTCACCGCGCATATTGCGGCGAATAATCCGCCCAATCTCCGCACGCCTATTTTAAGCGGCGCTCTCGCGTGGCCCGGAAAAGGGTCACGAAAAACGCGTCCGCGATCGCGAAGGCCGTCGGAGGGTCCAGCCCCTCGATGGTCCCGACAAAGGGGGAGCCCTGATACATCGGCTTCCCGCTGGCATGTATGGCGAGGCGCTGGAAGGTGGCGAACATCGCTCGCCCGAGTTCACGGCTTCCCTCCCCCGTGACCCCTTTATCGCCGTTTCCTTCAGTCGAGATGCAGTCCCATTCAAGGCGGGCGTACTTGCGCGCAACGTTGACATAGATGTCGGGAATGTCGTCGCGCCGACACTGGTAGAACCAGGCATTGATGGCGGGGATGTTTCGCCGAGGCAGCACCCGCCAGCACGGATCGGGCAGCGCATCGTCGCGGACGATGGGCGTCAGGGCCTCGCCGCTCAGGCTCGGGTAGCCGAGCTCGGTGAGCCGCTGGCGCCAGCGATCCCGATCCAGTTGGACGGGCTCCGCTTCTGCCTGACCCGAGATCCGAGCAAGCAGCGCCGCATGCGTGTTTTCGCCGACGGCCGCGGCAAGGCCTTCGGTGAGGTGGGAGGATTTCACGTTCGGATAGGCGGCGCGCAGCGAGCGCTTCACGAACGTCAGGTTGGCAGGGGTCAGCCGGAGTACGGCCATGGCACCGTTCCTTCTCATCACCGTCGATCGCCGATTACACGCCGGCGTCGAGGAAGGACGGGGCGGGACGCTTGAGGGACTAAAGTTCGCTTTGACCCGGCGATAGGTCAGGTGGAACGACCGGCCATGAGCATGGCCGAACCGGACCTGAGTTCAAGGGCAAACTGCGCGTTGTCCCCATACATCGCGATGTATGGCAGCGGCCCTCGCGGGGGTTCCGGGGGGGGGTGACGAACGCCTCGGACCAGGGTGCGGGACGGGGTCCTGCTCCACCGGTCGCCGGTGGAATGCGAGGGTGTCGGGGCAGCGCCAAAGCGCCCTGACCGGGGTTGTTCAGGGGCAGCGCCCCTCCGGCGAAAAGCAAGGCTGAGAGCCGGTCCCGCCGGGGTGTAAGGGGGTGGCGGAAGAACCCCTGCCAAGCCGCCGAACCTGTTGCTGCATCGCATCATAGTTGTGGAAACAACGATCGCAGCAACCCTGACGCGAGAAATCCCTGTGGGCACATTCGCAAGAATGTATAAGTGCACACCTAGCGGTTTAGCGCTCTCTTGTTTCTAGCTCGGCGGCAGAACGGGGGTTCAGGCTTGGCTATCTATCACCTCAGGCTGAAGGTGATCTCGCGGTCCTTGGGACGGGCCGCCAAACCGGGCGGCGCAACGCGCCGGTCGGTGGTGGCCGCGGCCGCTTACCGCTCGGGCGAACGTCTCTTTGATGTGGCCCAGGGCAAATGGTTTCACTTCGACAAGCCCGACATTTTTCACACGGAGATCCTCGCCCCCGAGGGCGAGACACCGCCTTGGGTGTTTGACCGGCAGACCCTGTGGAACATGGTCGAGCGGGCGGAGAAGCGCAGCGACGCACAGCTGGCCCGCGAGGTCGAAATCACCCTCCCCCGCGAGCTCCGCCCCGAGCAACAGATCGACCTGGTGCGCGGGTTCGTGCGCGAGCATTTCGTCAGCAAGGGCATGGTCGCCGACATCGGCGTGCACCGGCCCGATGCGTCCGACGGACTAGAGCAACCCCACGCGCATGTGCTGCTGACGCTTCGTCGTTTGGACAGCAGCTCGCCCACCGGCTTCGCCGCGAAGAAGGAGCGCGACTGGAACGAGCGCGAGGACATCGCGCGGCAGGTTGCCGAAGCGCGCAAGCGGTTCAACAACACCGGCCTCGAGGAAGATCGCGAAGCGCTCGAGGCGGTGGAAGCGCTACGCAACGTGAACGTCTGGCGGGAACGCTGGGCAGCGCATGCGAACGCCAGCCTGGCCGATGCGGGATCCGATGCGCGCATCGATCACCGCACCTTGGAGAAGCAAGGGATCTTCCGCATCCCGCAGCTGAACCTCGGCCTGGCCCGCCATGTCGGGAAGGCTTACGACTACCTCAAAGAGCGCGTCACCCAATGGGTCGCGATCAAGAAGCGGGCGCAGCTTTACGAGGAAGTCGAGCACTACAAGCAGCGCGATCCGAACGCGCTGGCCGACTTCGTGCTGCGCCTCGGCGACATGGCGGAGAGCTTCGCCAACCAATTCAAGAAACCTACTCCCATCCCGGAGGTGGACCTTGAGCGATGAGTTCGACCAGGTGTTCGGGCGACCGAGCTTCACCGAACGGATGGGGCGGGAGACGCCACCATTGACAGAACCTGAGCGGCCGGAAGGCGCGGTCAGCAGCGAGCCCTACAAGCCTTACGGCTTCATGCCGAGTGGCACGGTGGGCGAGTGCTGCGATGTCCAGCGCTGGGTCGACAACACCGAGATCGCCGAGGGCATCGAGTTCCAGTATCGGTTCCTGATGCAGATCGGCTATGTCGGCGAAGAACAGCTTCGCCTCTTCCTGCCCGACTGCATCGTGGTCATCGAGGGACGCTTCCTGCGCGACCTGCGCAAGAAGCTGGCGCGCCGGATGGTGACCTACATCCAGCAATTTAATCCGCGGGTCTGGCCGGCGCCGGGCAATGGCGAGCCGGTTGTCACCCGCATCGACATCGTCCGACCGGAGCCGACCGCGAAGCGGTAACTACACATCGATGCCCCGGTCGCGCCCGAGCTCACGCTCGGGCGCGGGGCCGATAACCGTGTCGCGCAGCGCCTCGGTCATCGGGGTCAGATCGCGTGTATGCGACGCGATCGAGGCATCGAGCCAGGTCGCGCGATCAAGCCGCGTCAGGTCGACCGCGTGGCCGGCCCCTTCGGCCAGTTGGCCGAAGAACTGCAGCTGCACCCGGCCATTGCCTTCACGAAAGGGGTGGAGGTGGTTGATGTCGGCCAGGAGATCGGCCGCCGCCGCCGCGAAGGCGTCCGGCTGCAGGCCACGCAGGTGGTCGGCGTCCACGAGACGCCAATGGATGTCGTCCATACCGCGTCGGATCAGCGACGCCGGCATGAAGACACTGTCCCCCTTCTCGATCTCGACGGTGCGCAGCTCGCCTGCCCAGTCATAGACATCCTGGAACAGGTGGCGATGGATGCTGCGCAGATGGTCGAGGTCGAACTCGCCTTTGGGTACGAAGTCGCGAGCCCGGCTCGCGACGAAGAGACGTTCGGCCTGGTCGAGCGCTTCGGCGGTGGTCAGGCCAAGGCGATTGTAGAGGACGCCGGTTGTGGGGTCGGCGTACGGGTCGCTCATTTCAGCGCGGGTGCGATGCCGAGTTGGTCGCGGATGAAATCGCGGCAGCGATCACCGGACCAGCCTTCGCGGTCGAACATGTCGAACATGGCGATCTCGGCCGGCGTCAGCGCGTTGCCTTCGAGCGCTTGCAGATGCTGCGCGACGAGCCGCCGCTTACGGGCGGTGGCGATCTCGGCAGGGCTTAATGGAACGACGTCGGACATTGTTATACTATAACAGAGAGGCGGTCGATTGGTAGCAAAACCCGCATTGCCGCCGTCACCCCATGATGCGCCGGCAGTAGTCGGGCAGCGATTGGTAGGCCTGGTTCAGGCTGGCCGACTGCCCGGGACGAGCCAGGCAGTGGCTGACAAAATCGGCGCCCCTTCGGGGCGCGGATTTGCCTCGTTTGATCAGCCGAAAGATGGCGACCCCAATCCCGAGCGCCGTGCCTGCCCAAAACATCGCAAGGGGAATTTCGAGGCCCGGCGTTCCGGTCGCGCCAAGCGCCATGAAGCCGAAGACGATCCAGACGATGACGCCGAGCACGACGCGGAGCTTGCCCCAGCCGGGTAGCGCGAACTGCCGGGGCGCCTTGCCGTCCATGGCGTTCCATTCGCGCTGCCAGTCATTGTAGGCGCGGATGCGTTCGTTGGCCTTGTAGGCGGCGCTTCCGGCGATGAGGAAGATGAGGGCCAGCATCCCGCCCTGGCCTGTCGTCAGAAACTGAAAGCCGAAGACGAGCAGGCCGATGCTGAGGCCAACGAAGCTGAGGCCGTTGCCGATGAGGTAGGTGAAGAAGTTGGGGCGGTTCATTGGCGGAACGTCACATGCAGGTAGTTTCGACGGCTGTCGTTGAAGGTCTTGCCGGCCTGGAACCACACCCCGGTCACCTGACCGGCATTGGCGGTGCCCCCGGTCTTCAGGTAGCGGGCGAAATCCGCGGGCTCGATCTCGTAATCCATCTGTTCGGAGTAGCCGTCGGTGTAGCTCTCACCGGTATTGAGGCCGCGATTGCGACCCCAGCTTTCGCCGCCACCCTTGTTCGAGCCCCAGGTCGAACCGGACTGCGAGCCGTGATTACTGCTCGACGCGCTGGAACCTGAACTGGACCCCCAGCTCTTGTTCTCGCCGGCATTCATGCCCATCGACCGCGAGCTGTTGGTGCCCTCGCTGTAGGTGTTCCGACGAACCAGGCTGCGGCCGACCGTGGTCGCCGCCCATTGGTTTGTCTCCGGGTCGGCATTGTTGTGGAAGATCTTCGTCACGAAGTTCGCCAGCAGCATGTCGGCTTTGTGCTTGGCGTTCTCACCGCCCATCTTCGCGTAGTAGGTCGGCAGCGACTGGGTGAGAAACACCGTGCAGGCCCGCGCCGAACGGCAGGTCGACTGGAAGTCGGTGTCGAAGGCATTGACGAAATACTGGCTTTCGTCCGCCCACAGGAACACCGGCCGGTCGCGGTGCGCCGGATCGAGCCCGTTGCGGGCGAGCACGGCGCGCTGCCACATGTACTTGAACAGCTGCTGGCCGATGATGCCGTCCTCGTTCCAGGTCAGCGCCGACATGTCCATGACGATGATCGCGCCGTGGAAGGTCAATTCGGGCACGATGTTCGTGCCGGTGCAGAACGCGTCGTGCAGCCGGCCGCGATTGAAACGGTCGAGCGCGGTCGACAAGGAGATCGCGATATTCCCGCGCGTCTTGTTGTCGAGCTGGCTGTACTCGTCACGCCAGTAGGCGGCGGTCTTGTCGAAATCCGATTCTGACAACGGCACGATGGGTTCGCGGCGGGCGCGGGCCAGCGCCGCGAACATGAAGGAATGTTCCTGCCAATCGGGATCGCGCAGCTGATCAAGGCTGACCGGCGCCGAAGCGACGAAGCGGATGATCTCGGGGATGGTGACATTGCCGGTCGCCGCGAACAGGATCGGGATGGTGTTGCGCAGCACCTGGCGCGTGGCGTCTTCCCAGAACGCCTCGCTGCTGCGCCCGGCGTTGGGGTTGGCGAGGCGCGCCGCGTCGAGAATGCGCATCAGGCATTCGACGACGCTGCCCAGGCCGGCCATTCCCTGGCGCGACAGTTCGTAGGTGATGAAGTTGAAGCAGCCGCCGCGATCGCCGAACAGCACCAGCGAGTTTCCGCGCCCGTGCTCATGGGCGTAGGCGATCCACTGTTCGACTTCGTCGGGCTTGGCGGCGAGCACCAACCCGCCCATGCCGGCGCGAAGGTACGCCCCGGCCAAGGCCTTGCCGCTGCCGGAGGTCTTGCCGGAGCCGATGCCGCCGAAGACGTGCACACCCTGACAGGCGTCGCGAAGCGTGAAGCGATCCTGCGGCGATAGCTGCAGTAGCGGTGCGTCGAGGTTGTTGACGTAGCTCACGATCGGATCGCCCCCGCTGATCAGCGGCATTTCAACCTAGGATTCCTTAAATCGTAAAGACTCCTCTTGCGATAGCATCGCTTTCTGTGGTGCCGTGACGTTCGGGGAGGCGGTCATGGCGCTGTTTGATTTCCTGTTCCGCGAGGCGGCGAACGCCATTCAGGACGTTCGTCAGAAGGTCGTGGAGGAAGGCTGGTTCGGTCGCGTCGTCACGGCGGCGCCGGTGATCGAAGTCGAGAAGCTCGGCGAAGCCGCATCGGCCGAGCTGTATGGAAGAGGCCCCGCCATCGAACCGCCCCGAACGGCCTCGTTCGAAGAGCAGTGGGCGCCGCGCGAACGCGGGGTCGATCCGGCGGGTCCGGAGCACGGCCACGATCTGGGGATCGACCGATGACCGAACTGGCCGTGCTGCCTTCCGCTGCGCCGGTCAAGGCGCTCTCGCACGATCAGATGCTCCACTACGCCGACCCCTTCTACGACATGCGGTCGGGGAAGTTTCAGTGGAGCCTATTCTGGAACATGCTCGGGCTCTTCGCGCTCGGGCCGTTCGTCTCGATATTCCTGCTCTTCGGGATCGGGCCCTTCCTGATGACTATCGCCGGTCTCGGGCTGGCCCATCGGATGGCACGGTTGGAAGGCACGGCTGTGGCGGTCGAAGCGACGCGCCAGCATGCAATCAAGTTCTTCTACACCCACTTCGCCATCGTCATCGGCCTCAAGCTCGGCGTGGCGGTCCTGGGCGGCGTCGACGGGATCGGTGGGCTCCTCATCGCCGCCTACTGGCTGTTTTCCCTCTACGCGGCCGGAAGGATCGCTTTCCATTTCCGGCGCGCCAAGCTGTGGGAGAAGCCGCGCGCGGATCACGGCAAGGCGGCGGCGCCTGCCGCTTCACTGGAAGCCCTTCGCGCCCAACGCGCGGTGATCCTGTCCAACCTGGAGGAGATGACCCGCTTCGAGGTGTTCGACGCCTCAGACCCCGTCCTGGCGGACGCTTGGACGCGCAAGCAGACCGGGATCCTCGAAAGTACGATGAAGGACGGCGATGCGCTCACCCGCCGAAGCTGGCAGCTTGCCTATGGCATCTACAATCACGCGGTGGCGACGGTCGACATGGCCCGGCGCTCGACGAGTGACGTGCTCCAACGGGCCGAAGCCGTCCTTGCCCGGCTTGGGATCACGCCGGCGCCGGTGGAGGAAGCGAGCGTTCAGCTGGCCCAGGATGTCGGCTTCGCCGAAGTGAAACGTGGCTTCACCCAGAAGCTCAACTACATGGGCGGCTTCAACCAGGTGGCCGCAAAAGTCGGCACGGGTCAGATGCCCTGGCAGGCCGCGGTGGCGGCCGCCGCCTTCACGTTGATCATGACCGCGATCAACGAAAGCAAGTTGCTACGGCAACTCAAGGAGCTCGAGGGTGATCTCACCCTGCGAGCCCAGACGGCCAAGTCCGACATGCAATGGACGGACACGCTCATTCGCACGCGCCTGCTGCCGCAATTCGATGGGCTGGTTCAAACCATCGAGGCCCTGGATCAGGCCCTTGCCGATCCATCGTTTGCCGACGGGGCTTCGTCCGATGAAGCCCGGCGGCAGGCGCTGCAGCTCGCGATGCTGGTGACCGAAGGCAAGCAGCTACTTAAGCAGACGGCGGGAAGCTAATGAGTGACGATGTAACAGGACGACGGGACGAGCTTCTGGATGCCGCGCGGGTGCGCGGGCGCGCCCTGCTCGCGGGCGAGGTACTGCCGCCGGCCCTGGACCAGTTCACGGTCTATACGGGCCTGATCGACAAAGCGCTCGATCTCGGCAAGCTCATCGCGACCGAGGAGCGCGACCTGCATGTGATCGATTCTGCCTACCGCTTGGAGATGGCCGCTATCACGGCGGAGTTCGCGAAGATCGAAAACAGCATGCGCATCGACGCGGAGAACGACAAATCCTACCGCGATCAGCAGTTCGCGATCATCAATAAACTCATCGATGCTGGAAATTTCGAACTGGCCTCGGAAATCCATAAGCGCCTGATCGACAGTAAAGCGCGCTCGGCGATGGACCAACTCATTGAACTACGAAACAAAGCCTCGCCCGATTTCCCGGCACGACCCAAATAACTTCATGCAACTGTAATACTAACTGGCCGTCATTTTGATAAAATGAAGGCCTATGTCACGATTTGCGCAGTGGTCACGAGACCCGAATGCCAAGGTCCCGGCGGAAGTATTCGCCAGGCGCACCGTCGCCGAAAGCGATACGTTTCACCAAGGCCTGCGTGATCTCGTTGAAGGATCGAAAGACTTCAAAGGCAAGGATGAAATCCTCGGCCACATCAACGCGATGCACGACATCGACCGGGGCTATGCCCAGCGCATGGCGGCGATGGCGGTCGAGCAGCGCGCCGAACGTGCGGCCGCGTTAGGCTTGTCCGGCGCGGAGAGCGCCACGAAGGCGGCCGGTGCTTCGGCTAACGGCGCCGTAGCCAGCGGAGCGAAGGCCGCCGGCGCTTCGGTGAATGGAGCGGCCGCAAGCGCGGCGAAATCGGCCACGACCGCCAAGGCCCTGCCCAAAGGCATGGGGAAAGCCGGCCTCGTCGCCGCCGCGGTTGCTTGTGTCGCCGTGATCGGCACCGCCAGCTACCTTCACCACAAGAAGAAGCAAGAAACGAAGAACGCGCAGTGGACCGACAGGATCGACGCCCGCCGGGCGCAGGCCGCAGCGCGCGGCACGGGGCTTGGTGCCTAACGCAAATTTGGTCCCATTGACACCAAACAAGTGATCATGCATTTTGGTCCCGTCAGAACCAAACTGGGTGTCGTCTTTGGAACTTCCCTCTGTCACCTCTGCCCGTGCGGCCGATATCGTCGGCCTCGGCTATGAAGGTTTCCGCAGCTACCTGAAGCGTGGGCTCCTCGGCCGTACCGGCATGCTGCCGGGCTTTCACGCGCCGGGGTCCGACAGCTTCGATGACCCGGCCCCTCGGGCGGGCTGGAAGCGCTTCGGGGCAACCGACCTCTGCCTCATGCGGGTCGCCAAAATCCTGATGGACCATGGGTTCAACTTCACCCAGGCCAGCAGCATCGTCTCGCGCCATAAGCTGTGGTCGGACATTCAACACAGCGACGCCCCGGTCGATCGCTACCTCATGGTCTGGCCGCCCTATGCGGACCACATCTTCTACGAACTGTCGGATCTTCATCACCTGCCCCGCGACCTTCAAGCGCTCTCAGCGGAAGGCCCGGTGACGCTCGTCAACATCGGCGACGTCCAGCGCTATGTCGCGGCCGAACTCACGTCGGCCGATCCGAGCTAGAGGTCGGGCCGCTCGGACGCATCCCAGAGGCGTTGGGCCAATCGCCGCTCCTCCTCCCCGACGACCTGCTGATAGATCGCCGTGGTCTGAGGCTTGGCGTGCCCCATCCAGCGCTGGGCCAGGGCCAGCGGGACATGCTCGGCGGCGAGCACGCCGAAGCGATGGCGCAGCCCCTTGGCGGTCGCCTGTGGCCCGGCGATTTGCGAGTTCTTCATTAGCCGCTTGATGCGGCGCCAGGCCGTCTGTCGGCAGCACGACCACAGGCGCTGATCATCCCGACATCCGCTCGCCAACAGTGTCAGCTCGTCCATGAGCGCGCTGGGGATAGGCACCACGCGATAGCAGAGCCGCCGGCGCTTGAGGGTGCGGATCACGATCTGGCCGCCGGAACGATCAAGGCTGGCGGGGGTCAAGGCGAGCCCCTCGCTGATGCGGCAGCCCGTATAGGCCAGGAGCAGGGCGAAGGTCCGCGTGCGCGGATCAGCCTGGCGAGCAGCCGCCAGAAACAGGCGCGCTTCGGGAGCACAGAGATACTTCCGGCGTCCCACCGGATCAAAGAGGCGCGCCGGATCAGCGGCGTCCAATCTCCAGCCGCGTGTCACGATCCCTCCCAAACGCTGCAACAGAATGGCCTATTCTGTTGCAAGGCGTGACCCTGCGTTGACGCTCGCTCATTACAAATAGTGATCGCTTTCAGAAATACCCCGGCGGCGGACGGTAGAATAACTATGATTCAAAACAAACTCTTAGCTGCTACCGCAACAGAATAGGCCATTCGGTAGCATCGCCCGGCTCCCTTTTCTTGCCGGTGATGCATTATGAACAAGCCCGCCTCATGGATGGTGGTTGCCCTTATAGCCCTGATCGAAGTGGCTGGTGCGCACGTCGCCCAAGCAGCGGTGACCAACCGCGAGCCCTACGACGTCGCCATCCGCTGTTTCGTAGCGAACGGGATCGCGTCCGGCCAGCGCCAGCGGGCCGGTGACTTGGCCAAGGCGGCCTATTACGAAAGTAAGGCTAAGGAATCCTTCGGCGTGGCGTACGGCCTCGGCGACATTCTGAAGTTCAGCCGAGCCCAGATCGACGCGGACTTCGAGCGAGCACTTAAAGTTGAGGCCCCTGCGATGCGACGAGATCAACCGTATTTCTATCGCGTTGTCGCCGAATGCAAAGCTTACCAGCTTATGTAGTGCGGACCGGGGTTTCGTTCGCCGAACCCACGCTGAGGCCGTGCCCACCCTGCTCGGTCTCGCCAACGATCACTTTGGTCGCCGGGGCAATGGCATCGAGCGGGTCTCGCGAGACCGATATTGCGGTATCAGGTTGCGCCGCAAGGGCGGTACCGAGACCTTCCTCAACGCTACGGACACGCTCGAACATCGGCAAGTAGTCTGGGCTTTGGTCAGCACCGTGTGCGCCAGCATCGCGCAGCTGATCTTCCATGAGTTGGGCGGCACGCAGGTTGCCTTGCGGCGTGCCCTCGGCCAGCGCCTTCTGAATAGCGGCTTGGCGCTCCGCCTCGCGCTTGCGGTACTCTGCCTCGTCTTCGGGCGACGAGAAGCGCAGGTAGGGATCGAGGACCTTCTTCTCGTAGTAGTCGTCGACCAATCCCAGGACCGTCTTGCGCGCCCGCTCACTGGCGTCCTGGATAGATGCAGCAGCCGACATCGCCGAGCTGCTACGCGCTTGTTGGGCTGCTAACTGAGCCGCTGCCGAGATCGCGAGGACCTCACCGCGAATGCTGACCAGGTCCGCGCCGCGGGCTTGATCGACGCGTCGCTGCAGGCCTGCCAGAACCTGCAGCTGCGCCTCAGCCAAGGCGACCGACGCAGTGTCGCCGCCATGCAGAAGGATGGCCAAATTGGCTTCGAGGTCGGATTGGGCGCTACCGATCCGGCCGATCAAATCCGCCTTTAGTCCATCCTCACTTTGGAGGCGGGACGAATTGTCGGCTTCGACTGTTATGCGGTAAACGATACAACCTCACACTACACGCAATACTAGAACATATCTCATTAACTTTTCGTTAATTCCGCACTTGGAAGCCGTATTTCTTCTCGAAACTGTAATACTGCCGCCCGCTCCGATCTGATATTCCTGAAGTTCTATGAGTAAGCTGGATACAGATGCCACACCTGCGGACGTCAAAGCCGAGCAATTTCTCAATGCTGGAGCTCGCTATGAAGAGTTCCTGCTGAGACGCGGCGCATCGCCGGAACAAGCGGCCGATCAGCGGCTCGCCCTCACCCTATTCATGGCTCAAGAAATGCCGGACATCGGCGTGTTGGAAGCCGTGCAAGAGCTTCGCGAAATAGCCACGCGGAAGCCAGTACCGAAACGAAGGCCCTATCCGGGCCGTGAAGCATGCGAGCTTACGCCGCTCAACTTCCTTCACAAATACTATGGGGATGACATTGCCGCTGGAGGAATGGGCCCCGGTAGACTTTCGGTCATTGACCAACGGCTCTATCGCGCTGTCTCTTGGGAGTTATCTCAACAGAATCCCCCGCAGGACATCCGTACCTACTTCGAACAACTTTGCGATGAATCGAAAAGAGGCCGAACAAGCGATCGCCGTTCGCGCGCATGCGCAACGGTCCTTGGTACGAGCGAAGATACCGCTAATCGCTTCTTCCGAAGCGTGAGCTTTGCACGCCTTGAGCCAGATAAAATACGAACACCTCGTGCCTTTACGCTGTGATCCTGACTTAAGAAGGCAAACAAATATGATTCAGCGCGCGGCGTTTTGATTTCGAGGAACCGGTAAGTTCATCAACGGATTTATATCGCGGGTGGCGACCGAGGGTTAAAACATCTCCTCGGTAGAACGCATTTTCGATAGGCACGACCATGATGCACACGCGCGTTCAATCCCTCCTCAAAGCGAGGAGCGAACAGGCGAACCTGCGTTTTCACCAAATGCACCGCTCATCGCTGTTCATCGGCGCGATGTTCGTGCTCTTCACCTACGGCTTTTTCCGAGCGGTCCTGGGACACTCGGTTACCGCCGATGAATACCTGAAGGAGATCGGCATTGTGTTCGGTGCGGTGGCGATCATCGCCGAAGGCGCGCGCATGATTGGCCGTCTCTGGCTGCAGCATGCGCGGGGGAAATGCCACGACACTCTCCTTCAGGCCCCCGATGCTGAAGAGCCCGAAGAAGCTGTCGTCATCATTTTGGTTCGTCGGCGTCGGCCGGGAGACAATGCCCGGCGGGTGAATTCCGAACCGCTTGGGAAAGCGGCGGCCTAGCAGGTGATGGGGCGGCCGAAGCCGCCCCGAGCCAGGCCTAACGGCTCCACATGAGCTGATGGCCGCCTTCCGCGCCGTAGACCAGGCGGCAGAAGATGGCGCCGCCGAAGCTCGGATCGTCGAGCTTGACCGATAGGTAGGGGCGTTCGCCTTGCTGGCTCTTGCGAGACCAGGCCGCGCCGATCTCGACCCCACCGGAGAAGACCCGGTAGTCCGGAGCGCTGTCGGTGGCTTTGACGACCGACTGGATGGTGGCCTTGGCCTTGAGCGCCAGGGTGACGATGGAGCCGACGAAGTTCTCGCCGTCTTTGGTGAAGGTTCCGATGATTGCCATGATGGCCTCCGTTGCTGTTTTGGAAGCCGCCCGATGCGGCCTCGCATGCGCACCGACGGAAGGCGATGCAGGGGCGGGATCAGCCCGCAGGGCAGGACGGGAATTTTGAAGCGCAGCGGTCGCGAGGAACGGCTGTAGGCCGGGGGAAAATACTCGTTGATCCCGACACGCGAGCTGACGTGACCCCCGTTTCTCATCCAGTCGTAACGAGAGTCCTGGGTTGATCTGAGCCGTGCTCGGCGGGGGTTGCAAGAGGCCGGCGCGCGGAGACATCAGGTATCGCAGCGTGCCGGCCGGACTC
>NZ_JAGMXV010000158.1 GCF_018006725.1 Rhizorhabdus sp.
GGCTGGGGCTGACCACGCGCAGCGCGCTGGCGGACACCCCCGACGCCGCCCATGCGCTGGCGCGCCATGCGCGGTCTGCCGAAGCCCAGCTCGATGCTCTCCCGGTCGAAGCACTCGAACTCGGCGGCGAAGAGTCGGTCGCCCTGCGCCGCGCCGGGCTCAAGCGGATCGGCGACCTGCGCGCGCGGCCCTCGCAACTGCTGTCCGCCCGCTTCGGCGAGGCCGCCGCCGACCGGCTGGCCCGCGTGGCCGGGGGCCGCGACCTGCGCATCACCCCGCGCCGCGCCGAGCCGGCCCTGCTGCTCGAACGCCGCTTCGCCGAGCCGATCGGCCGCACCGAAGACGCACTGGCCGCGATCGGCGAGCTCATGACGGGCGCCGCGCGGCGGATGGAGGAGGCGCATCGCGGCGGCCGCCGCTTCGAGGCGCAGCTCTATCGCACCGATGGTCTCGTCCGCCGGCTTCGCGTCGAAACCGGCCTGCCGGTGCGCGACCCCGCGACGGTCATGCGGCTGTTCGACGAGCGCCTCGCTGCGCTGGCCGATCCGGTCGATCCGGGCTTCGGCTTCGATCTGGTGCGCCTGGCAGTGCCCCTGTTCGAGGCGATGGCGCCGGTCCAGCTGCCGCTGGAGGGCGGCGCGCTGGCCGAGGGCGAACTGGCGCAGCTGCTCGACCGGCTGTCCACCCGGCTCGGCCGCAACCGGGTCCGACGGCTGGCCCCGCGCGACAGCCATGTCCCCGAGCAGGCGGCTTTCGCCTTCCCCGCGATCGAGGCGGGCCCCGCCGGTCCCTGGCCCGAACCCGAGCGCGGCGAGCCGCCGCTGCGCCCGACCTATTTGTTCGATCCGCCCCAGCCGATCGAGGTGGTGGCGGGCGTTCCCGACGGACCGCCCCAGCGCTTCCGCTGGCGGCGCGAACTGCATGAGGTGACGCTGGCCGAAGGACCCGAGCGGATCGGGTCGCTGTGGTGGAAGCGCGCCGACAATGCCGGGCTCAGCCGCGACTATTATCGGGTCGAGGACCGCAAGGGGCGGCGCTTCTGGCTGTTCCGGCTGGGGCTTTACGAGCGCGAGGCGAACAGCCCCGCCTGGTATATCCACGGCCTGTTCGCATGAGCAGCCAGCCCGGCCCGGTCTTCGCCGAGATGGTGGCGGCGAGCAATTACAGCTTCCTGCGCGGGGCCTCGCCCGCCGAGGACATGGTCTCAGCCGCGCTCGCCGCCGGTCATGTCGGGCTCGGCATCGCCGACCGCAACAGCGTCGCCGGCGTGGTCCGCGCATGGAAGGCGCTGCGCGAGATCAAGGAGGATGCTGCGAAAGAGGGCCTGTCCGATTTTCCCTTCAAAATGGCCACCGGCGCCCGCCTCGTCTTTGCCGACGGCACCCCCGACATCGTCGCCTATCCCGCGACGCGCCATGGCTGGGGGCGGCTGACCCGCCTGCTGACGGTCGGCAACCGGCGCGCGATCAAGGGCGACTGCATATTATTCCTTGCCGACCTGCTCGACCATCTCGACGATCTGCTGCTCGTGGTGATCCCCGATGGGGAGGGGCTGGTGCTGGGGGAGGAAGGCGCCCGGCCGCATCCGAGCTGGCAGGCTTCTCCTCCCGAGGCGGCTAGGCCCTCATCGGACGAGGGCGGCGAAGAGCGGCCCGCTCTGGCGCTGGCGACGGTCGACGGGGTCCGGCTCGAGCCGTCGCCCATGCCCCCGACGGAGGGGCCGCAGGACCGATTGCGGCGGGTGCTGGATCTGCTCAGCCGGGCGGCGCCCGACCGCGTCTGGCTGGGCGTCACCATGCGCTATGCGGGGCGGGATCGTCGCCGGATCGCGAAGCTGGCGCGCCTCGCCAAGGATCTGTCCGTGCCGCTGCTGGCTACCAACGACGCGCTCTACGCCACCCCGACGCAGCGCCAGCTCCACGACATCGTCACCTGCATCCGGCTGGGCCTGAAGATCGAGGAGGCAGGGACGCGCCTCTCGGCCAATGCCGAACGCCATCTGAAGCCGGGGCGGGAGATGGCGCGGCTCTTCGTCGACTATCCGCAGGCGGTGGGCGAAGGCGCGCGCCTGCTCGACCGGGTCGGCTTCGACCTCGAACAACTGAGCTATGTCTATCCGCACGAGCCTGTGCCCGAGGGCTGGACCCCGCAAGCCTGGCTGGAGAAGCTCGTCGCCGACGGGGTCCGCTGGCGCTATGGCGAGGCCCCCGGCCACAAGGTGCTCGACCTTGTCGAGACCGAGCTGAAGCTCGTCCGCAAGGAGCAATATGCCTATTATTTCCTGACGGTGCACGACATCGTCCGCTTCGCGCGCGAGCGGAAGATCCTGTGCCAGGGGCGCGGATCGGCTGCCAATTCGGTGATCTGCTATGTCCTCGGCATCACCGAGGTCGACCCGGTCGCGAACAAGCTGCTCTTCTCGCGCTTCATCTCCGAGGACCGCAAGGAACCGCCCGACATCGACGTCGACTTCGAGCATGAGCGGCGCGAGGAGGTGATGCAATATATCTACGCCCGCTATGGCCGCGACCGCGCCGGGATCGCCGCGACCGTCATCCATTACCGGCCGCGCAGCGCGGTGCGCGAGGTCGCCAAGGTGCTGGGCCTGAGCGAGGATGTCGCCGCCCGGCTGACCTCGACCATCTGGGGCAGCTTTTCGTCGAGTATGGAGGAGAAGCGCTTTCACGAGACCGGCTTCGACCCCGCCAATGTCGAGATCGGGCGGCTCAACATGCTGGTCGCGCAGCTGCTGACCTTCCCGCGCCATCTGTCGCAGCATGTCGGCGGCTTCATCCTGACCGAGGACCGGCTCGACGAGACCGTCCCGATCCACAATGCCGCGATGGACGACCGCACCTTCATCGAATGGGACAAGGACGACATCGACGCGCTGAAGCTTATGAAGGTCGATATCCTCGCGCTCGGCATGCTGACCTGCATCCGCAAGGCCTTCGCGCTGATCGAGACCCATATCGGCCGCCAATATACGCTGGCAACGATCCCGCCTGACCAGCCCGACGTCTATGACATGCTCTGCACCGGCGACAGCATCGGCGTCTTCCAGGTGGAGAGCCGCGCGCAGATCAACATGCTGCCGCGCCTGCGCCCGCGCGAGCTGTACGACCTCGTCATCCAGGTCGCGATCGTGCGGCCGGGGCCGATCCAGGGGGGCATGGTCCACCCCTATCTGCGGCGGCGGCAGAAGCTGGAGGCGGTCGTCTTTCCTTCGCCGGCACCGCCCCATGATCCGGACGAACTGCGCGAGGTGCTCGGCAAGACGCTGGGCGTGCCGCTGTTCCAGGAACAGGCGATGAAGCTGGCGATCGTGGCGGCGGGGTTCAGCGATGCCGAAGCGAACCGGCTGCGCCGCGCGATGGCAACCTTCCGCAATGTCGGCACCATGCCGACCTTCGAGCGCAAGATGGTCGAGGGCATGGTCGATCGCGGCTATCCGCGCGAGTTTGCCGAACGCTGCTTCGAACAGATCAAGGGCTTCGGCAGCTATGGCTTTCCCGAGAGCCACGCCCAGTCCTTCGCGCTGCTCGTCTATGCCTCCTCCTATCTCAAATGCCGCTATCCGGCGGTGTTCGCCTGCGCGCTGCTCAACGCCCAGCCGATGGGTTTCTACGCGCCCGCGCAGATCGTCCGCGACGCGCGCGAACATGGCGTCGAGATCCGGGCGATCGACATCAACCGCAGTGGCTGGGACAACAGCCTCGAAGGGCCGCCCGACCGGCTGGCGCTGCGTATCGGCCTGCGCCAGGTCGACAGCTTTCGCGAGGCCTGGGCCGAGGCGATCGTCGCCGCGCGCGGGCAGGGGCCGTTCGCGAGCATCGAGGATCTGGCCCGCCGCGCCGATCTGCCGCGCCGCGCGCTGCGTCTTCTGGCCGATGCCGACGCGTTCCGCTCGATCGGCCTCGACCGCCGCGCGGCCCTGTGGGAGGCGCGCCGGACGCCCGATGGCGAACTGCCGCTGTTCGCTGCCGCGCGTGCGCGCGAACTGGGCGAGGAACCCGACGCGCAGCTGCCCGCCATGCCGCTGTCCGAGCATGTCGCGGCCGATTACCAGCTGACCCGCCTGTCGCTGAAGGGGCACCCGATGCAGTTTCTGCGCGACCTGTTCCGGCGCGAAGGCGTGCTCAGCTGCGCGGAGGCATCGGCGGCGCGCAACGGGTCGCGGGCGAAGGTCGCCGGGGTCGTGCTGGTCCGCCAGCGGCCGGGCGAGGGCAAGGCGATCTTCGTCACGCTGGAGGACGAGACCGGCGTCACCAATGTCCTGCTGTGGGCGCGGACCTTCGAGGTGCAGCGGCGGCAGGTGATGGCGTCGCGGCTGATGCTGGTCGAGGGCGAGATCCAGCGCAGTCCTGAGGGGGTGGTCCACCTGATGGGCGCGATCGTCCATGATCGCAGCGCCGAACTCGACCGCCTGTCCGAGGACCATCGCACCGAGATCGAGCTGTCGCGCGCCGACGTGTTCGAGCATCCGCAGATGCCGCGCCACACGGTCCCGCGCGGCCGCCATCCGCGCGATGTCCGCATCCTGCCGCGCTCGCGCGACTTCCACTGATCCATCGCATTTCGGCAAGGCAGGGCCGAGCCGCCACTTAGCGCTTTGCGGGGCCGGGCGGCTTTGGCAGATCGGCGCCCGGCTAGCGGAAGGGGGAGCAATGAGCGGCTATCGGGCCATCGCACTGACCGCATCGATCCCCGTGTTCATGCAATATCTCGACGCCACCGCGATCACCACCGCGCTGCCGGCGATCGCGGCCGACCTGCGCGTCGCGCCGATCGACCTGAACGTCGCGATCCTGGCCTATCAGTTGGCCCTCGTCGTGTTCATCCCGCTGGGCGGCGTGCTCGCCAACCGCATCGGCGCGCGCAACGCCTTCATCGCCTCGCTGTTGCTGTTCATGGTGGGCGCGGTCGCAAGCGCCATGGCCTGGTCGCTGGGTACGCTGGTCGCGGCGCGCGCGCTGCAGGGCATCGGCGGCGCGATCATGATCCCGGTGTCGCGGCTGCTGGTCCTGCGCTCGGCCGAACGGCACGAACTGATCAGCGCGATGAACTGGCTCGTCATCCCCGGCATCGTCGGCCCGCTGATCGGCCCGGCGCTGGGCGGCTTCCTCGTCAGCTATGCGTCGTGGCACATGATCTTCCTCGTCAACCTGCCGATGGCGCTGCTCGGGGTGGTGATGAGCCTGTGGCTCGTGCCCGACCGGCGCGATGAAGAGGGCGAGGCCTTCGACGCGCGCGGGACGGTGATCGTCGCCATCCTGATCGTCTCGCTCGTCATCGGCCTGAGCGGCGTGACCGGCCAGGTCGCGCCTGCGGTCACGATCGCGACGCTGCTCGTCTCAGTCGCCACGGCGCTGCTCTATCTGCGCCATCATCGCCGGGCCGAGGCCCCGATCATCGACCTGACCCTCTGGGCGATCCCCAGCTTCCGCCTCTCCATGCTGTCCGGCACCCTGATCCGCTGCCTGTTCGGCGCCCATGCCTTCCTGCTGCCCTTGTGGTTCCAGCTCGCTATGGGGTTCGAAGCCGCGAAGACCGGCGTGATGCTCGCGGCAGGCACGGTCGGGGTGCTGGTCAGTCGGCTGGTCGGCGGTCCGCTCATCGCCCGGTCGCACCCGCGCAGCGTGTCGGTGGGCGGCGGAATCGTCTTCGCGCTGTCGCTGCTCGGCACGGCCTTCCTGCGCGCGGACCTGCCGCTGCCGCTCTTCTATCTGCTGATCTTCGGGCAGGGTTTCGGGCTGGCGCTGGCGATGCTGGTGATCGGTCCGGCCGCCTATGTCGAGGTGCCGGCGGAGCGCATGGCGGCGGCCACCGGCTTCTATTCGACCGTCCAGCAGCTGACCTTGTCGCTGGGCGTGATCACCGGGGTCTGGTCGCTCGCCGCGATGCGCTGGCTGACCCATGCGACGCCCTATGACAATCGCGCCTATGCGGGCAGCATGCTGCTCCTGGCGCTGCTGGCACTGGGTGCGGTCATGCTCAACCGCCGGTTCGAGCCCGATGCGATCGTGTCGTTGCGGCCCGTGCGCGCGGCCCGGGGCGACTGAACCGGTTCAGCGGCTCTCGAAAAAGTCGCCTTCCTTGAGGCCCGCACGCAGGCCGTCGACGCTGTAGAGCCATTCGATCGCCTGGACGTCGCCGTCGAGCGTGGCGCGCCAGAAGGCGATGCTGGTGGCGATCACCGTGTTGCGGACATGCGCGGGCGGCTCCCCGTTGAGCATCGAGGCGAAGGTCTGTCCGGCGAACATTTCGTGGGTGGCGCCCTTCAGAACCAGCAGGAATTTGTCCCCGGCCGGCATCAGCCGGAACGGCTCCTGACGCTGCTCGGCCGTGATCGGGATGACTGTCGGCACCGCATCCTCGGTCCCCGTGATCGACAGGAAGGGGATGTGGATGCGCGAGAAGGCGACCTCGGGTGATCCGACCAGCGGCGGGGAGGGGCTGAGCGCGAGAGCGGCGCGGACCTTCAGGTCGACCAGCGGCGGCTCGATGGGAAAGGGGAAGATCTGCCCCGAAACCGCCTGCACCGTCTGCGCACCGAAGCTGTGCCCCGCGATGCCGATCCGGCGCTGGTCGATCCGGCGCAGGTCGCAGATGCCCTCCTCGCGCCTTATACCCAGTTCGCGGATCACGAAGCGCATGTCGCGCGCCCGCGCGATCAACTGCTGGCTGCCCAGCGCGGCGCGAAAGCCAGGCTTGCCGAAGATCGCACTGTCGCTGCCGCGATGCTGGATATTGATGACGGCATAGCCCGCCTCGGCCCAGGCATTGGCCCAGATCGTGCCGGCATCGAGTGAGCCGCCGAGACCATGGCTGTAGAGGATGACGCCCACCTTCTCGGCACCGGCAGGCATGCGGATACGGATCGGGATCGGCCGCTCGCGGCTGGGATCGACCCAGACGCCCTCGCACAGGGTGATCGGTCCCATCGCCTGCGCTGCCGTCGTGCCGAGCAGGGCGAGACCAGCGGCGAGGACGGTACGAAAAATACGCGCGAACATCATCGCTCATCCGTGGCGGAAAAAGGGGATTCGAACCAGCCCGCACACAAAAAAGAAGGGCCCCGCAAAGCGGAGCCCTTCGATTGCCGTATCGTCCTTCGGATCAGAAGGAGAAGCGGACGCCGACGCGGATCGCATAGAGCGACTGGCTCGCATAGATCGTGTCGGTCGGGTTGGTGAACTGCGAATATTGGTACTGGGCGCAGGGCTGCGACGAGCTGGTTGCCTTCGTTCCCTGACCGTTGGCATTGCCCGGGGTCGTCAGGCAGGCCACGCGGACCGGCGAGACGTTGTACGGGAAGATATATTCGCGGATCTGACCCCACTTCTTGTTGATCAGATTGGTGAAGTTTTCAACGTCGGCGAAGAAGGTGACCTTCGAGTCACCCAGGCCGGTCGGAACCTCCTGCGACAGGTGAAGATCGAAACGCGTGAACCACTTCGAGTTGAAGCCGTTCCGGGGCGCGATCTTGCCCTGATATTTGTTCAGGCCCGAATTGCGGATGAAGTTCTCGAACGCAGCCTGCGTCGCCGCCGAGTCATAGGAGACGAGCGGATCGCCACCGATGGTCGGGACGTAGAGCAGGTAGCGCGAGCCGCTGCCGGTCGTACCGAACACCGGGCTGCGGCCCGACGCCGGATCGAACATCGTGTAGCTGTAGGGACGACCGATGCGGGTTTCGCCGAACAGCGAGATTGTGGTCTTGTTGTCGCCGAAGAACTCCCGTTCGAACGACAGGTTGTACTTGATATTGTACTTCACCTGGTCGTTGGAGATGCCATAGGCCGCGCCGTTTGCGTCGAAGAAGGCACCGTTGCCATAGTTGGACGAAGCAGTCGAAGACGTTGCTGGCGCCTGGTCCTTGATGTCCTGCCAGGTGAAGCGCAGGCCCGCCGACAGACCGAAGTCCCACGACTTGTCGACGCGTGCCACCGCGACGTAGCTGCGACCCTTCTTGGTGTTGGTCAGGTACAGATCCGAGTTGTTGTCGGCGAAGCCCAGCGAGGTGATGCTGGTGTAGCGCTGACGACCGTCCGGGGTCAGCGAACCGACGATCGGCACCGAACGGATATCGGTGAAGAAGACCTGGTTGCGGACCTTCGAATAGAGGAAGTCCACACCGAATTGCCAATCGTCACCCAGGAAGCCGAGATCCGCCCGATAGTCGGTCGACAGCGTGGCGCGCCACTGCGACGGGATCTTGAACGAGGGATCGACCGCGTTGGTCGACGAGTTCGCAACGATGCTCCCATTGGCGATATACTGGTTCACCGCGCCGGGGATCGAGTTGCCTGCGACGTTGATCAGCGCTGCCGTGCCGACTGCGGTCGCTGCAGCGCCGGTCAGACCGGGGACGCTGAAACCGCCGTTGTTCAGCATGCGGATCGTCTGGTTGTTCGACAGTACGCCGGTGTTGGAGAAGCTGTTCGAGAAATAGACGTCCGGCGCGCCGCCGCCGAAGATGCCGCCGCCACCGCGGACCGACAGGCGCGAACTGGGTTTCCAGTCGAAGCCGAGGCGCGGCTGAAGCAAACCGCGACCGCTCAGATAGGCGGCGTTGTTGAAGCCGTAGCGCGCGACGAAGTTCGGGTTGACCGTCGGACGGCTGCTGCCGCCATAAAGGTCGTAGCGAAGACCATAGGACAGGCTGAAGGTCGGATCGGGGCGCCAGGTGTCCTGCAGGCCGAAGGCGTAGGACTGATAGCGGAACCGGGCCGCTGCGTCATTCGGATCGAGCGACGGAATGGCGTTCTGATAGACCAGCTGCTGCGCGTTGCCGGCGGCAAAGTCGGCGAGCGAGTCGAAATAATAGTTACCTGCGGTATTCTGCAGGAACAGGTTGAACACCTTCACGTCCGTGAAATCGACGAACGCGCGAATGTCATGATCGCCGCGGTTCAGGCGGGCGAGGAACGAACCGCCATAGGTGCGGGTGTTCAGCGCGTTCGACTGGCGCGAGTTGTCGGGGCCGATCGAGACAACCGGAACGCCGTTCGGGCAGTTGGTCGCTTCCGTCGTGCCGGTGCCGGTGCCAGTGCTGCGGTCCGAGGTGGGCGCGGTGCAGACGCGGAACTGGGCGAAGCCACGGCCGAGCAGCGGGTCCTGCAGGCGGACATATTTCTTGTAGAAGCCGCGCGCTTCGGTCGAGAAATCGTCCGACCAGTCGGAGTTGATCTGGACCACGCCGGTCTGGAGCTTGTTGCCCTGAACATAGGCGTTGGACGACAGACCCAGCGCCGGCTGCACATTGCCGCTGTTGGTGTTGTTCGTCAGGACGATTTCGTCCTTCGCATAGGCGTAAGTGAAGGAGAGACGCTGCGTTTCGGACAGGTTGGCGTCGATCTTGGCGACGAGGCGGTCGTCCTTGTCACCATTGGTATCGACGACGCCGCCGGCGTCGTAATTGTAGCGGCTCTTGGCAGTCGAGACGACCTGATCGACCAGGGCCTGAGTCAGGTTGGGGATCGCGGTGCCGGCGTTGTTTTCCAGCGAGCCTTCGGCGATCGGGCGCGGTGCGCGGATGCGCTCCCCGGCGATCATGAAAAACAGCTTGTCCTTGATGATCGGACCCGACAGCTCGGCGCCATAGTTCTTGTACTTGAAGTTCGGCAGGGTCACGCGGCCGGTGGGCACGCCGGGGCCAGCCTTGGTCTTCTTGCCGCTCAGCTCATCAGACGAATAGGCGTAGAAGCCGGTGCCCTGGAAGTCGTTGGTGCCCGAGCGCAGGACGATGTTGATCACGCCGCCCTGGAAATTGCCTTCGCGCACATCATAGGGCGCGACCTTGGTCTGGAACTGGCCGACCGCGTCCAGCGGAATCGGCGAACGGCGGCTGGGGAGGCCGTCGGGGTTCAGGCCGAAATTGTCGGTGATCGGCACGCCGTCCACGGTGAAGCGGTTGAAGCGCGCATTCTGACCGGCGAACGAAACGGCGCGGCCGCCCGAGGGGGTGTCGTCGAGACGGGCGAACGGGTCGCGGCGCATTAGGTCGCGGATGTCGCGGTTGATAGTTGCGATCTTGGCAACGTCGGACGAGGTCAGCACGGTTGCCGGACCCTGCGAGACGGTACGCGCATTCTTGATGCTGCTGGCGGTGACCACGATCTCCTGGCCGCCGACTTCGGTCAGTTCGATCGGCAGCGTGTAGGGCTGGCCGATGAAGGTGTTGATATCGGTAACCTGGGCATTGGTATAGCCGCTGGCCGAAACCGTGACGCTGAATGGGCCGCCGATGCGCAGACCGTTGGCGTTGAAATTGCCTGCCGCGTCGGTGGTCAAAGTCGATTTGGTGCCCGACGGCACGTGAAGGATCGTCACCGTCGCGCCCGCGACCGGGGCGCCGTTCGACGTCACCGTGCCCGAGATGGACGACGTGGTTTCCTGAGCATGCGCCGGCGCGGATGCGACCATGGCGATGGCAAGCGCGCCCACCGCGCTGCCGAGCGAAAAATTACGCATTCCAAATGTCCCCTTTGGACGCCAACAATTGGCATTTGTGCGGCGCACAAGAATCACGGGCGGTTCTACCGCAATCCGTCACCGGCCGTGCTCCCGTGGCGCGGTGTTTATGCCCCGTTTATTACCGTTCCGTGGCACATTCTTCAACTGGGCCAAAGACCTTCAGTCCTGTCAGTAAAAGCCCGAAAAATGGCGCTGCAACGCATGATTTGACACGCTACCGTAACTTTACGGGGCCTCGTTTTTCCTCCTTTCGGCGTCACATGGCGTGGAAGTGATTCGTGACGAAACTGTCAAAGAGCTGAACGGCGCGGACGATGATCGCCAAGGATGGGACGGGCTTGGAACGATCCGAAGGTGCATCACATGATCCCTCCGGCATCGCCCCGGCAGCGATGCCGGGCTACCGGCCCTCCGATGCCCATAGCCGTCTTGCACCCCCGCGTCGGGATGGTGCACGGTCTGCAAAATGTCGCTGGCATCTAGGAAGAGGATCGGATCCGGATGAAGATCATCGTGACCGGAGGTTTGGGCGCGCTCGGGCGGTCTGTCGTGGCGGAGCTTGCCACGCGGGGTCATGAGGTCGCTGTCGTCGACGTGGCGACGCCGTCGGGAGAGACGCCGGGGGCCATCACCATAGGGGGCGTCGACCTGACCGACGAGGCTGCGGTGCAGGCCGCTTATGCCACGATCGCCGAACGCCTGGGCGGCATAGACGGTCTGGTCAACGTCGCCGGTGGTTTCCTGTGGGAGACGGTCGCGGACGGCAGCCTCGACAGCTGGGACCGCATGTATCGTCTCAACCTGCGCACGGCGGTGATCTCTTCGCGCGCAGCGGCAGCGCATATGCAGGCTGGCGGCGCGATCGTGAACATCGGGGCGGCGGCCGCCGGCAACGCCGCAATGGGCATGGCGCCCTATGCGGCGTCGAAAGCGGGCATCAAGGCCTTTACCGAGAGCTTCGCTGACGAACTCAAGAGCCGGTCGATCCGGGTCAATGCGGTGC
>NZ_JAGMXV010000159.1 GCF_018006725.1 Rhizorhabdus sp.
CATCGCCGGATAGAACTGAGCCGTCGCCTTTCTGGCGCGACCGTAGAAGGCAGCAACAAGTAAGATCTCGCGCCGGCTATCTGGGCGAGCTTGGCGTAGGATTCCGCCCCCTCCCGCAAACGCCCCCTGCTAGGTGGTCGGCATGCCCCAAGCGACACTTCAGGCCTGGCTTTCACTCTATGCCGCGGTCGGCGTCATGGTGGCGATGTGCGCTGTCCTTGCGATGATAAAGACCGCCCACGATTATCGTACGGGAACCAGTAAGCTCCCCACCGCGACCGTCCTCGACAAGGTACTCGTTGCACCCCGGTTATGGATACGTTGGCAGATCAACTATCTGCTCGGCGCGCCGGCGATCCTCGGAATTGCGATCTATTACGCGCACTACCTCGGGTTCGATACTCTTGTAGATGTGTAAGCGAGTAACTGGACCCCCCTGCCCCGGAATTCCTGTCGATCCACTGCCAAACCGGCGGTCTGAATCGATGCTGTCCTGAACGATCCGGTGCTCCACCCTCGAGTGATCGCTGTGACATAGTCCATCGTCTCGCGAAACGGCGGAATACGGCGCATCGATCGAACGCGTCCTGGACCTGCATTGTATGCGGCCAAGGCTAGATCGACCCGCTTGAACTCATCCAGATGCGCGCGGAGGTATCTGGCCCCTCCCCTCAGGTTCGACAACGGATCTCTCGAATTGAAAACTCCAAGTCCACGCGCTGTACCGGGCATCAATTGGGTAAGGCCAACGGCGCCCTTCGGTGATACGATCAATGGGTCATAGCGGCTTTCCTGGGCCACCAGTGCATCGAAAAGCCCGACTGGCACACCAGCTTCGCACGCCACGGCCTGGATCAAAGGGTAATATTGAGCCCGCCGAGCTTCGAGCCAGCCTGGAAAATCGCCGCGTGGACGGTAGGGTGTGATTGAGCAAGCCTGTGGGGTGTAGAGATAACTTGCCATATCGGACATCGCCGCCCGGCGAGCTCCCCCCGAAACCTGGCCAGTCTGCATCCAAAGGGGCACCGATATATGCGACGTGCTTATTGCCTCCTCTTGGGGTTCCATTACGGGGCTGCCGAATGATCTGAAGTCATTGCCTAAAACGGCTTCCATGCTTGGTACTGGCGGCGTTCCGTCTGTTCGCATACCCCGCGTTCTCGGGCCCACATCGATGACGGCTTCAACTGCCTGCCCATCAAATGTCATTACCTCGGCCTGCTTAGCTGCCGATGTTTGCGCCCATAGCAGTGCCATAACACTACCCACTACGCATAAGCTCGAGTTCGATCGCGTGTTCATCGATCATTGAACATCATGTTTCGAACAACCGCACAACGTGGAAAAAAATTCCACTATCTCCCAGCGCTTAATCCAGACTAGGTCAGGCAAACCCCCGTGGGTAGCAGCTAGATCACAGATATCTGCTGGATGGGTATCAGCTAGCTACCACATAGGTAGCGGTTGCCAAACTGCTAGAGAGCGGCTAGCTATCCAGTCGTTCGAACTATCACAGGATCGGTCATGGCTGCTGTCGTAGCATTCGTCTCACAAAAAGGCGGTGTAGGAAAAAGCACCTTGGCAAGAGCCCTTGCTCGCGAGGCGGCGGCAGGCGAACTGCGGGTTAAAATCGCCGATCTCGATACTCAACAGGGCACTTCGGTCGATTGGCACCGAGCACGCCTTGGCATCTCCATCGAGCCGATTGTGTCGGTTGAGGCATTCAAAACCGCGTCTCAGGCCCTGGCCGCTGCAGACGGCTTCGATCTGCTTATCATCGACGGCCCCGCTCGGACCAGCAAAGCTACACTTGAAATTGCACGGTCATCGTCACTCGTGGTTCAACCCACCGGCGCATCCTTGGACGATCTCAGGCCTGCCGTCCGCGAATACCATGCCCTTGTTAAGGAGGGTATCCCGACTGGACGGCTCGTTTTTGCGCTCAACCGCATTGGAACTTCGGCTGAAGAAAATGACGCGCGGGCGTATTTGACCGAAGCGGGGTATAATGTCCTCGACGGTTCGATCGTGGAACGACCAGCATACCGGCAAGCGCAGAACCAAGGCCTGTCAATTACCGAAACCAAATTCTCCGGCCTTAACCAGCGGGCTGATACTCTGATCCAATCCCTAATCGACAAAGTAGCGGGGTGAATGATGGCCGATATCTCGAAGCTAAAGAAGGCTACTCGTTTGGGTTCACCTCCACCAATCAGTGAGGCGAGCCAGAATTTGGATGCACCCGAAGTAGCCCCCGCCCCTCCGGCTGCACCGCTGGTAACCGCAACCCGCATTGACGCCCGCAGTTCGCGCAAGACTAACCGCACTCAACAGTTTGCGACTAGGGTCACACCCGAATGGGACAATCGAATCCGCGAAATAGCTCAACGTGAGGGTCTGCTTCTTACAGAAGTGCTCGAGAAGGCACTCGACGCTTATGAGAATCTGCTAGCTCAAAGGTAGCTAGCCGCTAGATACCAGCCATCTCAACGCTAGATAGCGGAGGTCTAACTGCTAACACGGTGATCTTCCGCTAGCTGCTAGCCAGCAGCTACTGAGTCACCTAGGACGGGAGAGAAGGGGGTCAGAGGCAGCGAGAAAGGATCGGTCATGCCCCTCGTTGCGCTAAAACCCACCCAGACCATCGTGGACATCGTCGGCGCCCTCGGCGGCACCTGGCACGGCTACAACGCCATGTGCCGTTGCCCGGCCCACGCCGACAGCGACCCCAGCCTCTCGATCCGGCAGGGCCATGACGGCATCCTCGTTCACTGCTTCGCCGGTTGCGCTGCCGAGGACGTACTCCGCGAGATCGCCCGCATCAGACCCGGACGCACCTATGACCCACCCGCTGAACAGCGTGCCGGCAGACCCGCCAACGTCGAACGGCTGTGGAACGAGGGGTTGCCGATCGCCGGAACGCCCGCGGAAGCCTATCTCCGCTTTCGCGGCATCACCGGCGCCTTCGACGACCTGAGCTACCACCCGCGCTGTCCGTGGGGACCGAAACCGCATACGCGGTTCCTCCCGGCGCTGCTGATCGCGGCGCGGGAGGGGCGCACGCTGCGCTCGATCCAGCGCATCTTCCTCGACCTCGCGCATGGCGGCTATCTCGACAAGGCTACGCTCGGCACGCCGGGAGGTGCGACCTGGCAGGGCATGCGCGTCACCGACACATTGGCGCTGGGTGAGGGGTTCGAGACCTCGGCCGCCTTCACCCAGATCCACGGCATCCCGTGCTGGGCGACGCTCGGCGCGGCGCGGCTCGACCGTGTCCACATCCCCGATAGCGTCACCACGCTGATCTTCGCCGAGGACAATGACTTCGAGGGCCGACGCGCACGACGCAAGGCGTGGGCCGCCTATCGGCCGCGCGGGCTGACGCTGAAGCGGATGCCGCCACCCTCACGTTATGGCGACTGGGCCGACGTCGTGAAACCCGGAGCCTGAGAGGGAAGGGGGGTCGGGGTCGTGAGCTGCACGAGCAGCCACAGACCCGGAGACCTCCATGAGCGACCTGTTCGACCCTGCGCCCGCGCGCACCGACCACGCTACCGCCGCCGCTCGCCTGCTGATCCCGGCGATCGCCAGTGAGCCGAAGATCACGCGCGCGATGCTCAATGACGCGATGATCCGCGCCTATGGCGGCACCGACGCCGATGGTCACTGGACCCAGCGCGAGAGTTTCGAGGTGCTGGAGCATGCGACCGCGCTGGCGGTATGCGCAGCAGGCACCACGCCGGCGGTCGACGCCGCGATCGGGCTTATGGCGCGCCTTCCTACCCAGACCGTGCGCGGCGAGGAGCAGATCGACTGGCAGCAATTCTCGACGCCGCTCGATCTCGCCACAATCGCGGTGATGCTCGCGGCGGTTCGGGCCGATGACATCGTGCTCGAACCGAGCGCCGGTAACGGTCTCCTGGTCGCGGGCCTCCCGCCGATCGCGGCGCTTCAGCTCAACGAGATCGATCCCGCGCGCCGCGCGCGGCTGTCCGCCACTTTCCCGAAAGCCAGCGTTACCGGCCACGACGGCGCGCAGATCGCGAGCGTCATGGCGTCCGCGCCTCGTCCCAGCCTCATCCTGATGAACCCGCCGTTCTCGCGCTCGCTCGGCCGCGGTGCCGACGCGCTCGCGGCGGTCCGCCATCTGCAGGCGGCGATCAAGCGGGTCCGCCCTGGCGGGCGCGTCGTCGCGATCATGCCCGACTGGTTCTTCAACTCGGCGCGTATGGGCGCAATCTGGTCGACGACGCTCGCCAGCGTCGCGCTCCGAACATCGATCCGGCTGACCCATGCCTATGGCAAGCACGGGACGGGGGTCGCGGTGCGCCTCTATGTCATCGACAAGACGGTGGGTGATACGACGACGGTCACGGTGCAGCGCCGCGATGTCAGCGACCTGGTCGACGCGCTGGTCATCCCGTCCCGTCAGGATCTGATCCCGGAGACCGCCACCCCGACGCCGGTCAAGCGGGGCGGGGGGCTGTCGCTCCTGCGCAGCGTCAGGTCGAAGCCCGCTACCACCCCGCGCATCTTCCGCGCTCCCGCGAGGAACGAGGTTCTGCCGGTCGGCTACCAGGTGCTCGAGACGCCGGCGCCGCTCGCCGAGCAGTCCGGTGTCTATCTGCCCTATCGGCCGAGCCGTATCGTGTTCGACGCTGCCGGCGAGCATCCGACCGCGCTGGTTGAATCGATCGCGATGGGCTCGATCCCCGCGCCGATCCCCGTCCATGTTCCTTCGCTGCCGGAACGCACCGTCACGGAACGGCTGTTGTCCTCCTCGCAACTCGAGACCGTCGTCTATGCCGGCCATGCCTGGACCCAGTATATTCCTGGCCTCAGCAAGCCCGACAAGGAGGGGGTGGGGCTGGTACTGTCCGAGGACGGACGCGCGTACCGCAAGGGCTATTTCCTGGGCGACGGCACCGGGGCAGGGAAGGGGCGGCAGGTCGCGGCCGTCATCCTCGACAACTGGCTGGCGGGTCGCCGCAAGAACATCTGGATCAGCAAGAACGAGGCGCTCCATGCCGATGCGATCCGCGACTGGACCGCGCTCGGCGGTCTCGCGGCCGACGTGCAGCCGCTGTCGCGCTGGAAGATCGACGAGCCCGTCACGATGGACGAGGGCGTCCTGTTCGTGACCTATCCGACGCTGCGCTCCAACCGCGGCGACGCCACCCGGCTCGATCAGATCATCGCCTGGGCGGGTGCCGACTTCGACGGCGTCATCGCGTTCGACGAAGCGCATGAAATGGGCGGCGTCGCGGGTGGCGAAGGGTCGATGGGCACCAAGAAGGGCTCCCAGCAGGGCATCGCCGGCGTACTCCTCCAGAACCACCTGCCAGACGCGCGCGTGCTCTACGCCTCGGCGACCGGCGCGTCGGAGGTGAACAACCTCGCCTATGCCGTGCGTCTCGGTCTGTGGGGGCCGGAGACGGCTTTTGCCAACCGCGAGGCGTTCATCACCCAGATCCGGCAGGGCGGGATCGCGGCGATGGAACTGGTCGCGCGCGACCTCAAGGCGACCGGCCTCTACACCGCGCGCGCGCTGAGCTTCGCCGGCGTCGAATATGACATCCTGCGCCACGAGCTGACGCCTGAACAGATCGCGGTGTACGACACCTATGCCGATGCCTGGGCGATCATCCATCGCGGTCTCGAAAAGGCGCTCGAACTCACCGGCGTCGTCGACAGCAACGAGGGCAAGACGCTCAACTCGGGCGCGAAGGCCGCGGCGCGCTCGCGGTTCGAAAGCTGCAAGCAGCGGTTTTTCGGGGCGCTCCTCCTATCGGCGAAGCTCCCGACCGTCATCGCCGCGATCGAGCAGCATCTGGCGGCCGATCAGTCGGTCGTACTGCAGCTGGTCAGCACCGCCGAGGCGATCCTCGATCGCCGGCTTGGCGAACTCTCGCCCGACGAGCGCGCGGACCTCGACATCGATCTCTCCCCGCGCGAGGCCGTGTTATCTGGAGATCCAGATAACAGGAATTCTTTGCAGTCGAGATTTATGTCGAGCGGTTCGCACGCAGGCGCGGATTTACGGGATGAAGACATCGATTTTACTCCAGATAATTAAGGTGTCCCCAGCCCCAACAAGCTGGAGGATCTATGACGTCGCCAAAAACGGTCGTTTCATACGGACGGCCCAAGCCCTGGACGGGAGACACTCCCACCCCAGATACTCTATCCACCGCCTTCCACTCTTCTCTTCTGGGGACTGCGGCAGTTGCAGCGGGGCTTTACAAAACGGCCGCTCGCCATTTCCTGTACTGGATCAATCAGCAGGGCATCGCGGTCTCGATTGTTGATGACGCTGTCGTCCGCCGCTTCGAGAAGCATCGGTGTCGCTGTCGGGGTTTTTCCCGCCATGAGCCCAACCGTCCGAAGTTCACCAGCAAGGTTCGGCGGTTTGTTCGCTTCCTGGAGGACCGGGGTATGGTCGCCGTGCCCGATGATATCGATCATCTGGACACGGCGTTGGCGGATTACGCGACATTCCTCGTGCAGGAGCATTACAGCGCGGCGAGCATCAAGAGCTACCGTTCGGAGGCAGCGCACTTTGCCGCGTGGGTGCGCGTTTCTCGCCTGCGCTGGCAGGATGTCACTGATAAGCATGTTGCCTTGTATGCTGGCCACAGCTGTCGTTGCCCGGTTTACCGCAAGCGCGGAACGCTGATCGGCCATCACGGTCCGTTACGCCGCAGTAAGGGCGCGCGACGCTTCCTTGGATTTTTGCGCGACCGGCAGATACTTCCGCAGGCAGAGAGCCAACCGTATGAAGACGAGGATCTGACAGCCTATAAGGCTTGGCTGAAGGCCCATTGCGGCAGTTCGGCTGCGACGATCCGTCGTTACAGCGACGAAGTGAAGCGCTGGTATTTGTTGCTCGGTCCTCCATCGGATCTGGACGCGGCTACCATCAGAAGAATCGTTAGCCACCGCATCACCGAGGTGCCCGGTTCTGCACCGACCGTCGCCGGCATCATACGGAGCTATGTGCGCTTTCTTGTCTCACGCGGGGAGTGTGACGCGGCGTTGCAACATGCCTTTCCGCCCATCAGGCGCTATCGGCTCGGCACCCTGCCACGTTATATGGACGAGGCGACGGTCGAGGGGATCATTGCGTCCTGCAAAACCGATACTGCGGTCGAGATTCGTGACAAGGCCATCATCCTTCTACTTGCCAGGCTCGGCCTGCGAGCCGGTGACATTTGGCAGCTCCGTCTAGCGGATATCGACTGGAACGAAGGATGTCTGAGGGTTTGCGGCAAGAGCAGGCGGCCCGATCGCCTGCCGCTGCCCCAGGATGTAGGGGATGCGATCCTCGACTATATCGAGCGGGCCCGCCCACCGATAGACGAGGAGCGGTTGTTCGTTCGGGTGCAACCTCCATTCCGGCCGTTCAACTCGTCGGCCGAGATCGCAGGCATCGTAGCGCGTGTATTCCATCGGGGCGCCATCGAGGGCGTGCCGACGGGTGCCCATACCTTCCGGCATTCGCTGGCAACACGGATGCTGCGCGCCGGCGCCGGCCTTGAATCGGTCGGCACGATCCTGCGCCACCGTTCCCCGGCGACCACCGCCATCTACGCCAAGGTCGACGTCCCGATGCTGCTCAAGGTCGCTCAGGATTGGCCGGGAGACGCTGCATGATGAACGCTCAGATCGAACGCTATGTCGCGTTACATCGCAGTTTCGGCCGCAAGTTTGACGCGCAGGAACGGTGGCTCCGTCTCTTTGCCAGCTATGCCAACGACCTCGGCGATCGGCACATCAAAGTCGAGCGGATCTACGATTGGTGCCGATCGGCCAGTTCCCAGAACGTGGCCCGGGACAGGTTCGACCACCTCCGCCGCTTCTGCCTCTATGCCCATGCCGAGGATCAGCAGCATCAGGTGCCGCCAGCAGGCGTCTTCGGAAGAGGGAAGCGACGCCGCCCGACACCACATATCATCGAGCCCGAACAACTCAGAGCGATCATGCAGGCCGCCCTTGATCTTCCGCCCAAAGGCAAGATCAGCCCGCATACTTACCACTACCTATTCGGCCTGCTGGCGACGACCGGCGTGCGGATATCCGAGGCGCTCGCACTCCAGTGTAATGATGTGGTCGACGACGGCCTCGTTATCCGGAACGGCAAATTTGGCAAGCAACGCCTCCTGCCGATCCAGCCATCAACGCGAGAGGCGCTCGATACGTATCTCAGCATTCGCAGAAGGCTGAACGCCCGCGGCGATGATCTGTTCGTCACCACGAGAGGCCGGGCGCCACACCAGACGGTCGTTCACATCGTCTTCGTCAGATTGGCTCGTAAGCTGGGTTTCCGCGGTCCGACCGGAACCAAGGGCATTCGCGTCCACGACCTGAGGCACACCTTCGCCGTTCGGTCGCTGGAGTCCTGCCAGCACGATCGGGAGGCGATCCGGCATCACTTAGCAGCGCTCAGCACCTATCTTGGCCATACGGATGTAGCCAACACATACTGGTATCTCGAAGCAACACCGGTCCTCCTTCGTGACATCGCCGCAGCAGGTGAGCAGCTTTTCCGAGGAGGCGCGGCATGACCGCGCTCGCCACCCATCTCGCTGCGTTCCTGCGCGAACATCTGCCTCGCGAACGCAACGTCAGCCCACATACGGTGACGACCTACGCGAACTGCTTCGCGCTTCTGGTCCGGTTCGCAGCCAACCACCTGAAGCGGCGCCCCACCGACTTGACGATTGAGGATTTCGATCCCGCGCTGATCATGGCGTTTCTCGACCATTCGGAGGAGGCAAGGAAGAACAGTCCCAGAACCCGCAATGCCAGGCTTGCGGCGATCCGGGCGTTCTTCCGTTACGTCGAGTATCGCGTCCCAGCCTGCCTCGATCTCGCGCTGCGTGTACGTGCCGTGCCGACAAAGCGGACCGACACGACCCTGATCGACTATCTGACGCGGGACGAGATCACCGCGCTGCTCGATGCACCCGATCCTCAGTCTCGCCTGGGCACCCGGGATCGCGCCATGTTGCACCTCGCCTACGCTGGCGGTCTGCGGGTCGCCGAGTTGTTGTCGCTACAGATGCAAGACTTTCCGGAACGCTCGCTCGCAACGGTCCACATCATCGGCAAGGGGCGGCGCGAACGCATCCTCCCTCTCTGGCGCGAGACACAGGCAAGTCTTCGGGCCTGGCTTGCTGTTCGCCCGCAATGTCAGGCGATGGAGATATTTCTGAACGCTCATGGCGAGCCGATGACGCGCGACGGATTTGCGTTCAGGCTCGCCAAGCATGTAGCCACGGCGGCGAAGAAGCAGCCGTCGCTGCTGCGCAAGCGGGTCACGCCCCACGTGCTCCGGCATTCCTGCGCGATGCACACGCTCGCTGCGACCGGCGACATCCGCAAAGTGGCGCTCTGGCTTGGGCATGCCAGTATCCAGAGCACGGAAGCCTATCTGCGGGCCGACCCCGAGGAAAAGCTGCAAATCCTCGCTGCGCATGGGTCGCCATTGGTCAAGCCAGGCCGCTTCAGGCCGCCAGCGGATCCGCTGATCATGATGCTCAACGACGTTCGAAAACGAGCATCGCCCCGGGGCCGTAGCGCGCCTGGCATCCAGTCACCTTAATTATCTGGAGTAAAACCGATGTCTTCATCCCGTAAATCCGCGCCTGCGCGCGAACCGCTCGACATAAATCTCGACTGCAAAGAAGCGGTGTTATCTGGAGATCCAGATAACAGGAACTCGCGCGGGGACAGGTCCAGGTCGAGTTCGGCGCGTTCGTCCGGCGAGAGTTCGCCCAAGCGTCGATCGAGGATCGCCTCCGCGGTGCTGACCAGCTGCAGCACGACGGACTGGCCCGCCTGTAGGTGCTGCCGGACCGCGGCGATCACGGTCGGGAGCTTGCATGAGAGGAGGACTGCGCCGAAGAAGCGCTGCTTGCAGCTTTCGAAGCGGGAGCGTGCGGCCGCCTTGGCGCCGGAGTTCAGCGTATCGCCTCCGGCATCGACGACCCCGGTCAGTTCGAGCGCCTGCTCCATGTTGCGGTGGATGATGCTCCACGCGTCCGCATAGGTGTCGTAAACCTCGATCTGGTCGGCCGTCAGCTCGTGGCGCAGGATCTCGTATTCGACCCCGGCGAAGCTGAGCGCCCTCAACGGCAAGCCCCGCATCGAGATCGTGGGCGCGCCCGCAGCGCAACTACCCTGGCTCAAGTCCATCGGGTGCTTCGCGGAGATCATCTCTTACCGCACGCGGGTCTTCTGCCCCACCGAAGGTGCCTCGGAGATCCTCGCCCGCCTGATGGCGGCACAAGACGCCTGAACCACCCGGGACCGGAACGAGAAGGGGAGGGGGAGCGAGAAGGTGTTCGGCGAGGGACTTCGCCGGGCACCTTCACACGCTCAGGAGAATGAAGATGACCCAGACCGTCAAGCTCGCGAAGCTGAAGCAGTCCGAGAAGAACGTGCGGACCACTCCGCCCAAGAACATCCCGGCCATGGCCGCGAGCATCAGCGCGCGCGGCATCCTCCAGAACCTGCTGGTCACGCCCTGCAAGCCGCGCGGCATGTTCGAGGTGATCGCCGGCGAGCGCCGCTTCCTCGGCGCGATGATGCTGGCCGAAGCCGGTGAGATCGTCGCGGCTGACTACGACGTGCCGGTCAAGATCGTGAACGGCGACGACAACGACCTGCGCGAGGTCTCGCTGACCGAGAACTTCCAGCGCGAGGTGATGACGCCGGCCGAGGAATGCCGTGCGTTCCAGCACTTCCTGAAGTCGGACGGCGACATCGACGCGGTCGCCAAGCGCTTCGGCCAGACCCGCCGCTTCATCGAGGGCCGGTTGCGTCTCGCCAACCTCGCCGAACCGATCTTCGAGGCCCTCGCCAACGGCGAGATGACGCTCGACATGGCGAAGGCCTACGGCTCGACCGAGGATCGCGCCAAGCAGGAGCGCGTGTTCGCGCAGTACAGCCACAGCCCGTACATCAACGCCGACCAGATCCGGCGCGCGATCGCCAACGACACCATGAAGGCCACGGACCCCGTCGCGGTCCTGGTCGGTGCCGACGCCTACGTCGCCGCGGGCGGTCGCATCGAGCGCGAGCTGTTCAGCGAGGATGGGGATCGCTGGTCCGATCCCGAGCTCGCTCAGACGCTCGCGGGCGCGATCATGGAGGCCGAGGCCAAGCGCATCGGCGAGGAACAGGGGCTTGCCTGGATCCGGCCGATCGCGACCACCAACCTGTACGGCGCGACCGCGGACCTCCACCGCGTCCCGCTATCGCCGGCTGCGCTCAGCGAGACCGAGCAGGCCCGTTCGGACGCGATCGAGGAGCGCGTCGCGGTCCTTGAGGAGGAGATGGCCGACGAGGACATCGAGGAGGCCGCGTACGCCGCTCTCGAGCACGAGTTCGACACCCTGCAGACCGAGTATCAGGAGCTCCATTCCAAGCCCCCGGTCCTGCCCGACGAGATGAAGGCACAGGTCGGCAC
>NZ_JAGMXV010000160.1 GCF_018006725.1 Rhizorhabdus sp.
GCCCAGACGCAGGTCAACGCCAAGACCGGCATGACCTTCGCGCGCGGGCTGCGCGCGATCCTTCGCCAGGATCCCGACGTGATCATGGTCGGCGAAATCCGCGATCAGGAGACGGCCGAGGTCGCGGTGCGATCGTCGATGACGGGCCATTTCGTGCTGTCGACGCTCCACACCAACAGCGCGATCGGGTCGATCACCCGGCTTATCGACATGGGGGTCGAGCGCTATCTGCTCGCACCGATGGTCGTCGGCCTGATCGCCCAGCGGCTTGTGCGCCGGCTATGTGAGCATTGCCGCTGGCAGGACCGCGCGACCGAGGCGGATTCGATCTTGCTGGGCAAGGCCTTGAAGCCGGGCAAGAAGATCTGGCGCGCGCGGGGCTGCGACGAATGCCATGGCGAAGGCTATAAGGGTCGCATGGCGCTGTACGAAGTCGTCGCGGCCGACGACGAGGTGCGCCGGATGATCCATGACGGCGCGTCCGAGGCCGAGCTGACCGCCGCCGCGCGGCGCGAGGGGCCGAGCCTGCTCGAGGACGGCATCGACAAGCTGCGCGCCGGCCTCACCACCGTCGAGGAAGTCGCCCGCGTCGTCCAGGACGAAGGGTAAGCCGCCATGCCCGCCTTCGCCTATCGCGCGGTCGATCCGCGCGGCGCCGCCAAGCAGGGCGTGATCGAGGCGTCGAGTGCGGCGGCCGCGCGACAGCTGCTGCGCGACCGCGAATTGCTGCCGACCTCGGTCGAGGCGGCCACGGCCCAGGCAACTGCCAGCGGCGGCGGCTTCCGTCCGTTCCGCCGCCGCATCGGGGCCAAGGCGCTGGCGACCGTGACGCGCCAGATCGCGACGCTCGTCAGCAGCGACGTCAATGTCGAACAGGCGCTCAAGCTGGTCGCCGAATCGGCCGAGAGCGCCGCGCTGCGCTCGCTGCTGCTCGACGTGCGCGGGGCGATTCTCGACGGCTACAGCTTCGCGGCGGCGCTGCGGCTGCACCCGGCAACCTTCCCCGAATTCTTCACCGCCTCGGTCGCGGCGGGCGAACAGGCGGGCAAGCTGTCCGAAGTGCTCGCCCATCTTGCCGACTTCGTCGAGGCCCGGCAGCGCAACCAACAGAAGATCCAACTCGCCCTGCTCTACCCGGCGCTGCTCGCGGTGGTGTCCTTCGGGATGATGGCGCTACTGATGGTCTATGTCGTGCCCGACATCGTCCGCGTGTTCATCTCGCGCGGGGCCGACCTGCCTTTCCTGACCCGCGCGCTGATCGCCATTTCGAGCGGGTTGCAGAGCTATGGCCTGCCGCTCCTCCTGCTGATCTTCGGCGGAGCCTTCCTGTTCGGCCGCTGGCTGCGCCTGCCCGCCAACCGGCTGCGCTTCGACCGGACGCTGGCGGGGACCTGGCCGATCGCGCGCTTCAGCCGGCAATATAATGCGGCGCGCTTCGCGGCGAGCCTGGCGACATTGGTGCAGAGTTCGGTGCCGCTGGTCGACGCGCTCAACGCGGCGGCGGCGGTGACGCCCAACCTCCACTTCCGCCAGGCCGCGCTGCGCGTCGCCGAGCGGGTGCGCGAGGGCGCAAGCCTTCAGGCGGCGATGGGCGAATCGGGCATCTTCCCGGCGATGTTGGTGGCGATCGTCGCCAGCGGCGAGAATGGCGGGCAGCTGGGGCCGGCGCTCGCCCGCGCTGCGGCCGAGCTGGAACGCGAACTCGAGGCGATGGCGTCGATGCTGGTGGCGCTGGTCGAGCCGATGGTGCTGCTGATGATGGGCGGCCTCGTCCTGCTGATGGTCCTCGCCATCCTGCTGCCGATCATCAACCTCAACAATATCGTGGGCATGTGAGCATGGCCGCGCCCGTCGTGACGCCGGGACTAGAGATCGCTCTCGATCGTCATGCCCCCCGGCGGCGAGAGGAAAGGCAGCGCGGCGGCGCCCTCGGCGGTCACGGAGAGACTGATCCGGCCATCCGGGTTCAGCGTGCCGAGCAGATAGGCCGGCTGGGGTTGGCCGGTCGGCGCCAGCGTCAGGCGCGTGCGCTCGCCATCGCCGATCGCGTCGAAGCGCAGCGGTGGCACCGCGACGGGCGCGGCACCCGACGGGCCCTGGCAGCTGCCGGGCTGGGTGTCGATCCGGCCCTCGGCCATGCGGGTGCCGCCGCCGATCACCATCCGGCGCAGATCGACCGCCATGGGCAGGTTGCAGGCGAAGGGCGTCTGCAACAGCGGCGCGAGCAACGCGCCATCGGCGGTGCCGCGAACGTCGCTCAGGATCACCCGGCCGGGGCGGAGCACGGCGGTGCCGACCAGCGTGTTCATGCCCCCCGACACACCGAAATCGACGGCGAAGCCGAGGCTGGTCAGGCTGCGCAGCGGCGACCAGCGCCAGTTGACCATCGAAGGCCCGATCGGCGCGGCGCCGCTCCAGATCGTGCCGCCGGCTCCAGCCAGCGGGACGACCAGCGCGGCGGGCAGGGTCGCGATCAACGTGGCGAGATAGACGCCGATGCCGAGGCCGGCAAAGGCCAGCGTGCGTCGGCTGGGACGGTAGCGTGAAGGAGTATCGGATGGACCGCCAAAGACGTCATCTTCTGGGGCTCCTGCCGTCAGCGCTGCTTCTGGGGTCGGCATCGTCCTCATGGTCTCCGTTGCTGGCGGCGGCGCGTGGCAAGGCCGCCAAGCGTCCGCCGGCGGCCCTGCTGCTGCCGTTGAGCGGCCCGTCGGCCACGCTGGGCGTTAGCATGCAGCGGGCGGCGATGCTCGCGCAATCGCCGCTGTCGAAGCCGCAGGACCTGATGATCCTCGACACCGGCGGCACGGCAGCCGGGGCGACCGCGGCCGTCCAATTGGCCGTGAAGCGCGGGGCAAGGATCATCATCGGGCCGCTGTTTGCCGAGGAAAGCCGCGCAGCGGCGCAGGCGGCGGGCGGGGTGCCGCTGATCAGCTTCAGCAATGACGAGGATCTGGTCGGCAGTGGCGCATTTCTGCTGGGCATCACGGCGAGCCAGAGCGTGACCTCGATCCTGCGTTATGCGCGCGGTCGTGGGGTCAAGCGCGTTGCGGTGCTTGGCGGCCCCTCGCGCTGGTCGGCGCAGGGCGTCGCTGCCGCCGAGCGGCTGCGCGGAGCGGCGGGGCTGGAGGTCACGCTGCTGCCGGCGGATACCGCGCCCGAGCAGTTGCGATCAGCGCTCGCGCGCAGCGGCTCGGGGTTGCCCGACGCGGTGCTGGTGACCGAAAGCGGCGATGCCCTGCTCCGCGCGGCGCGGTCGATGCAGGATGGCGATCCCCAATTGCTCGGGACGCAGCAGGCGCTCGATCTTTCGCCCGGCGCGCTGCGCGGTGCGTGGATGACGGGGCCGGACCCGGCATCGATATCGGATTTCGCGCAGCGTTATGGTTCGGCGGGCGCGGCGGGGCCCGGTCTTCTCGCGGCACTGGCCTATGACGGGATGTCGATCGTCGAGGCGCTGCGCGCCGGCGGCGTGGTCGATCGCTCCGCGCTGTCGGCCGTGCCGTCCTTCGCCATCGCAACCGGGCCGATCCGCTTCGCCGCCGATGGCCATGCCGCGCGCGAGCTCGCGGTTCTGGTCGCGGGTCCCGACGGCTTCACCGCCGTGGACAAGAGCGGGTCGCTATGACCCATGGCGACGCCCGCTCGCCCGTTCCGGCGGGCGAGGCCGGCTTCACCCTGATCGAACTGATCATCTCGCTCGCGCTGTTCGGGCTGATCGCGATGGCGGGCCTCGCGCTGGTCGATGCGCTGATGGGTATCCAGAGCCGCACCGAAGGCCGGCTCGACCGGCTGGCCGAGATCCAGCGCGCGATGTTCGTGATCGACAACGACCTGTCGCAGCTGTCGGCTGGCCCGCTGACCGGCGACGCCGCCTCGCTGAGCTTCACCCGGCCGCTGGCGGCGGCGGGTGGGGTGCCGGTGCAGGTCCATTATCAGCTGGGCGCGGGGACGCTGCTGCGTAGCGCCCGCGGCAATGGGCTGCCCCAAGGCGCTCAGCGGGTGATGCAGGGCGTCGCCTCCTTGCGCTGGAGCTATCTCGCGCCCAGCGGCGGCTGGACCGATCATTGGCCGGCCTCGCCCGACGAGGCGAAGATCTGGCCGCTGGCCGTGGCGGCGGACATGGTGCTGGCGCCGGGCGGGAGCGTGCAGGGGCGGGTACGGCGCGTCGTTGCGCTGCCCGTTCATCCATGACGGCGAACCGTCGACCGCCCGACGGATGCGACGGAGAGGAGGGGATGATCCTCGTCAACGTGCTGCTGTTCGTCGCCATTGCCAGTGGCATCCTGCTGCTGATGATCTCGGCCGAGGATACGGGGCTCGAACGCGGCTTGCGGATGCGTGAGGCCGCCCGCGCGCAGGCGATCGTGCGTGGAGCGGAAGTGTCGGCCGTGGTTGCGCTGCGCCGCGACGCGCTGGTCGCGCCCGACACCGACAATCGCGGCGAGCCTTGGGCCGCGCTGGCGGAGACGGCCGCCCCGATCGACGGCGGCAGCTTCGACCTCGCGATCGAGGATGCGCAGGGCCGTTTCAACGTCAATGCGCTGATGCAGCCCGACCCGGTCGCGCTTGGCCTGCTCGGCAAGATCGCGGCATCGGTAGGAATGACCCCCGATCAGGTCGACAAGGCGGTTGTGGCGATCCGCCTGGCCGGACCCGTGACCGATCTGCGCCCGCTCGCCGCCATCGGCCTGCCCCCGGCGCAGCTGGCGCGGCTGACGGGCCTCGTCACGGCGCTGCCCTATGAGAGCAAGATCAACCTCAACGCTGCCAGCCCCGACCTGCTGGCGATCCTGTCGGATGATCCGATGGCGGCCGGGCGGCTGGCCGCATTGCGCGAGCGGCAGGGCTATGTGACGGCCGCCGACATGGCGACGCTCAACATGGCGATGCCGCAGGGAACGGGGCTGACCTCAAACCTGTTCTGGGTGCGCAGCCGGGTCCGCATCGGCGACACAAGCCAGCAGCTGACCAGCCTGATCGCACGGCGCGACGCGCCCGATGGCGGCAAGGCGGCGCTGGTCGTCGGGCGCTGGTGGGGCGCATCGGCGCCGCTCCAGGCGCCGCGCCTGCCTTGAGGAGGGCAAAGCCATGAACGACGCGCGCGACCGACGTTTGGCATGCTACGGCACGCTGGCGCCTGGGCGGTCCAACCATCACCAACTGGCCGGCTTAAACGGCGAATGGCGAACGGGCAGCATCGCGGGCCGGCTGGTGCCGGAGGGCTGGGGCGCCTCGCAAGGCTATCCGGCGCTGCTGCTCGATCCGCCCGAGCAGCGCGTCGAGATCCACCTGTTCGAATCGTCCGACCTGCCTGACCACTGGTCCCGCCTCGACGCATTCGAGGGCCCCGGCTATCTCCGCACGGCCGTCGCTATCGATACCGACGATGGGCCGGTCGAGGCGTGGATCTATCTCCGCGCGGGCCGGCCGTGACAGAGGAGGGGGCGCCGCTCGGGCGACGCCCCTCGGCCTTATAGGTCGATCGAGGCCGACAGCTTGACGGTGCGCGGCGCCCCCTGGAGCAGATCCGCGCGGAAGGTGTCGAAGGACGAGGCCCAATAGCGCTTGTTCGCGACATTATCGACGTTGAGGCGCAGGGTCAGCGGCTTCTCGGAGACGACGGTGACGAAGCGCGCGCCGAGGTCGACGCGCGTCCAGGACGGCAGTTCGAGCGTGTTGGCGTCGTTCGCCGCCTGCTCGCCGGTGTGGACGACCCGGCCGGTCAGGGTCAGGCCGGGGGCGAAGGGCAGGTCCCACTCCACATTGGCGTTGACCAGATAATCGGGCACGCCGGGCGCCTTGTTGCCCTGGTTGATGCCGTCCTGGGTGCGGCGAAGCTTGGCGTCGATCACCGAGGCGCCACCGATCAGTCGCAGCCCGTCGACGATCTCGCCTTCCATGCTGAACTCGATGCCACGATTGCGCTGCTGGGCGAAGACGCCATAGACGAGCGAGCCGGCAGCGCCGTCGGCTATGGCGCTCGGGCGCGGGCGATCGATCGTGAACAATGCGAGCGAACTGTTGATCCGGCCGAGGCTGAGCTTGCCGCCGACCTCATATTGGGTCGTCTTGGTCGGAGCCAGGGCCTCGCCCGCATTGCGGACGGGCAGGCCGTTGACCACGGCCGGCGCCACAGGCCCTGCCTCGAAGCCCTGCATCCGGTTGAAGAAGAGCGAGACGTTCGGTGCCGGCTTGAACACGATGCCGGCCACCGGCGTGACCGCCGACTCGTCATAGGTGCCGGTCAGCGCGCCGCCGAAATAGGAATAGGACTTCTGGCGGATCGACTGAAGCCGCAGGCCGCCAGTGATCAGGATGCGGTCGTCCCACAGGCCGATCGTATCCGACGCGAACAGGCTCCACAGTCGGGTCCGTGCGACCGGGAAGGGATCGTCCAGATCGCCACCGACGAGGCTCGACGAGGGGATCGGCACTTCGACCGCGTTGTAGAGATTGGTGACGAAGCCCGCAAAGCCGGGTCCATAGAGGAAGTCATAGGCGTTGCGGTTGACCTGCCACAGCATCGACCCGCCCAGGTTGATCTGGTGCGTGACGCCGCCGCCGGCCAGCTTGATGCGGATGCCCGCCTGCGTGGCTTCGTTATTGTCGGTGCGGGGGACGTAGAGGGCGTTGCCATTGGCCGTACCCGTCGCGGTATCGAGGATGGTGATGCCGCCGTAGATGCCGTCTTCCATCCCGTCGCGGGCGCCGACCGAGGCGTAGAGCATCGCGGCGTCGGACAGGTCATATTCCACCTTGGCGATGCCGAACACGTCGCGCAGCTTGGAATAGGTCCAGGGCTGGGCATAGTTGGCGCTGGCCTTGGGGACGCGCGGGATGACGGCGGTGCCGACGGTCACCTTCGGGCGCAGGCCGCGTATCTTGACGCGCTGATAGGCAAGGTCGAGCGAGAGGCGCAGCGGGCCGGAGTCATAATCGAGTGCGCCGCCGATCGTGTAGGTCGAGCGGAACTCGCCATCGATCGCGACATCGCCGGTCCGCGCGACGCCGTTCACGCGAACCCCGAGATCGCCGATGCGGCGCGCCACGTCGAAGCTGCCGCCGATATGCGAGTCTGCCGTATAATTCGCTGTCACGCGGGTCAGGTCCTGGGTCGCGCGCTTGGGAATCAGGTTGACGCTGCCACCCAGGCTCGACCCGCCCGGTGCCGCACCGTTGAGGAAGGCGCTGGCGCCGTTCAGCACCTGGACCGAGTCATAGAGTTCGGGTGCGATAAGCTGGCGCGGCGCGATGCCATAGAGGCCGTCCAGCCCGACATCGTCGCCGAAGACCGGAAAGCCACGGATCACGAACTGCTCGGCGGCATTGCCGAAACCATAAGTGATGCGGATCGAGGGGTCATTCTCCAGCACCTGGCCGAGCGTCTGGGGCTGCTGGTTGAGGATGAGCGCCGCATTGTAGCTTTTGATCGAGAAGGGGACGTCGGCCGCATCCTGGTCGCCCAGCACGCCCAGGCTGCCGCGCCGGGTCACCTCCGTCTGGTTGGCCTTCTGCGCGGTGACGATGATGTCGCGATTTTCCTCGGGCCCCGCCTGCTGGGCGAAGGCGGCGCCGGTCGTGGCCAGTGCGCCACTGGCCACCGCCGTCAGCAGGAGGGAGCGAAGCTTGGATGCGGTCACGGGGTTCCCTTTCGAACGATATCTTCGTTTTCTGATGATTGCGGGCGTCAGGCGCGCCGTCGGGCGCAGGCCCACAGGATCGCGGCGATCGGGCTGGCAAGCGCGCCCCAGGACAGAGCGTCGCGCCAGCCGTCGCCGGTCAGAGCCGCGACGAGGCCGACGATGCTGAGCAGGGCCAGCAGCAGTGGCACGGCGAAGATCGTGGCGAGGGACTTGCCAGCCTTCATGCGCCGGCGATCATGGCGCCGCCCGTCTCGACCTCGCGCAGCCGCGATTCGAGCGAGACGTGGCGCTTGCCGAGCCACAGATAGAGTCCCGAGCCGAGGATAAGGATCGTGAACAGGTCGAGCAGCGCCCACAGAATCTTGAGCGGCAGCGCGCCATAATCGCCGAAGTGCAGCGGCTGCGAATAGCTGAGTGCCAGCGCATACCACGGCATCGGGCGCGCATCGGTGAGGCTTCCGGTTTCCGCGTCGATCAGCGCGGGCGTCAGCGCCCGCTCGGTCAGCGGGGTCGCGCCCTGGAAGAAGACGGCATAATGATGCTTGCTGCTGTAGCTGCCGCCGGGAAAGGCGATGAACTGCGGATTGTTGCCGGGCAGGACCTTTCGTGCCTCGGCCATCGCCTTGTCGAGCGAGCCGTATCGCGACGGGTCGAGTGGCTTTCTGTCGCCATAAGCCTTGGTCATCGCGGCGAGCTCGGTCGACTGCCACGTCTGGAGGATCGGAGTTGCCAGCGTGTTGATCACCCCGGTGAGGCCTACGACCGCCATCCAGGCCAGCGCGGTGACCCCCAGCAGATTATGATAGTCGAGCCATTTGAGGCGGGTGCTGCGCTGCGTGCGCACCGTGCCGAAGGGCAGTTTCCGCATGAAGGGCGCATAGAGAACGACGCCGGAGACGAGCGCCGCGACGAAGAACAGGCCCATCAGTCCCAGGAAGAGCATGCCCGGCAGCCCGAGGAACATGTCGGTGTGCAGCTGGAGCAGGAAATGCATCACGCCGTCTTCGTCGAGCTTGCCTTCGGGCGCGCCGCTAAACCGATTCCACAGCTGAACTGTCATCTGCCCGGTCGGCGAGTCGGGGGCCGGGGCGGTGGTGACGGTCATCGACGAGCGGTCATTGTCGAACGCCATGAAGACCGGAACTTCGCCGGGTCGAGCGGCCAGCGCTTTGGCGAGCATGGTGTCGAGCGAAAGAAGTCGCGGATCGGTGCCCGACGACGGCGGTCCCGCCGGAGTCGCGGCGCCTTCGGTCAGACTGTCGATCTCGTCGTGGAAGATCAGCGGGAGGCCTGTGATGCACAGCATCAGCAGAAAGACCGTGCAGAGGATGCTCGTCCATTTGTGCACGAGGAACCAGACGCGGATCGTGGAGCGGGTCAAAAATCTGCCAACCGGTAAATGAGAGCGATTAGCAATAGCATAGAGGTGGCCTGGACGGGGTGCAAGCTGTGGCCCGTTTCAGGCACGAAAAAGGGCGCGGAAGCCGTCGCCTCCGCGCCCCCTTCGCTGTCTCGTCGATCAGAAGTTTGCGGTCAGACCCAGCGAGAAGGTCCGGCCGATTTCGTAGCGGTTGAGATAGATGATGTTGCTGCCCGACTTCTGGAACTCGCGATAATCGGTACCCGTCAGGTTGCGGGCCTCGATCTTAAGCTCCATGTCGGTGCCCAGCAGCTTGAAGCCCTGGCGGCCGACGAGATCGAAGCGGAAGCCCGGGCGTTCCTTGATGTCGGGCTGACGCGAGGTGCCCTGGATCGGACCGCGATTGGTGACGCGCTCGCTCGAATAGTTGAGCAGGGCGGTGACCTGCGAAAGGCTTTCCGTATCCTCGAAGCTCAGCTGCAGGTTGACGATATGGTCTGACTGACCGGTCAGCGGCGCGCCGTCGCGGAACAGCGTGCTGGCGGCGACCGGGGACAGATCGGGACCGATCACGGTGGAGTCGTCGACCTTCAGCTTCGACTTGGTGAAGGTATAGTTGGCGATCGTGACGATGCGCTTGGTCGCGAAGAAGTCGCCGCTCAGGAAGTCGAGCGGGAAATGCTTCTCGAGTTCGAATTCGGCACCGTAAAGCTGCGCTTCGGGCGCATTGGCGAAGCCGGTCCGCAGCGCGCCGCCGCCCGCGAAGAAGGCTGCGGCCTCGATCGGGTTGTCGATCTTCTTGAAGAAACCAGCCACGGAGAAGCGCTGGTTGCGGTCGAAATACCACTCATAGCGCGCTTCGGCGTTGTAAAGCTGCGAGTCGGTCAGGAAGGGATTGCCGGTGAACTGGCGATCGCTATCGAAGTCCTGATAGATCTGGCGTGCCAGCTCGCGGAACTGCGGGCGGGCGATCGTTTTCGAGGCGGCCACCCGGAACTGCATGTCGTCCCTGAAATTATAGGTCAGGGTCAGCGCCGGCAGGAAATAGCTCTTCGACAGGGTGGTGCCCGGTCCGGCGTCGGGGGTGACGACCTGCTCCGCATCCTCATAGCGGACACCCGCCTGGACACGCAGCTTGTCGGTCGCCTCGATCTCGGCCTGGCCGTAGCCGGCGTGGATGCGCAGGCCCGCGCGATAGGCGCGAGACCCTTCCGCGCCCGACACGTCGCGCAGCTGGATGTTGTAGGTGTAGATATTATAGTCCGACAGCAGATAGTCGGGGCGCAGCTGCGCCACGGCCTGATCCAGAGCGCCGGCAGGCCGGAAGAACTGGAACTGATAGCGGTCCGACTGGCGCTTCGTGTCGTTGAACGAATAGCCCGCCGAGATCGTGCCGCGCAGCGCGCCATCGAGCTTGTAGGACAGGTCGCCGCTGGCCGCGTAGACGTCCTCGTTCAGGTCGCTGAAGGCGATGTCGGCCGACTGGCCGCCCGAAGCGAGGTTGTTGATATAATCGCCCACGCCAGCATTGTAATTATAGCTGAAGCTGCGCTCATAGGGGCTCTCGCGCTGCGAATTGGCATAGGTGCCGCGCAGGTCGATGCTGAGCTTGTCGAAGCGGAGTTCGGCGACCGCCTGGGTGTCGATCAGCTGGCGCTCGAACCAGTAGGTGTTCTGGCGGATCAGCGAGGCCGGCTGATTGGCTTCCTGATCCTCAACGTTGCGGTTGAAGCCGGACGACAGGCGGCCCTGCTTGACCGTGTCGCGGATGAACAAATTGGTCCAGCGGAACTTGTGGTCGTTCACTTCGGCGCCGAGGCCGAGCAGGCCGTTCACCGTGATGTGATTCTCGGTGATGACGGTCTGGAACTGCGTCTGCGGAATACCGGCCAGATCGGGGTCGATCGACGACTGCTGCAGCACGTCGCGGGTGCGCCAGCTGTTGCTGAAGCCGAGGCCTGCGAGGATGCCGATGCGGCCGCTGTCGGTGTCCATCGCGGTGCCGCCGGTCAGATCGGCCGAAAAATTCGCCGGGATGTTCCGGTTGCGCTGGAGCAGCGAGGTGCTGGCATTGGCCAGGCTGGCCGCGAAGCCTTGCAGATCGGCGGCGCTATAGTCGCTGCCCTGAACGATCGGCTTGGTGCCCGAGGACTTGATCGCCGACTTCAGGCCGCCCGGAATGTCGCGGGTGCCGTCGTCGAAGCCGAACCAGTCATAGTCCGAACCATAATAGGTATAGCCGAGCTGGCCGGTCGTCTCGGTGTTGCCGGCGATCGAGCCGCCGATCGACAGGAAAGGCTCTTTCGGGATCGCCTTGGTGGTGAGGTTGATCACGCCACCGCCGAACTCGCCCGGATAATTGGCCGAATAGCTCTTTTTGACCAGCGACGACGCCAGGATGCTCGTCGGGAAGATGTCGAGCGGAACGACGCGCTTGAGCGGCTCGGGGCTGGGC
>NZ_JAGMXV010000161.1 GCF_018006725.1 Rhizorhabdus sp.
GGGAAAAGATGCACTGAACCCTCGACATGACACTGGGCGTTTCCATTTTATTGCCCCGACCCGATCGATAATGGGACAATATCCTTATCCCGTCAAAGGGAATGGATCGTCTCAATGGCGACATAATGGCTGTGCATCGCCAACCGGCCCGAGGAAATCCGCGCGCTTCCCGCATGGTGCCTGCGCCTCATCGTTCTCGTCGAGGCGCGCGCCGCGCCGCGACTGCATACCGTCGAAGGTCTGTGGCGCAGGACGACCAGGGCGCGGCCCGGCTCGATGACGCTCTTCATTCGGGCCGAGCAGCTGCTTCCCCCGGATGAAATCGACCGCATCGTGCGCGACGCGCCGACAGACCTCATCCGGTTCCAGGACGTTGCGGGCCAGATACCCATCGGCGAGCGACCGACGATGACCGACTGGCTCGATCGCTTCCATGCCGCTTTCCCACAACGAGGCCGCGGACCCGCGCACGCGATCGCCGCCTGACCGCATTTCGCAAAACCAACCCTGCAAACGGAAGGATCGATCATGATCTGCGCCGCCACCGATACGCGCATCGACACCATAGGCCGCCTCAACGACCGTTGCCGCCAAGGCCTCGATCGCACCGCCCGCATCGTCGTCACCCGCACCTGCCTCGGCGCTCTTGCCGGCGATACGCCTGCATCCGAGGCGATCGCGCAGGCCCATCTCCTCCAGGCCCTGCGCCGCTGCACGTTCGACCCCCGCGACAAGGAGCGCAATCGCGGCGAGTTTACCGTTGGCGACGTCCGCGTCTTCTTCTCGATCGACTATTATGACGAACACCTCGAATATGGTTCGCAGGACCCCGCCGACGCGCGCATCACGCGCCGCGTGCTGACGCTCATGCTGCGGGAGGATCTGTGACGATCGAAATCGTCCTTGGCCTCCCCCATCTGGCGAACGGCCCGCTTCTGGCGCGCGCTGCCGCGCTGTGCGCGCCCGTTCTGATCTCAGCCAATTGCCTGTCGCGCTGGCGCAAGGCCGATGGTTGGCGGCAATGGTCCGGATGGCGAACCGGGACCCTCGCCAATGCGAGAGACCTCGCAAGTCTCGACCTCGATTCCGCAGGCTACACCATGATGGTGCGCTACCGCGGCCTGCCATGGTCGATCGCCGATTATATGACCCTGGCCGCATCCTATCCCTTTCGGCGCATATCGTCGGTCGATTACTGCTGCGAGCACGAAGTCGCCCATGACCGGGAAGAGGTTCTCGACCGCGTCGCGCGCACTGCCGCGACCAACCGCGAATGCTTCGCACGCGCCGGCGATCTCGGCATCCGCCAACGGTTCATGCCGGTGATCCAGGGCCGCGAGCCCGACGATTATGCCCGATCGCTCGATTCCATCGACGCGATCGTCCTTCCCGGCTCGGTCATCGGTATCGGCAGCATGTGCCGTCGGCCGACCCACGGACCTCAGGGACTGATCGCCGTCGTCGAGCGGCTCACCCATATCCTGCCCATCGGGACGAAGGCACATCTCTTCGGGGTCAAGGGCGACGCTCTGCCTTATCTTGCGCCCTTCGCACGCTGGATTGCCTCGATCGACAGCCAGGGATGGGGCATCGCGGCTCGAAGGCATGCCCTGCGGCATCGCATCTCCAAGACGGACCGGCTTGCAGCCGACTTCATGGACCGCTGGTATCGAACCCAATGCGCGCGCCTGCTCGAACCCCCGCGCTTCTTGACCGAGGCCGCAGACATCCCGGTCCGGCCCCCGCCGCTCGATCCCTGGGAACAAGCCATCGCGCAGGCGCGGGCGGAAATCCGCGACCTTATAGAAACCGGCGAGCTCGACCATGACGCGATAACAGATGCCTGGGTCGAGGGCTGGGCCGCCGACATCTGGCACAGCCGGCGGCCCGAGACGCCGCGCTACGTTGCCTGACACGCTCCAGGGCCCAAGGACGATCCCATGCTCACCACCCGTTCACAACGCTGGCGCGACCGGCGCAGCCTCTTCGTCTCGAACGACACGGTGATCGAGCCGTCGCGCTATGCCGTCGATGTCGTCAGCCACGAGATCGCCAGGGCGTTCCTCGCCGATCATCATTACCTGCCACGCTATCCCGCCGCCCAGCTGGCGTGCGGCCTGTTCGGCCCGGGCGCCGCGGGGCGTTCCTCGCTCGTGGGTCTGATCGTCTTCGGCGTACCCGCGAGCAACGCGGTGATTTGCCGGCACACCGGCTATGCCGATGCTGCACGCGGCTGCGTCCTTCAGCGTCTCCTGTGCCTGCCCAGTGTCGCAGCCAACGGCGAGAGCTTCTTTACAGCCCGTGCCTTCAGGTTGTTGCGCCAGGCCAAACCTGCCATCGATGCCGTCGTCAGCTTTTCCGACCCTGCCTTCGGTCATTGCGGCGTCGTCTATGCCGCTCTCTCCGGGGCCTATCGGGGCACAACGAGGCCGAGGACTGTCCTGCGCCTCGCGGGGCAAACGATATCCGGGCGCGCCCTCTCCAAAATCCGCTCACTCGATTCAGGACATGGCGGCGCAATCGCCCACCTTGTGGATCTTGGCGCGCCTGCGCCCATGTCCGGCGAACATCCCGCCGACTGGCTCACCCGCCTGACCAACCGCGGCATCCTCACGCGCGATCGGCAAAGCCCGCTATTTACCTATTGCTTCGAGTTGACCCGTGACGCGCGCCGAACAGGCCAGGACCTGCCTCGACTTGCCTATCCACGCCGAAGCGACGTCATTCGCGATCGCCTGTCCCAAGGCGTGAACGGCACGACACAGGATCGGTTTTCGTCACCCGGCATTCTGCGGCGTGAGGCGGAAACATTCGTCAGGAATTGACCTTCCAAGGAGACGCGACATGAGCCGTCACGATTTTACCGGCATCGAACCCGATATCAGCGTCAGCATCGGTTGGGACCGGCCATTGAACAGTTTCTTCGTTCAGGTTCTACGACGGCATCCCCATCTCGATGGCGAGGATGACACGATTGTCTGGCACGGGACGGAACCTGGCGAGCTGAAATCGGCTTCCGACGCCATCGCGATCGCGTCACGCTGGGCGCGGCTTCCTGCCGACCTTGGCCGCATTCTCGAAACCGACCGGCTGAAAACGCTCGGCGCAAAGGATGGACCGGCGCAGATCGCGATGAAGCGGCGCCTCTTTGGCGACTGAGCCTCCGGGCAGAAGGTGAGGGGGATGGGCGCGATCGATCAATAGCGATCGACGGAGAACCCCATGCCCCATGTCATCGACCTCGGTGCCGGTCCCACTAACGAGGATTGCGCGCAGCTTGGCCAATCGCCCGACTTCGACGCGCTCAACCGCCTCGAAATCGCAACCTACAAATGCGCGCTGATCGCGCGCTACGGCGCGCCGCCTCCCGGCTGCCGTCTCGCTGCCCTGTCAAACGCCCACGATTTCGGCCGCTACGTCACGCTCGTCCTGCACATCGACGACGAGACCGACGAGGCCGTCTGTGCCTATGCCGAACAGGTCGAGGAGGGCCTTGGCACCTGGCTCGAAGCCGGCTTCAGCGCGCCTGTCATCCATGACGGCGAAACCCCCCGGATCGTGCATCCCGATTCCACCGCCGCGGTCGTGAGCGCCCTGCTCATCACTCGCCCGCGTCCCGACGGGCGCTTCCCGGTCCCCGATTTCGAGACCCTCCACACCAACCTTGCAGGCGCCTTCCCGGACGAGGCCGCGGCCGCACGCGCGCGTCTGTCCGACGTCGAAAGCGCCTGACCGCGCCTGTTCCCAACCCGGACGGAGATCAGCATCATGGCGAACACTTACACCAAAGCCGCCTTCACCATCCTCATGAGCCATGCCGACGCCATGCTCCTTCGCGTCGCCGAGCAAGCCTGCGGGATTCTCGACACAGGCGGCGAGGACGAGGATCTTGCGCGGCAATATGACGCCCTCGATCCGGCATTTCGGGCTGTCTTCCCCCCCGAAGGCGCCTCGAAGTTCGGAACCTTCCTCGCGATCTTTCCCGATCCTGGCTTCCCCTGTCTCGACTGCGCCATCGACATCCAGTCGAACGACGCCAACGACGCACAAGTCACGTTCAGCGGCGAACAGTTCGGCGTCGAACAGGTCGCCAACCTGCTCCTGGCAGCATGCAAATCCGCGCTTCCCTGCGGCTTTGCCTGGGTGTCGGACTGCGACCGGCTTCGTCCCGGCGAATTTGCCGGAGGGTGTGTCGTCGTCACAGGGGACGGCGTCCGCTTCCATTCGACCCAGACGATCCTCGAGCGCGCACTGCACCGCATCGAAGCGGGGGCAGACAGTGGCGTCGATGGCGTCGTGCTCGCCGTTCGCGATCCCTCGAGCGGCGATATCGGCTTCTGGAACGATGCGACCCAAAGTCTCGGATTGCTCTGCCACGCGAGCGTCTATCATCCCTCGCGCGCCGCATCCTGGGAAAACGTGCCATTCGAAGAATTCGACTGGATGGCACTTCCGCAAAACCTCGCGGCCTGATCGGCCATGCTCGACACCGATACATCGCATCGCATATCCGGTCTGCCCGCGATCGCACTGCCTCCCGCCATGCTCGAGGCCATCGCAGCAGGCGCATGGGTCGTGTTCAACCTTTCGGGCGGCAAGGACAGCTCGGCCGCGATGTTCACGGTCAACCCGCTGCTCGACGCACTCGGTCACCCCCGTGAACGTCGCCTTGCCCTCCATGCCGATCTCGGCCGCGCCGAATGGGACGAGACCCCGGCGACGGTTGAGGATCTTGCCGCTCTGGCAGGTCTGCCCCTCACGATCGTCCGCCGCGCTGCGGGTGATCTGTTCGATCGCTGGGCCAAGCGCTTTGCCAACGGCAAGGCGCGCTACGAGGCGCTCGAAACCTACAATCTGATAGGCCCCTGGTCTTCGGGTCGTGCGGCTGAGCGGAACAGGAAAGTGTTATAAGGAACTGTTTGGCTCGATACAGCGATAGATGGTTGCCGGGTGGACGTTGAAGGTTCTCGCGATGGCGCTGATGGACTTGCCGTCGAGCACGAGCTGGCGGGCGAGCGCGGCCTGATCGGGTCGCATTTTCTTTGGGCGTCCGAAGGCCACGCCGCGCGCCCTCGCAGCCTTTCGCCCCTCGTCGGTTCGCTTCAGGATGAGGGACCGTTCGAACTGGGCGATGCCGGCGAACACGGTCATGATCATCACGCCGGAGGGCGACGTGGTGTCGGCCCAGGGTTCATCAAGCGATTGTAATCCAGCCTGCTTTTCCTTGATGCGTTCCGCAATGTGCAGGAGATCGATCGTGGATCGTGCCAGGCGGTCGAGGCGTGCGACCACCAGCACGTCGTCCTTGCGCAGGTGCGCCATCAGCCTTTCGAGCTCGGGGCGACCGCGCGCCGTCCCCGATATCTTCTCCTCGAACATCATTTCGCAACCGGCCTGCGAGAGCCGTCCGCGCTGGATGTCGAGGTTCTGGTCCTCGGTGGAAACGCGTGCGTAGCCCAGTTTCATGCGGCCGCTCCGAGTAGCGTGCGAAAGTTACTGCAAAAGGACTTTGTTTCGCACATATGTTTTGCGAAGAAATTGCCCTTGTTTCCTGGTGCCGCCCTCCGCCTTCGCAAAAGTTGAAAGTTTCGCACAGTATGCCGACCCGTCACCTCACTGACGCCCAGCGTCAGAGGTTTGCTCGCTTCGACGGCGAACCGTCGGCCGACCAGCTTGCGCGATATTTCCATTTTGACCAAACCGATCGCGACCTCATTGGAACTCTGCGCGGCGACCACAATCGGCTCGGCTTTGCCGTGATGCTGACGAGCGTCCGATTTCTGGGCGCATTTCCCATTTCGGCCGCGGAGATCCCGGCGTCGGTGTTGGCGATCGTGATCGAGCAGCTGGACCTTGAGCCCACCACCGGCGTGCATGCGTATTTTCAGGGGAGCCGACGCATACGGCACCTCGCGCTTATCCGGACGCATTGCGGCTTCACGGACTTTGGCGACAACGCGGTGGCGCGTTTCCGGCTGACGCGGTGGCTCTACGCCCTGTGCTGGAGCGGTGATGATCGACCCGCCCCGTTGATCGATCGCGCGGCCGCCTGGCTGATCGCCAACAAGGTGCTGCTGCCGGGCGTCACGGTGCTCGAGCGCCTGGTCGGCAGAATCCGCGATCGTGCGCGCACCCGGCTTTGGCGGAATCTGGTCGCCTCTCTGAGCGATGACCAGCGCGCACGCATCGCCGCGCTGTTTGACGAAGGGGACACGTCGACGTTCGCCGCCCTGGACGCGCTGCGCACCATTCCCTCCAAGCGCATGCCGACCGAACTCTACCGCCACCTCGATCGGCTCGATGCGGTCCGCGCGTTCAATCTGCGGCCATCGCCGCCACGGGGCGTTCCCGCCACAAGCCTTGAGCGGCTCGCGCGGGTGGCGCGCGTTGGCAAGCCGTCGGCCATCGCCGTTCTTCAGGAGCCGCGTCGAACCGCGACCATAGCCGCGCTCTTTCATACGCTCGAAGCGGCCGCTCAGGACGATGCAGCCGAGCTGGCCGAGGCGCTGCTCGCGGACATGGTCAAGGGAGCCGAAGCCGCCGACAAGCAGGCCCGGCTGCGCAGCCTGCGCGATCTCGATGGCGCTGCGATGCTGCTTCATAGGGTGGGTCTGCTGGTATTGACCGACGACGCCTTGCCCCTTTCCGAATGGCGGGACACGCTCTTCGAGCAATTGCCTAGGCCCGATATCGAGGCGGCCATGGCTAAGGTGGAGGCAATCGCCAGGCCTGTTGACACAAAGCCCTACGACCAACTGCGCACGAAATGGCGGAGCGCCCGACGACTGTTTCGCGAAGTCGTCACCCGCATCGAGACCGATGCCGCCCCGGGCGGCAAAGCCGTCAAGGCCGCGATAAGCTACCTCAAGGGCGTGGACGACTGGTCGTCGCTCGCCAGGATGCGCGGTGCACCGACCGCCGCGATCCCGAAGGCGTGGCGGCAACAGGTCCTGGATCATGACGGCAGGGTGCATGACCCGAAAGCCTATGTCTTCGCGATCATCGATGCGTGGCGTCTCGCGATCAAGCGTCGCGACGTGTTCGCCACGCCGGGCATCCGATACGGCGATCCCCGGCGCGGGATGCTCGAGGGCGAGAGCTGGCACACGTCCAGGTTGATGGTCGCACGCGCGCTGGGCCGATCCCTCGACGCCAATAGCGAGATCGACGGTCTCTCGCGCCTGCTCGACGAGGCATATCGCCATGTCGCCGCGCGCAGCGTCGACAATCCGGACCTGCGGTTCGAGACGGTCGCCGGCAAGACCGGGATCGTCGTCACGCCCCTCGATAAGCTCGATGAACCCGAGAGCCTGCGTGCGCTTCGCGCCGCCATCCAGACCCGCATGCCGAAAGCGGGCATGCCGGACATCTTTCTTGAAGTCATGGCGCGAACCGGATTTGCCAAATCCTTTAGCCATCTGAGCGAGCGTCAGGCCACCGTCGAGCATTTCGAAACAAGCCTGTGCGCGGTCCTGGTCGGCGGTGCCTGCAACATCGGCCTTGAGCCGGTGGTCCGCCCGGAATTTGCGGCGCTGCGGCGCGACCGGCTTTCCTGGGTCAGTCAGAATTTCATTCGCCCCGAAACCATCGCCGCGGCGAACGCCGCGATCGTTGCCGCGCACAGTCGTCTGGATATCGTCCAACATTGGGGCGCCGGCGAGGTGGCCAGCGCCGACGGCATGCGTTTTGTCGCTCCGTCGAGCGCCATACACGCCGGTCCCAACCCCAAATATTATGGCCAGGAGCGCGGCGTCACCTGGTACAACATGATCTCCGATCAGTTCAGCGGTCTGGGCGGCGCGGTCATCCCCGGCACCTTGCGCGACAGCCTGGTCGTCCTGGCTCTCCTGCTGGAGCAGGAAACCGAGCTCGAACCTCTGGAAATTATGACCGACACCGCCGCCTATTCCGACGCCATTTTCGGCCTGTTCTGGCTCCTGGGTTACCGTTTCAGTCCGCGTCTGGCGGACATCGGCGGCGCGAAGCTCTGGCGGATCGACCGCCAGGCGACTTACGGACAATTCGATGCGCTCGCCTGGGGCAGGATCAACATCGCTCTGATCCGGGAAAACTGGCCGGACCTGATCCGCCTGGCCGGATCGCTCAAGCTTGGTCACCTCAAGGCCGCAGGCGTCATGCGCATGCTGCAGGTCAAAGACCGCCCGACGACGCTGGCCAAGGCCCTGTCCGAACTCGGGCGCATCATCAAGACGCTGCACATCCTGCGCTACATCGACGACCGACCATTCCGGCGTCGGATATTGTTTCAGCTCAACCGGCAGGAGTTGCGCCACAAGCTCGGGCGGCGCGTCCATCACGGCGACCGCGGCGAAATCAGAAGCCCTCTGCGCCAAGGCCAAGGTGAGCAGCTTGGCGTCCTTGGTCTCGCCCTCAACGCCATCGTCCACTGGAACGCCGTCTACATGCAGGAAGCCGTGCGCCAACTCGGGGATGCAGGGACACCCGCGTTGCCCGCCGATATCGCCCGACTTTCGCCGATATCCTGGCGTCACATCAATTTCCTCGGGCGCTACGACTTCTCCGTGCCCGACGCCGTCGCCAACGGCGGTCTCAGGCCGCTACGCCAACCTAATTCCGAATGGGACTTTTGAAAAGAAATATCGACCCTTACGACACTTTCCTGTTCCGCTCAGCCGCACGACCCTCATGAGCCGGGCCGATGCCCTCGCCATCGGCTTTGCCGGGTTCAACGATGTCCCGCACAAGGCGATCGACGTCCCCGACGGGGCGTTCACCATCACCGCAAGAACAAGCGAGGGTCGCCGCGTCACCTTCTGCTTTCTCGAAAAGACTTACGGCGGACCGCCCCGGTTCATCGACATCCAGTTCCACGACCGCGGCACCCATATTCCCAACGCCGACGGCGGGGTCTCGCCGACGTTCAACGCCTTTGCGATAACCCGCGGCGGACGCTTCGTCGCCGATAGCCGCTCTCTCGACGAGGCCCGCAAGCCAACGATCCTGGTCCTCTCGCTCGACAAGGCCGGGGAAGAAGCTGCGCACCCGACACGGCCCGATGGCGGCAGGAAGGATCGCGACCTTGCCGACCTGCTCGACCGCGCCGCAGCGGTCATCGCCGATCCCGACAGCGAGATCCGCTCGGACCGCAACGATCTGGTTGACAGTCTCCATGCCGAGGCTGCGATACGTCGCCAACGGACCGATGCGTCATGACCGTCCCCACGACGGCACCATCGGACGCCTGACCGAAGGAAGAGGGAAGCGAGGGACTTGGATCGGGGATGAATTCCAGCCCCGGCAACAACGGAGTCCCCCATGCGCAGCATCCTTGCCTTCTACGAGATCGATCGCGCCTATGGCGGCCCTGAAGAGGGCGGTTGGTTCTACGATACCGGCACTTTCGTCCGCGCGATCGCGCTCCATTTCGACGAACGGACCGCGATCGACGCGATGCACCGCGCCAACCGCCTTCTCGCACGCCTCCAGCGCCATCGCACGCCGGTCAGCTCGGTCACCTATAGCGGCGGACGCTATCGGGCCTTCGTTTTTTCCGGACTGCCGCCCGCGCGCTTTCCCGCCGAGCGCCCCCGCTACGCCTGATCCCTCCCAGCTCGAAAGGAACAGCGCCATGTACCGCGTCCATTATTACGACAGCAGCGAAGCGGCGTATGACGCCTGCCTCGACACACCCTGCATCGAGGAGGGCGATGTCATCGCCATCCTTTCCGAGCATGTCATCGGTCTCGCCTCGAGCGATCCCATCGCCATCACGCTCGAACATGGCGCGTTCCGCGCGGTTCCCGCGATGCCGGCGTCGCGGCTGCTCGAAGAACTGGTACACGACAGGGACCAGCTGCGACACGCCGTCGAACTGGCACTCGCCCACCATTTGCCGGTCGCACCCCATTTTCTCGCCTTCGCGCTGCGCAACGTGCCCTTGCCTGTCACCTGCACGGTCGTCGCACTGACGCTCGACGACATCATGGTCGCAGTCGACGCGATCCGACATCACGAGACGCGGCTCAACAAACGCGCCGGACTGGTCGATCCCCAGACGTCGCACGGACTCTTTCTCGCCTCGACGCTGCGCAAGCTCGCGACGGCCCGCAGGCATCTGTCCGAGCATCCTCCGCTCGAACATCCCACACATCCCTCTGGCTGACCCTTATCGTCGCCCCGGCATCGTCGAACGATGCCGGAACCGGCTGCGCCGGCAGGGAAGGGGGAGCGGATCGGCAATCCGGACATGGGGTCCGGATCTCTGCCGAAAGGTCATGACCCATGTGCATCGATCCCAATGCCGAACCCGTCGCCTTCGCGCTCGACACCAAACTCTGCCATCTTTTGCCGACGCTCTCCGACGCGCATCGCGAGGCCATCGCTCACGATCTCGCGCGCACCGCGATCTTTATGGCAACCGCGATGGCAGCGGACATGGCCCAGGACGCCGTAAATGGCCTGGTGCCCATCCCTGCGATGCCCCGTCTCGGCAAGCCGCCTGCACCCGCGAAGGTCCCACCTGCCGAAATCGTCGACATCGTGACGCTGACGCCCGCGATCCCGCCCATCGTCGCTGTCATGCAGAAAACCACCGACGTCACGGTTGCGGGCGTCAGCGAGCGCGACGGCTATACGTTCGGCATAGACAACCGGACCGATCGACTGATCGACATCCGACACGCAGGCAAACGCTGGTGCATGACGCCCGACGACGAAGCGAGCGCTGTCGTTTCGCGCGCGATCGGCGCCCTTGTCGCCGCGCATGCCGATATCGGCACTGCCTTGACCCGGCAGATAGCGCGCTGATCGCAGGACATCTGCCCAACTGAAACTCTCCCCGGCATGGCCGGATCGCACCACCGTCCGCGTGAAGAACGCGTTCGGTGAGGGGCGCTTTCGCGCCCTGCCCGGCCAAGGGGCCGGGGAGAGGAGGAGGATGGGAGAAAGTGTCGAGGACAAGGGGTCCAGACGCACAATCTCACGGAGACACGACATGAACATCGGATCGATCAAGCAGAACGACGCGGGCATTTTCATGGGCCGCATTTCGACGCTGGCAGTGGCGATGACGATCGCGCTGAAGCCGGTGCATTCCGCCAACCCGCGCGCGCCGCGCTACGAAATCCACGCGCTCACCCCGAGCCGGACGTGGGTGCAGGTCGGGGCCTTCTTCGAACTCACCTCGACCAACACCGGCGAGGCGTTCCTCAACGGCCGCATCGACGATCCCTCGCTGGCGCAGCCGCTCCAGGTCTCGGCGTTCCGCCAGGACGACGGCTCGTACAATGTCGTGTGGCAGCGCGCCCAGAAGCGCCGCGACGTGACGTCCGCGCTCGGGATCAAGTCGGACGAGGATATCGCGCCGCCCTTCGGGGCCGATGGCAGCAGCGTCAGCGACACCGGCAGCGAACCGACCCCGGACGGTCTCGGCCAGTCCACCGCGCCG
>NZ_JAGMXV010000162.1 GCF_018006725.1 Rhizorhabdus sp.
GTCCACAGCGTGGAGGAAGCGATCGCGGCGGCAGGCGACGCCCCACGCCTGTCGGTCGTCGGCGGCGCCGAGATCTATGCGCTGACGCTCGACCACGCCGACCGGATCGAGCTGACCGAGGTCGACCTGGAGCCGGAGGGCGATACGATCGTCCCGCCCTTTGATCCCGCTCTCTGGGCCGAAGCCGCGCGCGAGGCGCATCCCGCCGAGGGCGGACGGCCGGCCTACACTTTCGTGACGTTGGTCAGGCGCTGATTGCGCGGGCGTCCGCCCCTTTCTATAGGCGGCGCATGGAGCGGCTGACATGCGACCGCCCCGTGCCCGCGCATCTGCGCGGGGGCGTGGTGGCCCTAGGCAATTTCGACGGCTTCCACAGGGGGCATCAGGCGGTCGTCGGCGCGGCGATCGCGCATGGCCGCGCGACCGGACGTCCGGTGCTCGTCGCCAGCTTCGATCCGCACCCGGTCCGCTTCTTCCGTCCCGACGCACCGCCCTTCCGGCTGACCACGCTCGAACAGCGCGCCGGTCTGTTCGCCGAGGCGGGTGCCGACGCGATGCTGGTGTTCCGCTTCGACGGGACGCTCGCCAGTCTCACCCCCGAGGAGTTCGTCTCCGACCTGCTGATCGGCCGCGCAGGCGCGGCCCATGTCGTGACCGGCGAGGATTTCACCTTCGGCAAGGGCCGCTCGGGCAATGTCGCGATACTGTCCGAGATCGGCGCGCGCCACGGCATGACCACCGCCGCGATCGGCCCGGTCAGCGACGACAAGGGGCCGATCTCGTCGAGCCGCATCCGCGCCGCGCTGACCGAGGGCGATCCGCAGGAGGCCGCGCGCCTTCTGACCCGCCCCTTCCGCATCGCCGGCACCGTCCAGCATGGCGACAAGGTGGGACGCACGATCGGCTATCCGACCGCGAACATCGCGCTCGATCGCTATCTGCGCCCGCGCTACGGCATCTATGCGGTGCGCGGTCGCCTGCCCGACGGGCGCGTGATCGATGGCGCGGCCAATGTCGGCATCCGCCCGACCTTCGACCCGCCCAAGGAGCTGCTCGAGGTCTTCTTCTTCGACTTCGCCGAAAGCCTCTACGACCAGCCGATCGAGATCGAGCTGATCGCCTATATCCGGCCCGAAGCGAAGTTCGACAGCCTCGAGGCGCTGACCGCGCAGATGGACCGCGACTGCGCCGAAGCCAAGCGGATACTTGCCGCGTCCAGCCCGGTCGCGTAGGGCCTGCCCGCAAACCCCGATCCTGTCCGACGCTGCCGAGACCGTCTCGGCGCCGCGCCTGACCGGCGGCCTGTGGAACAGATCTTCGAATGACCGACGCAGCACCCGACTATCGCACCACCGTCTTCCTGCCGAAGACCGACTTCCCGATGAAGGCCGGCCTCGCCCAGAAGGAACCCGCGATCCTCGCCCGCTGGGCGGCAGAGGACCTGTACGGGACGCTGCGCAAGACGCGCGCAGGCAGCGAGCGCTTCATTCTCCACGACGGCCCGCCCTACGCCAATGGCGACATCCACATGGGCCATGCGATGAACAAGGTGCTGAAGGACATCATCGTCCGCAGCCAGTCGCTGCTCGGCAAGGACGCACCCTATGTCCCCGGCTGGGACTGCCACGGCCTGCCGATCGAGTGGAAGGTCGAGGAAGCCTATCGCGCCAAGAAGCTGAACAAGGACGAGGTCGACCCGGTCCAGTTCCGCGCCGAATGCCGCGCCTATGCCGAGAAATGGGTGTCGGTGCAGCGCGAGCAGTTCAAGCGGCTGGGCGTCGACGGCGACTGGGACGATCCCTATCTGACGATGAAGTATGACGCCGAGGCGGCAATCGTCGGAGAGCTGCTGAAGTTCGCCGAGAGCGGCCAGCTCTATCGCGGCGCCAAGCCGGTGATGTGGTCTCCGGTCGAGAAGACGGCGCTGGCCGATGCCGAAGTCGAATATGAGGACATCACCTCGACCCAGATCGACGTGGCGTTCGAGATCGTCGAGAGCCCCATCCCCGAACTGATCGGCGCCCATGCGGTGATCTGGACGACGACCCCGTGGACGATCCCTGTCAACCAGGCGCTCGCCTATGGGCCTGAGGTTGAATATGTTCTGATCGAAGCTGGCTGGGGCAAAACCCTCAGCGATACATCGTTCGAGAACGGTGCGAATGTCGCCAACAAGAAGCTTCTGATAGCCGCTCAACTGTTGGAGGCGGTAAGCAAGCGCCTCGGATTCACCTCGCACGCTGAGTTTTGGCGCGGCATGGGATCCGACCTCGCCGGCAGCATCGCGCGCCACCCGATGCACGAGCTTGGCGGTTTCTTCGCCAAGCCCCGCCCGCTGCTCCCCGGCGACTTCGTCACGACCGATGCGGGTACCGGCCTCGTCCATATGGCGCCCGACCATGGCGAGGACGACTTCTTCCTGTGCAAGGCGCATGGCATCGAGCCGGTGTTCGCGGTCGAGGGCGACGGCAAGTACCGCGCCGACTGGGCGTGGCTCGGCGGCCAGGGCTCGGTGATCAACGCCAAGTTCACCGCGCCCGACGGCCCGATCTGCACCGACCTGCACGAAGCCAGCGCGCTGCTCGCCGCCAGCGCCGACTTCAAGCACAGCTATCCGCACAGCTGGCGCTCCAAGGCCAAGGTGATCTTCCGCTGCACCCCGCAATGGTTCATCCCGATGGACCGCAGCCTGAGCCCCTCCCCTTCAGGGGAGGGGTCTGGGGTGGGGCCTCAGGGTCTCGCAGAGTCGGGCGTTGGTGGGGAGAGTGGCCCCCACCCCACCCCCTCCCCTGAAGGGGAGGGGCTTAGCCAGAGCAACGCCGCCACGCTCCGTGAAACCGCGCTCGATGCGATCGAGCGGACGCGCTGGGTGCCCGAGAAGGCGCGCAACCGCATCCATGCGATGGTCGCGGGTCGCCCCGACTGGGTGATCAGCCGCCAGCGCGCCTGGGGCGTGCCGATCGCGCTCTATGTCGACCGCAAGACCGGCGACTATCTGCGCGACACGGCGGTCAACGCCCGCATCGTCGAGGCGTTCAAGGCCGGCGGTGCCGATGCCTGGTTCACCGCCGACCATCAGCAGTTGCTCGGCGCCGACTACGACGCCGCCGATTATGAGCCGGTCAACGACATCCTCGACGTCTGGTTCGATTCGGGCTGCACCCACGTCTTCACCGTCGAGGCGCGCTACGGCGCCGGCACCCGCGCCAACCTCTATCTCGAAGGCTCGGACCAGCATCGCGGCTGGTTCCAGTCGTCGCTGCTCGAAAGCGCCGGCACGCGCGGCCGGGCGCCCTATGACGCGGTGCTGACCCACGGTTTCGCGCTCGACGGACAGGGCCGCAAGATGTCGAAGAGCGTCGGCAATGTCGTCGACCCGCTCAAGATCATCAACGAGAGCGGCGCCGACATCCTGCGCCTGTGGGTCGCCTCGACCGACTATTTCGAAGACGTCCGCATCGGCAAGGAAATCCTCGCCGGCACTTCGGACGCCTATCGCAAGCTGCGCAACACCTTCCGCTATCTGCTCGGCGCGCTCGAAGGCTTCGACGAGTCGGAGCGTGTCGCCCCGGCGGACATGCCCGAGCTGGAGCGCTACGTCCTAAACCTGCTCGCGTCGCTCGACGCGGAACTGCGCGAGGCGACCGCCGCGTTCGAGTTCAACCGCTACGCCCGCGCGCTGAGCGATTTCGCGAACAACGACCTGTCGGCCTTCTTCTTCGATATCCGCAAGGACTCGCTCTACTGCGACGCCTCGTCGGACCTGAAACGCCGGGCCTATCGTACCGTCCTCGACACCCTGTTCCACGCGCTGGTGCGCTACGCAGCGCCGATTCTCTGCTTCACCGCCGAGGAAGTGTGGACGACGCGCTATCCGGACGCCGGGTCGGTCCACCTGCTGACCTGGCCCGAAGTCGACGTCGGCTGGCGCGACGAAGACCTGCGCATGCGGTGGGAGCTGCTGCGCCGCTATCGCCTGAAGCTCACCGGCCAGATCGAGCCGCTGCGGCGCGAGAAGGTTATCGGATCGAGCCTGGAAGTCGACGTGACCGCGGTCAGCTATGATCCGGCCGAGGCCGCGCTGCTCCGTTCGGTCGACTTCGCCGAGATCGCGATCGTAGCCAAGGTCGAGGTCGTCGACGGCGATCCGGCTGCCGCCGAACTGGCCGCCGGATCCGACCCGATCGCCTTTGAGGTCGCCAAGACCGAGGCCGAGAAATGCGGCCGCTGCTGGCGGCATCTGCCCGAAGTGACGACCGAAGGCGCGCTGTGCGACCGGTGCGAGACGGTGGTCCATGGCTGACGCCCTCGGGCGACGCCATCGGGCCTTCGGGTTGATCGTCGCCGTCCTCGTCCTGCTTGCAGACCAGATCAGCAAAGCGCTGATCATGGGTCCGCTCGCCCTGCCGCAGCGCGGGCTGATCCCGATCATGCCCTTCTTCGACCTGCGCTGGGTCGAGAATTACGGCATCTCGATGGGCTTCCTCGTCGCCGGATCGAACGCCGAGCGGTGGATTCTCGTCGGGCTGACCTCGGCCATCGCGATCGGCGTGATCGTCTGGCTGTGGCGCGAGACGGCGCGGATCGACGTCGCGGCGCTGGGGCTCGTCCTTGGCGGTGCGGTGGGGAATATCGCGGATCGGACACGGCTCGGCTATGTTGCCGACTTTCTCGATCCGCATATCGGCGACTGGCATCCCTTTTTGGTCTTCAATGTCGCGGATGCCGCGATTACCATTGGCGTAGTGATCCTGGTCGCGCGTGCGCTGTTCGCGCGCGAGTCCCGGGACGGTTCGGAGAATATCGATGCGGTCTAAGTTGCTTCTGGGTTCGGCACTGGTCGCGATGACCCTGCTCGCGGCGTGCAGCCGCGGAGACCGCCCCGGCGTGATGGCCGGCCGCTCGTCCAATCTCGATGCCTTCGCGGTGTCGAAGCGCGCGCCGCTGACCATCCCGCCCGATTTCGCGCTGGTCCCGCCGAAGCCGGGCGCCTCGCGCCCGCAGGAGGCCGATTCGAGCCAGCAGGCGCTCTCGGCGCTGTTCGGCAACACCCAGGCACCCAAGAGCCAGACCGAGAAGGACATCATCGGCCTGACCAAGACCGTGCCCGAGCCCGGCATCCGCTCCTCGGTCGGTGAGATCAGCCAGTCGACCGTAGACAAGGGCAACACCACCCGCACCATCCTCGCTGCGGCCGCGACGACCAACGACACGGCCAGCGTCTCGCTCGGCAACTGACGGGCCAGACGCCTCGTCTGATCAGGGATGACCCGGCTGCGGCCGGGTCGCTCCCGTCCAGCCGGCGATCCTGATATGCTGGAGCTGATCCGGCGCCGCCTGTTGACGGCGCTGCCGACGCTCGCCGCCGTCATCATCCTGTCCTTCCTGCTGATGCGCCTCGCGCCCGGCGGTCCCTTCGACGGCGAGCGCCCGCTCGACCCGCAGACGCGCGATGCGCTGATGGCGGCCTATGGCCTCAACGAGCCGCTGCACGTCCAGGTCGGAGTCTATGTCTGGCGGCTGCTCCATGGCGATTTCGGGCCTTCGCTCGTCTATCGCGACTTCACCGTCACCGACCTGATCGCGCGCGGGCTGCCCGTGTCGCTGACGCTCGGCGGCCTCGCCCTTGTCCTCGCGCTGCTGATCGGTCTGCTGGCGGGCATGGCCGCCGCCGTCCGGGCGGCTAGCCGCACCGACCGCGTCCTCATGCTGATCGCCACGCTGCTCACCGCCCTCCCCTCCTTCGTCGTCGGCCCGTTGCTGGTCCTGCTTCTCGGGCTGTGGGCCGGATGGCTTCCGGTGTCGGGGTGGGGCGACGGCGATGTCCCGCACCTCGTCCTGCCCGTGATCGCGCTGGCGCTGCCGACCTCTGGCGCCATCGCCAAGCTGGCCCGCGCCGGCCTCGCCCAGGTGCTGGCGCAGGACCATGTCCGCATGGCCCGCGCGCGGGGTTTCGGCGAGCGCCACGTCCTGTTCGTCCACGCGCTCCGGCCCGCGCTGGTGCCGGTGGCCTCCTATCTCGGCCCGGCGGCAGCGGGCCTGCTGACCGGTGCGGTGGTGATCGAGACGGTGTTCGCCCTGCCCGGCCTTGGCCGTTACTTCGTCCAGGGAGCGCTCAACCGCGACTATCCGCTCGTGATGGGAGTCGTCACTCTCTACGCAGCCCTCATCATCCTGTTCAACCTGCTGGCCGACCTCGCTTATGGCTGGCTCGATCCCCGGACACGCGGCTGATGCGCGGGCCGCTAGCGATCGTCGCGCTGATCCTGCTCGCAGCCCTCGTCGGCCCCTGGCTGGTCGAGTGGCGCTATGACGCCATCGACTGGGCGGCGGTCCGCGCCGCACCGCTGTCTCCGGGCCATCTGCTCGGCACCGACAGCGTCGGTCGCGACCTGCTCGCCCGCACGCTGATCGGCGCGCGCGTCACCCTGGGGGTCGCGCTGGCGGCGGCGCTCGTTTCGCTGATCATCGGCGTCGGCTGGGGCGCCATTGCCGGCTGGAAAGGCGGACGCACTGACGAGGCGATGATGCGGATCGTCGACGCCCTCTATGCGCTGCCCTTCATGTTCGTCGTGATCCTGCTTATGGTGCTGTTGGGGCGATCGATCCTGCTCGTGTTCCTCGGCATCGGCGCGGTCGAGTGGCTGACAATGGCGCGCGTCGTGCGCGGACAGATGCTCGCCCTGCGCGAACGCCCCTTCGTGATCGCGGCCGAGGCGGCCGGCACGCCGCCGGTCGCGATCGTCCTGCGCCACATGCTGCCCAACCTTGCCGGCGTCGCCATCGCCTATCTGCTGCTGACCATCCCGCAGGTGGTGATGATCGAGAGCTTCCTCTCCTTCCTGGGTCTGGGCGTGCAGGAACCGATGACCTCGCTCGGCATATTGCTGAAGGACGGGGTCGACGACATGGACATCGCCCCCCATGCGATGCTGCTGCCCGCCCTCGTGCTCGTTGCCCTGCTGCTCAGCCTCACGCGCATCGGCGAACGCCTGCGCGACCGGTTCGTCGGATGAGCCTGCTCGTCGCCCGCAACCTTTCGGTCGAAATCGCGGGACGGCCGGTCGTGCATGGCCTCGACTTCATGCTGGAGGCGGGCCGCAGCCTTGCGCTGGTCGGCGCCTCGGGGTCGGGCAAGAGCCAGACCTGCCTCGCCCCCTTCGGCTTGTCGGTGGGCAGGGCCTCCGGCGCCTTCCTGCTGGCGGGCGAGGAGCTGATCGGTCTGCCCGAGCGCCAGTTGCGGCGGATACGCGGCACCCAGGTTGGCTTCGTGTTCCAGCAGCCGCTGACCGCACTGACCCCGCACATGACGATCGGCGCCCAATTGCGCGAGGCATGGACCCAGGCCGGTGCGGCGCGCCCCTCGCGGGCGGCAATGGAGGCGGCGCTCGAACGCGTCGGGCTCGACCGGCCGGGCGAGCGGCTCGACCAATATCCGCACCGCCTGTCCGGGGGACAGCGGCAGCGCGCGCTGATCGCGATGGCGATCGTCCATCGGCCGAAGCTGCTCGTGGCGGACGAGCCGACCACCGCGCTGGACGCGATCCTGCGCGCCGAGATCATGGCGCTGCTCAGCCGCCTCTGCCGCGAGGAGGGCATGGCGCTGCTGCTCGTCAGCCATGACCTCGCGGCGGTATCCGACCATGCCGATGCCGTCGCGGTGATGGAGCATGGCCGCATCGTCGAGACCGGGCCGACCCGATCGGTCGTCGACGCGCCGATCACGGCCTATGCGCGCGCGCTGGTCGCAGCGAGCCCCCGGCTCGACCAGCCGCCGCCCGCGCTCGGGCCGGTCGGAGCGCCGCTGCTGGAGGCACGCGACGTCTCGGTTTCCTTCCGCAAGCCCGGCTGGCGGGGCGGTCGCCTGCAAGCGGTCGACAGCCTCTCGATCGGCGTGGCCGAAGGCGAAACGGTCGCGATCGTCGGCGGCTCGGGATCGGGCAAGTCGACCTTCGCCCGTGCCATCGCCCGGCTCGGCCCGATCGACGCGGGCGAGGTGCGCTGGCGCGAAGCCCCCCTCCCCGAGCGTGAAGCGATGCGCCCGCGCGACCGGGCGGGGTTACAGCCGGTGTTTCAGGACCCGGTCGCCAGCCTCGATCCGCTGTGGACGGTGCGCGAGATCATCGCGGAACCGCTGCGCCGCCTGCGCCCCGATCTCGACCGGGCTGCGATCGACCAACGCGTGGGCGCGGTGTTGACGGAAACGGGCCTGTCGCCTGACCTCGCGGACCGGCGCCCCTCGGCACTTTCGGGCGGACAGGCGCAGCGCGTGGCGATCGCCCGCGCGCTCGGCCCCGATCCAGCGATGCTGCTGCTCGACGAGGCGACCTCGGCGCTCGACGTGCTTGTGGCGGGCACGATCCTCGACCTGCTCGGCACGCTCCAGCGCGAACGCGGCCTTGCCATTTTGATGATCACCCACGACCTCGCGGTCGCCCGCCGCCTGTGTCACCGGATCGTCGTGATGGATCGCGGCCGGATCGTCGAGCAAGGCCCGGCTGCGGAGCTGGTCGATGCGCCTCGACACGAGATCACCCGCCGGCTGGTCGAGGCGAGCCGATCCCACGCTGGCACCGCCTGACGCCCGATTACGGCTTTCCGCAGTGGGCGGAGCGGGCAGGGTTGACCGGATATTAAGCATTTCTGCCCATCGTCGCCGACGGACAAAGGGCGGAGGCCAGCATGCTCGAACGCGCGATACGGATCAATACAGGGACGCCCGCGACCGCCCAGCATTGCTTCGAACTGCTCGACCGCACGCTCGGCCGCTCGACCGACATCGCCGCGCGCGAGGGCGTGTCGGGCCTGCTCTCCACCCTGACCGAAGCCTATGCCGGCGCGCATCCGGTGACACGGCGACGGATCGACGCGCTGCTGCGCGAAGCCGAACTGATCGCCGCCATGGGCCTGAACGCGGTTGCGGCGCGCGACACCCGCTCGCCCCATGGCAGCCAGGCCGCCATCGCTGCGCTCGACACCGCACTGCAGGACATCGCCGGCCGCATCCGCTCCACCCTGTCGCCCGTTATCATCTGAACGGGCGTGTAGCGGTCAGCCGACCGCCGCCGCGAAGCGTTCGAGACCCAGCCGCAGATCCTCGATCAGATCGTCGGGGTCTTCCAGGCCGATGTGCAACCGCACGAGCGGCCCCTCCGCCTGCCAGGACGTGGCGGTGCGCAAGGACTGCGGATCGACCGGCAGGGCGAGGCTTTCAAAGCCGCCCCAGGAAAAGCCGATGCCGAAATGGCGCAGCCCGTCGATCAGCGCGGCGCGGGCGGCTTCGTCGCCCCCGCGCAGCATGAAACTGAACAGCCCCGAGGCGCCGGCAAAATCGCGGACCCAGAGCGCGTGACCGGGACAATCGGGCAGGGCCGGATGCAGGACGCGCGCGACCTGCGGTTGCTCCGCCAGCCATCGCGCCACCCGCAGCGCGCTCTCCTCATGCCGGGGCAGCCGGACCTCGAGCGTGCGCAGACCACGCAGGGCCAGAAAGGCGTCGTCGGGGCTGATGCTCTGCCCCAGCGCGGTCGCGGCCTGCCGCAGGCGCGGGTAGAGCGCGGGCGTGGCGGTCGCCGATCCCATCATCGCGTCCGAATGGCCGACCACATATTTGGTGCAGGCGAGGATCGACACATCGACGCCGTGCGACAGCGCCGGGAACAGCAGCGGCGTCGCCCAGGTGTTGTCGATCGCGGTAAGCAGGCCCTTATCCCGCGCCACGCCGACGATCGCCGGCACGTCCTGCACCTCGAAGGTCAGGCTGCCGGGGCTCTCGAGGAAGATTAGTTTCGTGTCGGGGCCGATCAGCTCGGCAATGCCCGCGCCGATGCCTGGATCGTAGAAACGGGTGCGTATGCCCATGCGCCGCAGCAGTCCGCCGCACAGCGCGCGGGTGGGTTCATAGGCGCTGTCGACCATCAGCAGTTCGTCGCCGGGCGACAGCAGCGCGAGCAGCGTGGCCGCGATTGCCGCCACGCCCGACGGGTAGAGCAACGTGCCCCCCGCTCCCGGCTCCAGTTCGGTCAGAGCCTCGGCCAGCGACCATTGGCTGGGCGTGCCGCGCCGGCCGTAGAACAGGCCGTCATCGGGCTTGCGGGTCGCGGCGCGCAGTTCGGCGACGCTGTCGAACAATATGGTGGAGGCGCGCCAGACCGGCGTGTTGACGATGGTCCGCCGTTCGCCATGCGGTCGCCCGGCCGTCGCCAGCCGGGTTCCCGTCTTCAACCTGTCGCGATCACCTGCGTTCACGCAGGACCGATCGCCTTTTCCGTGTCCGGGAGCAAGCCCCACTCGCTCCACGAGCCGTCATAGAGCGCCACGTCTTCCTTACCGAGCAGAGCGGCGGCGAACAGGAGGACCGCAGCGGTGATGCCCGAGCCGCAGGTGGTGATCATCGGCTTATTCCAGTCGACGCCGGCGGCGTCGAACTCGGCGCGCAGCTCGGCCTTGTCCTTGAAGGTGCCATCCTCATTGAACAGCCGCTCATAGGGCAGGTTGCGCGAGCCCGGGATATGGCCCGCCGCCAGACCGCGCGGATCGACCTCCTCGCCGGTGAAGCGCTTGGCACCACGCGCGTCGAGGACCTGCTCGGCGCCGCTCGCCAGATTGGCCTTCATCTGCGCCAGATCGCGCACCGGGGCGGGATCGCGCCAGACGGTGAAGTGGCGATGGCGCAGCGCCACCTTACCCTGCTCGACCGGGCGGCGTTCGGCGATCCACTTGGCGATGCCGCCGTCGAGGATCGCGACCTGATTGACGCCGAACATGCGGAACATGAACCAGGCGCGCGCGGCGGTGCGATGCGGGCTGTTGTCGTAGAGCACGATCCGGCTGCCGTCACCGAGGCCCAGCGACTGCATGCGGCTGGCGAACTTCTCCGCGCTCGGCAGCATCGACGGCAGGCTGGACGTATCGTCCTTGAGATTGCCGAGGTCGAGAAACACGGCTCCGGGAAGGTGGCGCGCCTCATATTCGCCCTGCGCATCCCGCCCGGCATCGAGCGCGAAATAGGTCGCGTCGACGACGCGGAGATCATTCGCTCCGAGCTCGCCCGCAAGCCATTCGGTCGAAACCAGCATGTCCATCATAACCTCCTCAAACGAACGCGACAGAGCGCCACGCCTTCACTCAACGAATCGACACGCCTGGGGAGGCGTCGCTTAGTTACGTATCACGGGAATGTATGGCAAGTATATTTGTTCCTGATGCCCATATTTGTAATTTTCATACAGATATGGCGATCCCGCCAGCGCTTCGCTAAGGGCGCCGCATGTCCAAACCGCTCCATCTCGGCCAGACCAGCACGCTTCCGGCCACGCCCGAGGAAGCGATCCTCGATTATGTACCCAACCCGCGCAAGGGTCTCTATATGGTGCGCTTCGCCGCGCCCGAGTTCACATCGCTCTGCCCGGTAACCGGC
>NZ_JAGMXV010000413.1 GCF_018006725.1 Rhizorhabdus sp.
CAGCCTCGATCTCGTTGCGGTCGGCGACCGCCTGCGTGTGCGTCCCGGCGAGAAGGTGCCGGTCGATGGCGTGGTCGAGGACGGCCATTCCTCGCTCGACGAGTCGATGGTCACCGGTGAGTCCATGCCCGTCACCAAGGCCAAGGCCGACACGGTGATCGGCGGCACGCTCAACCAGACCGGCGCGCTCGTTATCGTCGCCGACAAGGTTGGCCGGGACACCATGCTGGCGCGCATCGTCCAGATGGTCGCCGAGGCGCAGCGCTCGCGCGCGCCGATCCAGCGCATGGCCGATCAGGTGTCGGGCTGGTTCGTGCCCGTGGTCATCGCGGTCGCGGTGGTCGCGTTCATCGCCTGGGGCATCTGGGGCCCCGAGCCGCGCTTCGCCTACGGGCTGGTTGCGGCGGTCGCCGTGCTGATCATCGCCTGTCCCTGCGCACTGGGTCTCGCCACGCCGATGTCGATCATGGTCGGGGTTGGCCGCGGCGCCGGGCTCGGCGTCCTCATCAAGAATGCCGAAGCGCTCGAGCATATGGAAAAAGTCGACACGCTCGTCGTCGACAAGACCGGCACGCTGACCGAAGGCCGGCCTGCCGTCACCCAGATCGTGCCGGCGCCCGGCTTCGACGAAGCCGAACTGCTGCGGCTTGCCGCCTCGGTCGAGCGGGCCTCCGAGCATCCGCTCGCGCTGGCGATCGTCGAGGCCGCCAAGGATCGCGGCATCCCCACGAGCGACGTCACCGACTTCGATTCCCCCACCGGACGCGGCGCGCTCGGCACCGTCGACGGCCGCCGGATCGTGCTCGGTAATGCGCGGTTCCTCTCGGAAGAGGGCATAGCAACCGACGCGCTGGCGGAGCAGGCCGACGCCCTGCGCCGGGATGGCGCCACCGCGATCTTCATCGGCGTCGACGGCACCGTCGGCGGCGCCTTTGCAATCGCCGATCCCGTGAAGCAGACGACGCCGGAGGCCCTGGCCGCACTCAAGGCCGAAGGCATTCGCGTGGTGATGTTGACCGGCGACAACCGCACCACAGCAGAGGCGGTGGCAAGGCGGCTCGGCATTGACGATGTCGAAGCCGAGGTACTGCCCGACCAGAAGAGTGCCGTCGTCGCGCGGTTGAAGAGCGAGGGGCGCGTGGTGGCGATGGCCGGCGACGGGGTCAACGACGCCCCCGCACTGGCTGCCGCCGATGTCGGCATCGCAATGGGATCGGGCACCGACGTCGCGATCGAGAGCGCGGGCGTGACGCTGCTCAAGGGCGATCTCATGGGCATTGTGCGGGCACGGCGGCTGAGCCAGGCGACCATGTCCAACATCCGCCAGAACCTGGTCTTCGCCTTCATCTACAATGTCGCCGGGGTGCCGGTGGCGGCGGGCGCGCTCTATCCGCTGTTCGGCATCCTGCTCTCGCCGATCATCGCGGCCGCCGCCATGGCGCTCTCCTCGGTCAGCGTGGTCACCAACGCGCTGCGCCTCAACCGGAAAGCGCTGTGAACATCGGGGAGGCGTCGAAGCAAAGCGGGGTCTCGGAGCGGATGATCCGCCATTATGAGAAGATCGGCCTCATCCCGGCGCCGCCGCGCCGGGGAGCGGGTTATCGCGACTATGGCGAGAGTGACCTCCATCGCCTGCGGTTCATCGCCAATGCCCGCGATCTCGGTTTTCCGATCGAGGAGATCCGGACCCTGCTCGGCCTGTGGGCCGACACGGGCCGCAGCAGCGCCGATGTAAAGCGGGTCGCGTTGGCGCGGGCGGAGGAATTGCAGCGCAAGGCCGAAGCGCTGACGACCCTGCGCGAGACCCTCGTCGATCTCGCCGAGCGCTGTCATGGCGACGAGCGGCCAGATTGTCCCATCATCGCCGAACTGAGTCTCGACAGAAAATGTTAGCGCCGGCCGCCTCTCGGACCAGACCCGCTCTGGCGGCCGGGGTGCTGATCGCACTTGGCATTCTCACGACGGGCCTCGCGATATATTTCCTCGCAGTCCGCCCGCCACTGCTGGCGGAGGATCTTCGCCATATCGGCGGCAACCCGCAGACCCTTTCGCCGGTATTGCGGGACTGGTTCGGCGGGATAGCTGGCTCGCCCGTGCGACCGCACTGAGCCTCCTGATCGTATTTGGCCGCTTTTCATACAGCAATGTCGTGCTGAGCTCTGACTTCTGGGGCTGGCATATGCGAGGCAATCCCTCCGTAGGACTACGGAGTGCGCAGAGGCTTCCTGCGCTTCAGGGCTTGTTGCACCGCAGCAGGAGCGAAAATGTGCAGAGTCGAAGCAATATCCCTGACCCGTTGGACGGTCTGGCCACGACGCTGGATCGGTCGAGCTTCGCCGCCATCGCGCAGCTGACTTCAGGCCAGTCGCCCGCCACTTTGGCGCAGTCTTTTTCCGACTGGTGGACGCACATTCTCTGCTCGCCAGGCAGGCAGCTGCAGCTCGCCGCCAAGGGCGGGCGCAAGCTGATGCGGCTCGCCGACTATGCCATGCGCAGCGCATCCGGCAGCGATCACGAGCCGGCGATCGATCCGCTGCCCCAGGATCGGCGCTTCGCCGACGCAGCCTGGAAGCGCCATCCGTTCGACCTGATCGAGCAGGCCTTCCTGCTCCAGCAGCAATGGTGGCATGCCGCGACGACCGGCGTGAGCGGCGTCACCGGGCACCACGAAGCGATCGTCGAGTTCGCGACCCGCCAGATGCTCGACATGGTGTCCCCGACCAATTTCATCCCGACCAACCCCGTGCTCCAGCAGCGCATCCTCGAAACCGGAGGACAATGCCTTGTCGAGGGTGCGCGATTTTTTTGCGACGACCTGGAACGCCTGGTACGCGGGGAGCCCGCAGCGGGCACGGAGGCCTATCGGGTCGGCGAGAAGGTCGCAGCCACGGCTGGCAAGGTCGTGTTTCGCAACAGGGTCATGGAACTGATCCAATATGCGCCCGCAACCGAGACGGTGCGTCCGGAGCCGATACTGATCGTGCCGGCATGGATCATGAAATATTACATCCTCGACCTGTCGCCGGAAAATTCGCTCATCCGCTGGCTGGTCGGGCAGGGCTACAC
>NZ_JAGMXV010000414.1 GCF_018006725.1 Rhizorhabdus sp.
CCGATGCACGCGCGCCGCCTTCGCCGGGTAGCAACACAGGGAGCGCGCCTACTGCGTCGAGATCATCGCGCGTTGCCCGGTCAAGCCGGACAACGATATCGTAACGCCGGTCCCCTTCAAACACGATTCCCGCCTCCCGGCCGCCGAGGGCTATGGAAACGGTATCGCTGACATCCTGAAGGGTCAGTCCGTATCGCGCGATGGCATCCCGGTCGAACTGGACGTCCAGGACAGGGAAGCCAGCCGTCTGCTCGACCTTTACGTCGGCAGCGCCGGGGACGGTGTTCAGTACCGCTGCCACTTGCTGGGCCGCGCGGCCCATTTCCTCGAGATTGTCACCATAGAGCTTGATCGCGATGTCACCGCGCACACCGGCAATCAGCTCGTTGAAGCGCAGCTGGATGGGCTGGCTGATTTCAAATGCGTTGCCGACGAGTGGTTCGAGCTTCTTCTCAACCCGTTCGATCACATCGTCCTTGGTGCTGATACCGTCAGGCCAGGTTTCCCGAGGCTTGAGGATGATGAACGTATCCGAAGCGTTGGGCGGCATCGGATCGCTCGCAACTTCCGCCGTGCCGGTCTTGGAATAGATGAAGGCGACTTCCGGCAAGGAAGCGACAGCCTTTTCAACCTGGAGTTGCATCTCCTGCGATTTGTTCAGCGAGGTCGAAGGGATACGCAGCGCCTGCATGGCGAGATTGCCCTCGCCCAACGTTGGGATGAACTCGCTGCCGAGCATCGAAAATACCAGGCCCGCAGCGGCGAAAGTACCCGCTCCTGCGCCGATCCACGGCCAGGGACGATCAATCACCCGCTTGAGCACGGGCTCGTAGCGCTCCTTCATCCATGCGATCGCCCGCACTTCCTTCTCGGCGACTTTGCCACGGATCAGCAACGCAACCATTGCGGGCACAAACGTAAGTGAAGCGATGAACGCGCCAGCCAATGCCAGCATGACCGTAATTGCCATCGGCGAAAAGGTTTTACCCTCGACCCCGGTGAAGGTCAGCAGAGGCACGAACACGAGGAAAATGATCGCCTGCCCGTAAAGGGTCGGCTTCACCATCTCGCGCGATGCCTCGAACACCTCGTGCAGCCGCTCGCTCACACTGAGCAGTCGCCCTTCATGATGTTGCCGTTCGGCCAATCGCCTCAGGCAATTTTCGATGATGATAATCGAGCCATCGACAATCAGACCGAAATCGAGTGCTCCCAGGCTCATCAGATTGCCCGATGTGCGGGTAAGGTTCATGCCCGTCCCCATGATCAGGAACGAGATCGGGATGACAAGCGTGGCAATGATGGCCGCGCGGATGTTTCCGAGCAGCCAAAACAGCACAATCGCGACCAAAAATGCACCTTCCAGCAGGTTCTTTTCAACCGTGCCTATGGTTGCATCGACCAGCTGAGAGCGGTCCAGAACCGACTTGACCGTAATGCCGGGTGGGAGCGATTTGGCGACCTCTTCAAGGCGATCTGCAACTGCGGAAGCGACGACCCGGCTATTGCCATCGGCAAGCATGAGCGCGGTTCCGACAACGATCTCCTTGCCGTTTTCGGAAGCCGAGCCGGTGCGCAGTTCGCCGCCGATCTGGACCGTGGCAACGTCGCGAACCGCGACAGGGACACCACCACGGCTGGCGACCGTCGCGCGACCGATTTCATCAACCGAGCGGATGCGGCCATCGGCGCGGACAAGGAAGGCTTCGCCGCCCCGTTCGACAAAGTTAGCGCCGACAGAGATGTTGGCGCGTTCAAGGGCTTCGGCCAGTTCGGAGAAGGAGATGCCGTAAGTAGAGAGCTTGGATGCATCGGGCTGGACAACGAACTGCTTCTCATAGCCACCGATCGAATCGATCCCGGCAACGCCTGACACGGTCTTGAGTTGCGGGCGGATCACCCAGTCCTGAACCGTGCGCAAATAGCCGAGTTTGGCCACCTCATCGGTCAGAATTTCACCAGACGGAGTCATATACGAGCCATCGGGCTGGAACCCCGGCTTGCCCGCGACTTTGGGCGCCGCCTTGCTGCCGGGCTTGGCAAAATCGACGATGTACATGAGCACTTCGCCCAGTCCGGTTGAAACCGGACCCATTTGCGGCTCGACCCCTTCGGGCAGGGTTCCTTTGGCCTGATTGAGCCGCTCGGCCACCTGCTGACGCGCAAAATAGAGATCGGTGTGGTCTTCGAAGATCACAGTTACCTGGCTGAAGCCGTTGCGCGATATTGAGCGCGAGCTTTCCAGACCCGGGATCCCTGCCATCGCCGTTTCAACGGGAAAGGTGACAAGCCGTTCAATATCGAGCGGCCCGAGATTGGGCTCGACCGTATTGATTTGCACCTGTTTGTTGGTGATGTCGGGAACGGCATCGATCGGCAGCTTCATCAGCTCCGACAAGCCGTAGGCGGAAATGATCAGCGTCAGGATGACCACGCCCCAGCGGAAGCGGATCGACGCATCAAGAAGTTTCTCGATCATCTCAGTGCTCCGCCTCGCCCTTACCGAGTTCGGCTTTGAGCAGGAACGCACCCTTGGTCGCGATGGCGACGCCCGGTTTCAGCCCATCGACGATCTCGATCCGTCCACCTCCGCGCTTGCCGGTGACGACAGTGGTCGCAAGAAACCCCTTGGCGGTCCTGACGAATACGACCTCGCGCCCTTCGACGGTCTGCACGGCTTCCTCCGGCAGCGCGATAAGGCCGTTATCGCCACCTCCACGCGGCTTGATCCGGGCGCGCAGGCCTTGACCGGGTGTCAGCCCACCAATGCCTTGCGGTGTCAGGATGATCGTCGCGGTCTTGCTATCGGGATCGAGGGTGGGAGTTGCTGAGCGCACCACTGCATTCAAGGTCTCCCCGCCCAGCAGTTCGATCACAGCGCTATCGCCTGGCTGAATGCGCCGTGCATCCGCGGCCAGCACCGATGCGTTGATCTGGATGCGGGTGGGATCGGAAACGCGAAACAATTCGGTGCCGGCGAGGACATAAGCCCCAAGCCTCGCGTCGGCCTTGATCACCCGCCCGGAAATGAGGCTGATGACAGAGAGGCTTCGGCCATCGCCAGAC
>NZ_JAGMXV010000415.1 GCF_018006725.1 Rhizorhabdus sp.
TGGCAACCCAGCACGGCGAAAAGGTCGCTGAGGAATTTGGCTTCAATCAGTTTCCAGTTAGACCTCGAGAGATCGCCAAGGCCAGGGATATTGTCATCCAGGCGAAACCAGCCGAAGTGACGGGCGTGTCCGGCGCGATCATCTTCGCCGGTGATTCGGCCACCATCATCTACTCCACCGAGCACGGCAACGAAGGCTTCGAGAATTTCTCCATTGGCCATGAGCTGGGGCATTGGTTCCTGCCGGGCCATCCCGAGGAGATTATCAAGGCCGGCGGCGCGCACATGTCCCGCGCCAATTTTACACAGAATACGTCGATCGAGCTGGAGGCTGACCACTTCGCCAGCGGCCTTCTCTTGCCGTCCAATCTCACACGCAACCTGCTCTCCAATTATCAGATCGGCCTCGACGGCATTCTCAAGCTGGCTGAGAAGGCCCATTGTTCGATCACGGCTGCCGCGATTCGGGCCGCGGAGTGCGGCAGCTATCCGATGGCGATCATCGTCAGCAAGGGCAACGAGATCGCATATGCGTTTACCTCGGAGTCTTTCAAGAATCTCGGCAAGCTAGCGTTCTTGCGAAAAGGCGCTCCTTTGCCCGACGGAGCGACGCAGAGGTTCAACGCGGATGCGGCGAATGTCCTTCGCGCCGAACGCGCCGTTGGTGAAACCGACTTGGCGACATGGTTCGACGGCCCGGGTCGGATCACTCTTGATGAAGAGATCATCGGCCTTGGCAAATACGGCTACACCTTGACCGTGTTGACCAGCGAGGGGCTGCCCGAAGCCCCTCTCGATGAGGAGGATGAGGATGCTGAATTGGAGCGAAGCTGGACACCCCGCTTCGCTTATGGCCGGTAGCCACATCCGACATTGGGCCGATTAGCAGGGCCATGCTGCGGGCCGTGGGATTGCCCTCGAACTAATACGGGTGTTGCACCCCCCGCAACCATCCCCTCTTCGAAACAGTATTATGACCCTTCCGGTAATTTCGGCTGCCGGAGATGATATTTCGGACGTGGCCGTAGTCCAGGAAGGTCGAAAATGCTTTATCTTTCAGCGGGGGCTGACTGACACTCTCTCCGTCGCACTGCTTCTCCATTGTATCCGGCCGTTCGAAGCCACGGCAAAGCATTGGATCTAGGCGACAACGGCTGTTGCGGTTATCTCAGGCGGACAAGCGCAACGCGATGCAACGGATGCGAAATCGATCCTTCCAGCACGAGATGCACAAGCGTCGACGATTATCACATGAGCTTTGCGACGGGTTGAATTGGGCAACTTAACAGGCCTGATGATAGGCGACTCAAGCCTGCGCGCCTCCCTTGATCGGCATCACCTTCTTGGGATCGAGCCAGTGGTCGATCCGATCAGCCCAATGCTGCATCAGCTTCGTGCGCGAGCCGATCAGCGCGAGGGGTCCGTGCTTCTTGTAGAGACCTTCCACAGTAGAGTTATCGAGATGTGCGAGCTGCAGCTCGACGACATCGCCATCCCATGCCTTGGCGTCCTTGATCTCTTCGTGGTGAGATAGAGTCGAGAACGTGGTCCGGAATCCGTGGGCACAATGATCAGTCTTGGTATCAATGCCAAGCAGCCGCAAGCGCTTGTTGAGCGTATTGTTTGATAGCGGCGCGTCCTTCGAGCAGGAAAACGCGTACCGGCGATGGCCGGTCAGCTTCTGGACGCTACGCAGGATCGCGAGTGCCTGTCGTGACAAGGGCACAACATGGTCCCAACCGGTCTTCATCTTGGGAGCTGGAACAGTCCAGCGTTTGGCATCCCAATCGACCTCGCCCCATTCCATTTCATTGACCATGCCGGGGCGGGGAATGGTCAGCGCATTGAAGCGCAAGGCAAGGCCAACGACGTCACCAAATCTCGCTCTCGTCCACGGTGCGCTGATAAGTTTGAAGACGCGCGTGACGTCGCGTGGTTCGGTGACACCGGGACGCGGCGTCGAAATGTTGGCAATCATCTGTCCATTCAGGTTGCGGAATGGATTGTAGCCGTCGCCTTCGACGTCGGCATAGTCGCAGATCTGCTCGCCGATGCTGCGCACTCGGTCCCGGGTTTCCAGCCTTCCCTCTGCTTCATATGAACGCATGAAAGCGAGCACGTCGGGACGCTTGATGTCCTGCCTGCACAGCTTGCCGAAGCGAGCCTTGACGTAGCCGACGCGCAGCTCGAGCACCTCGACGGTCTTGGGGTCGCGCACTGCGACGATCCTGCCGCGCTTGACTTTCTCCACCTTCTTCTTGGCGAGCCACTCATCGGCCCATTGCGCGAAAGGCCGGGCGGCGGCCTGCTTGTGCTTGTCGAGCTGCTTCTCGATGCTCGGGTCTTTGCCTTCCTTGAGCAGGTCTTTGGCCTTGTCGCGCTCGCGCCGCGCGTCTGCGAGCGAGAACGTGCCATCCCTGCCGTTGCCGTAGGGGCCGATGGAGTAGGTTTTCTGGCGGCCGTGGAAACGGTAGTCCATCCGCCAGAGCTTGGAGGCAGCGTTGCCGGGCCTGCTCACGTCCGGCGTGACGAAGAGATAGAGCCAGCCGCCGGTCACGTCGGAAATCTTAGCGGGACTCCACGCGCCATTGTCGAATTTCGGTCGGGCGGCGCGGCAGTCGACGTCGGTCTTAATCTGCTTGGGATTGGCGCACGCGCCGTCGTTCTTGCCGCCCATCGGCTCAATTCCTTCATTCGGCAAAGCGAAAGTCGCCGTGAACGTTTGTTCTCCCGATACCAGCAAAAATACCAGCAAATCGGGCGGCTGGGATCGGAGGAGAACAAACGGTGACGAACTAGAACGTACGCGGAAGTGCCTATTTTTCAAGGCTTTCCGAGCACGGTGCGGACGGTTGCGGACGTTTCGGAACGGGCTTGAACAGCCTGGTTGGTGCCCCTGGCCGGAATCGAACCAGCACTCCTTGCGGAACTCGATTTTGAGTCGAGCGCGTCTACCAGTTCCGCCACAGGGGCATTCGCGAAAGCTGCGATCGGCATCCTGACGGACACGTCACGGCATCTGTGCGAAGCGGGCGGACTATAGCCGCAGGCTCTCGCGGG
>NZ_JAGMXV010000416.1 GCF_018006725.1 Rhizorhabdus sp.
CGCCGCGTCCGTGTGATGGGCGCCAACCGCATCGAACTGTCGGGCTTCACCGACACGATGCGCGAGCGGCTCACCGCCTACGGACTGTTCCACGAGATCATCTCCTGGAAGCTCAGGATGTTCGTGCCGACCGATAGCGCCGGTCCCGCAGTGCTGGAGCGCGTGCTGGGCCGCTATCCGGTCCAGCGCATCGGCGAACGCGAGGCGGCGTGATGACCCGTCTCGACGCTTCGGATCTGGCGCAGCGTCTCGGCCGGGAGGCCGAGGCGGTGTGCCGCCATTATCTCGACGCCGGCCATCGTCAGGGCAATTACTGGCAGGTCGGCGATGCGCGCAACACGCCCGGCCGCTCGATGTTCGTCCGGCTCAAGGAGACGGCGAAGGGGCCGGCGGGCAAATGGACCGACGCCGCCACCGGCGAGCATGGCGATCTGCTCGACGTGATCCGGGAGAGTTGCGGCCTCGCCGACTTCGCCGATGTCGTCGAGGAAGCCCGCAGCTTTCTCAGCCTGCCGCGTCCGAAACCCGCGCCGGCGACGAAGAAGCGACCGGGCACGCCTGCCCCGTCGGGCTCGGCCGAAGCGGCAAGGCGATTGTTCGCCATGTCGCAGCCGATCAGCGGCACCCCCGTAGAGGCATATCTTCGCCATCGCGGCATTACGGCTTTGCACGGAACCGGAAACCTTCGCTTCCATCCACGCTGCTATTATCGGCCCGACGACCACGGCCCGACCGAAACCTGGCCGGCGATGATCGCCGCCGTCACCGATCTCAGGGGCGCGATCACCGGCGCGCATCGCACCTGGCTCGCCCCTGACGGCTCCGACAAGGCGCCGATCGAAACGCAGCGCAAGGCGATGGGCGACTTGCTCGGCCATGCCGTTCGCTTCGGGATCGCCGGCGAGGCGATGGCGGCGGGCGAAGGCATCGAAAGCGTCCTGTCGGCGCGTCAAACGATACCGCACATGGCGATGGCGGCGGCGCTGTCCGCAGCCCATCTGGCCGCCATCCTGTTCCCCGAGACGCTGCGCCGACTCTATATACTGCGCGACAACGACCCGGCAGGCGACGGCGCGCGGGACAACCTGGTCGAACGGGCGAACGCGGCCGGAATCGAGGCCATCGTGCTCTCGCCGGTGTTGGAGGACTTCAACGAAGATCTCCGGCGCCTCGGGCTCGATGCGCTCCGCGCCAGCCTGCGGGTGCAGCTCGCGCCGCAGGACGTCGCCCGCTTCATGGCTCAGGCGGCTTAGCCGCCCGCGACGGACGTCACGGCTGCCGTCATCATGCCCGCCGGCATGCGTCAACCATCGGAGAGGACCGCGCCTCGGCCTTCGAGAGGGCGATCGGCCCACAAACGGGCCAGGCCGGCAATGGCGGCGGCCGACTATTTTCCGGCGCGGCCCTGCGGGCCGCTTTCCATCGCGAGACAAAATAGCCGGCCTTGGCCATCAAGGCCCTCGCTTCGCTCGGACTGCCAGCCCGTCCCGCCCGTGGGCTTCGTCGCCATGAAGGCCGCGACGGTCGCGGTCCAACCGACGGAGCATCCCATGAGCGAGCACGACGACTACGAACCCGAACACGCCGCATCGCCGACCGACCAGATTACGCAGGAGCTTCAGCTCTACGGCTACCGGCTCTCCGAAGACGAAGCCGATCCCAGACCCGTGCCGGAAGACCGCATCATCGAAGGCGCCGTCGCCGACATCTTCGACGCCCTGATCTCCACCGTGGTCGATACGAGCCTCGATCCCGACCTCGACGATCTCCTCTGGTCCACCGTCAATACGTTCCACCGCGCCGTCGAGCGGGCCGACCGCAAACTCGACGACAACGAGCAGGCGCAGAAGCGGCTCCAGCGCGAACAGGATGGCTCGGAGGTCAAATCCGTCCAGCTCGAACGCCTGATCGACCTTGGGCAATCGCTGATCGAACGGCGCGACAGCCTGGAAGTCTTCCGCGACAGCGCCGCCGACCACTATCTTCGCGCCACCGGCTCACCCTGGTCTCAGCGCACCGGCTCGCGTGTCAACCATCGCCGCCTCACCGCCGCGATGATCGACAGCCGCGACTTCCTTGCCGCCAAGCGCCGCAGCGAAACCGAAGTGCTCGTGCCCGCAGGCCCGAAGATCGCCTTCTCCGGCGGCGACACCACCGATCACAAGCCGATCTGGGCCAAGCTCGATCAGGTCCACGCCAAGCACCCCGACATGGTGCTGATGCACGGCGGCTCACCGAAAGGCGCCGAGAAGATCGCCGCGCGTTGGGCGGAAACCCGCAAGGTGCCGCAGGTCGCCTTCAGACCCGACTGGACGAAACACGCCAAGGCCGCACCGTTCAAGCGCAACGACGCCATGCTGGCGGTCATGCCGATCGGCATCCTCATCTTCCCCGGCACCGGCATCCAGGACAATCTCGCCGACAAAGCCCGCAAGCTCGGCATCCCGGTCTATCGGTTCGGAACCGGCGGCGCGTGAGCGCCGCCGTCTCCACGGCAGGACACCGGCTCCTGCCGCAGAGCACCACCCCCGCTTCTTTGCGCTGATCCTTGGTCAGACTGATCGCCTGACGCCATCAACCCGTGAAGGGTCGGCTACGCCTTGCGTGCCGCCGCTCCGGCTCCGCCTGCGCGGTGATTGCAGCTCTCAGTCCGACACGTCGGGCGCCTGTCAGCGGGGGGTGGTCCTCCGCTCGAAACAGGAGCCGGATCGATGTCCTTCAACGACGCCCACGCCTTCGCCTTCAGCCTCGCCACCAGCCTGATGGCGGTCATCGTCATCTTCCGCGCCGGCGACGGCACGCTCTCGGTCACACCCGCCAGCGAATATGACGGCGACCTCTCGCAGATCGTCCGCGAAATCGACCCCTTCGCTCCATGAAGGGGCGAAGATCATCGCCCGCGGGGCTGAAACCTTGTCGGTTTCGGCTCCCGTCCGCGTCGATATTTTGCTATGATCCCCGACGCGCCGTGGTGGTGGTGGAAGGCGCGACCGTCAGAATCGTTCTTTCGGAGACACCGCCATGATCTTTCTCGGCATCATCCTTTCCATCGC
>NZ_JAGMXV010000417.1 GCF_018006725.1 Rhizorhabdus sp.
AAGCTGCGCCGATGCCCCGGCAGAACCGGCAGCGTTGGCGGTGGCCGAAGTGGAGATATTGAGCGTCCCGCCCGCCGCATTGGTCAGCGTCGCTGTGCCGATCCGGCCGACGAAGCTTTATGGTTGGGTTTTCCTGTTGCGGAGGACCTGCCGTGTGCCTGGCCGTCACATAACCGATCATCAGATGAGGCTGTTTATGACATTGAGGAAAGACCACCCGGTGGCCGTAGCTGCGGCGAAGGCGGGGATGAGCCCGGCTGCGGGCTACCGGCTGTTGAAGGATCCGCAGCTGCCTTCGCAGACGAAGGCGCCCCGCGGTCGCCGACGTCCCGATCCGCTTGCGGGGTTCTTCGACGAGGAGGTTGTGCCGCTGTTGGAAACAGCGCCCGGTCTTCGTCCAATTGCGATCTTTGAGGAGCTGCGCCGCCGTCACGGCGATCTGCCGTTTGCGCGCCGGACGCTGGAGCGGCGGATCAGGGGCTGGCGTGCGCTGCATGGGCCCGAGCGCGAGGTCATCTTCCGGCAGTTGCATGAGCCGGGCCGCCTTGGCCTGTCGGACTTTACCCATATGGGCGATCTCAACGTCACGGTCGCAGGCGTGCCGCTGGAGCATATGCTCTATCACTTCCGGTTGACCTATGGCGGGTTCGAGCACTGCCATGTGATCCTGGGCGGCGAGAGCTATGTTGCCTTGGCTGAGGGGCTGCAGAACGCCTTGTGGTCGGCAGGCGGTGCTCCCCGGCTTCACCGGACGGATAGCCTGTCGGCTGCGTTCCGTAATCTTGACGCCGATGCCCGCGCTGATCTGACCACGCGATATGATGCGCTGTGTCAGCATTACGGGATGGAGCCGACCCGCAACAACACAGGGGTTGCCCACGAGAACGGCTCGATCGAGAGCTCTCACGGCCACATCAAGGCTGTGGTGAGGGATGCCTTGCTGCTGAGGGGGAGCAGCAACTTTGCTGATCTGGCGGCGTATCGCGGCTTCATCGATGAGGTTGTGACAGCGCGCAATCGGCGCCATGCCCCTTCGATCGATGTCGAGCGCCGGACCTTGCAGCCGCTGCCCGACACGCGCACGAGTGATTATGAGAACGTGCTGGTCAGGGTCACCTCATCGGGCGGCTTCACCTTGCGCAAGGTGTTCTACACCGTACCCTCAAGGCTAATCGGACACCGCCTGCGCGCGCGGCTCTATGATGACCGGATCGATCTGTTCCTGGGCAGCACGCTGCTGATGACGCTGGTGCGCGGCCGCGCTGGCGACAATGGCAAGCATGGGCATATCGTCGATTACCGGCATGTGATCCACTCGCTGCGGCGTAAGCCGATGGCGCTCATGGGGCTGGTCTACCGGGATAGCCTGTTCCCCCGCGACGCCTACCGGCGGATGTTCGAGCATCTGCTGGAGCATGAAGGCGAGCACTCCGCCTGCAGGATTACCGTTGATCTGCTGGCCATGGCGCACGAGCGCGCCTGTGAGGCTGAGCTTGCCGGACTGCTCGAAGCAGATCTTGCCGCGCGGCGATGCCCGGACATCGCCGCCCTGCGCACCCGGTTCTCGCCTGATCCTGAGCAGTTACCTCAGGTGGATGTAAAGCTCGGGCATCTTGCCTCCTACGACAGCCTGATCGGTTGGGGAGAGGCGGCATGAGCACACCCCCGATGATCGACGCGCAGCGGCTCAGCCTGATGCTGAATGAGCTGCGCTTGCCGGCAATCAAGCATATGTGGGGCGACTTTGCTGCGCGCGCAGACAAGGAAGGCTGGCCTGCCGCTCGCCTCCTGGCTGCGCTCGCCGAGCATGAGATCGCCGAACGGGATCGGCGGCGGACCGAGCGGCATCTGGCTGAGGCCAAACTGCCCGCCGGAAAGACCCTCGACACCTTCGCGTTCGATGCCGTCCCGATGGTATCCAAGGCGCAGGTCATGGCCATGTGCGCAGGCGACGGGTGGCTTGAGCAGGGCGCCAATCTCATCCTGTTCGGCCCTCCCGGTGGCGGCAAGACCCATCTCGCCGCTGCCATCGGCCTGGCGCTGGTCGAGAATGGTTGGCGCGTCCTGTTCGCGCGCACTTCCGACCTCGTGCAGCGCCTCCAGGTCGCCCGGCGTGAACTGGCGCTCGAATCCGCGTTGGCAAAGCTCGACAAGTACCACCTGCTGGTGCTCGACGACTTCGCCTATATCAGCCGCGATCAGGCCGAGACATCGGTCCTGTTCGAGCTGATCAGTGCCCGCTACGAACGCCGCTCGATGCTGATCACCGCCAATCAGCCCTTCGGCGAGTGGAACAGCATCTTCCCCGATCCGGCCATGACGCTCGCCGCGGTGGATCGTCTGGTCCATCACGCGACGATCTTCGAGATGAACGTTGAAAGCTACCGGCGGCGAACCGCCGAGGCGCGGCGGGCAGGCCCCGGGCGCCCCGCCAACTTCACCACGCCCAAGGTCCTTGAAGCCGTCCGCGACAATCAGGACGCCGAATAGCCCTTGCCAGCGACAATCAGAATGCGCAGAAACTGTCGCGCCGCGACAATCAACTTCTCATCCTGATCGTCGCGCTGCTCTCACCTTGAATGTCGCGCTACAGCGTGCGCGCCGCCGAGAACCAGGCGCGGCGCTTCGGCGGCTACCGCTATGCCGACGTGGTCGACGTGCGCGATATCGACCGCACTCGTGACGGATTCCGGGTCAAGGGCCGGATCGATGTCGGCGGCGGATATGGCCGGGGCGACCGCGGCAGCTTCACCTGCCGGGTTGACGGCCGGGGCGCGCCCTTCATCGACTTCGACGGGATCCGCCGCCTGCGCTGACCCCTTCTGAACCCCCTCGCGCGCGGTGTTCCTGCCTTTTCGCCGCGCGCATCCTCCCCGCCCCGCCATCTCCCACCGGATGGCGGGGCGGCTCTTGTCTGGCGCTCGGATGGTTCAGCCCAGCGCAAGCTCGGCACGGCTAATCCTCATCGCCATCCGGACGTTGGTGGGCGGCCGGGCAGATAAACAGGAGGAGAGAGCA
>NZ_JAGMXV010000418.1 GCF_018006725.1 Rhizorhabdus sp.
CGTCTCGATGGAGAGAGCGTCGAGCCGTTGCTCGCGCCATCCGGCGCTTTCCATGGTTACACACGGCGCGAGCCGATCGGCGTCGCGGCCCTGATCGTGCCCTGGAACTTTCCGCTTTTCTTCGCCGCCCTAAAGCTTGCGCCGGCACTGGCTGCGGGCTGTACGACCGTTCTCAAGCCGGCCGAACAGACAAGTCTGACGACCTTGCGGTTCGCCGAGCTGGTGCTTGAGGCCGGCTTCCCGGCAGGCGTGATCAACATCGTGACGGGCGCTGGCAGTGGCGCCGGCGCGGCGCTGGTGCGACATCCCGAGGTCGACAAGATCAGTTTCACCGGGTCGACCTCGGTAGGCAAGATGATCGCGCACTCGGCCGCCGACAGCCTCAAGCGCGTGACGCTCGAACTTGGGGGCAAGTCGCCTGTGATCGTCTTGCCCGACACCGATCTCGGACAGGCAGCTCAGGGCGTGGCGGGAGGCGTTTTTTTCAACTCTGGCCAGATTTGCACAGCGGGCTCGCGCGTCTTCGCCCATCGGGACGTGTTCGACGCGCTGGTGGAAGGGATAGCCGACGCAGCGCGGGGGATTCGTCTCGGTCCTTCGCTTGCGCCGGATACGCAGATGGGACCGCTGGTGTCGGCGCGGCAGCGCGATACCGTCATGGGTTTCATCGAGAGCGCATCGACTGAAGGTGCCTCGGTCGTTGCAGGAGGCGGTCAGCTCGCCGATCAGGGCTATTATGTGTCGCCCACGATCATCGCTGACGTCTCACCCGAGATGCGCGTGATGCGTGAAGAGATCTTCGGGCCAGTGGTTTGCGTGTCGCGCTTCGATGATCTCGACGCCGTGGTGAAGAGCGCGAACGCCACGCGCTACGGGCTGGCGGCGTCGGTCTGGACCCGCGACATCAGTGCAATGCATAGGCTGGCGCGATCAATCAAGGCGGGCACGGTCTGGGGAAACTGTCATAACGCCATCGATCCTGCCGTGCCGTTCGGGGGATACAAGGAGTCCGGGCTCGGCCGCGAACACGGGCGGGAGGGGGTGCTCGCCTATACCGAAACCAAATCGGTTCTCGTGGCTCTGTAGGTTTAGAGGGAGCGAAGACAATGGTCGGTAGGGCGGAAGCAATTGGTGGGCGGGGCCTCTCCGCGGCGGTAAGAGCCTTTTGCATCGTTCCTCTGGCCACCGGTATCGGCGACATCGCCCAAGGCGCGAAGTTTCTCGCGACCGCCGGCGCCGCGCTCCCATCCGCCGCGCTTTCCGATCCAACACTGAACAGCCAGCTGATGTTCGCCGGAGCGATCTGGCTCGGCTACGCGCCGCTCATCTGGTATGCCAGCCGCGATCTGCGTGAGCGGCTCTTGCTCCTGCGTTTGCTCTTCGGCTTCGTGTTTCTGAGTGGCCTCGCACGGACCCTGGCCTATCTTCGGTATGGGTCGCCAGGTTTCGTTCTCACCGCGGCGATAGCGATCGAGTTGGTGGTGCCGCCGGTGATCATGTTTTGGACCGCAATTGCGGACGCCCGGCTACGAAACAGGTCAGCTTGAGGGGCGGCCGCGCCAGAGGGGCAAGGTTCCGCGCAGCGCCGAATGCCGATATTCCCGCGCTGAGACTCCAAATTTGCGACGGAACGAACGGCTGAAATAGCTGAGATCGTCAAACCCGACGTCGTAAGCGATGTCAGTGATGCGGGCGCTTAGGGAAGGATCGCTCAATCGGCGACTGGCTTCGTCGAGCCGTGCGTCAGCAATGTATTTGTGACACGAGGTTCCTTGGCTGCGGAAGACGCGTTGGAGGCTCTTGGCTGAAAGCCGCAGTTTTTCACAAATATAGCTTGGACGCAGAGCCGGATCTTCGAGATTGGATTCAACAAATCTCTGTACCGAGGTCCAGCTGTCGTCGCGACGCCGGTCGGTCTCAAATTCGGCGGAATAGCAGGTCAGAATGGTGTCGCCCAGAACGCGAGCGGCGAGCGGATCGTCGGCCTCTGTCTGGAACCTCTCGAGCTGCTGCAACAATCCTATCGCATAGCTTCTCATGAGGATCGCGGAGGATCGATGCGCCGCGATACGGTAATTGATCATATCGCCGATCGGCGGGGATGAGCGACGCATACGCGCTTCGAGCATCTGCTTCGAAAAGATGAGGCAGAGATGCTCGTTATCGTCGTCGAACTCATATTGGTGCGCCGCTGCACCGTCGCAAAGCACGACATCACCCGGGCCGATTGTGATCATCCGATCGTCGAGGCGTATCGCGGCATGCCCCTCCTTCTGCACCTTCAACAGGTAGAAGTCGCGGAAAGCCTCCGCGGCATATTTGACGCTGCATGCCTTGGACGCAAACCGCAGAAGTGCAAGGTTGCTGAACAACGTCCAGGTGAATTCCGTTGTTTTGGCTCGTACCGGCGGCGTCTCGATGTCCAGATCACTGGCCAGTTGTGACGCAAAAAGCGATCGGTGGCCGACGCGGATATGATTAGCTCGTGGAACCAGCAGCCCTCCGCCCAGACCTGGCGCGTCAGAAGTTGCCGTTGAATGTCCCACTTCGTCTCTCCACGATAATGGGGCGCTCCTCTTGTTGTGCCAAAGGATTTCGCCCGGCTGCTTTCATTACGGCAATCTAGGCACCCTTGAATTCCGGTACGCGGCGCTCCCGAAATGCGGCCAGGCCCTCATTGCGATCGAACGATGAGGAGTAGGTCGAATTGACGTCCAGCTCCGCCTCGATCGCCTCCGGGAGAGCAAGTTCGACAGCGTTGTTCAAAAGCTGCTTCATGTGATGCAGCCCCAAGAGGCTCTTCGAGGCAAGTTTGTTGGCGATGCCGTCCACCGCCTCTTGGAGATCGCTATCCGGAACGATCATGCTCACGAGTGGCGCGAGCAGCGGGTTCGAGACACTGAGCAGGTCGCCGGTGAACATCAGAAACTTGGCGTGGTTCAATCCGAGCCGTCGCGGCAGTCGTGCGGTGGCTCCTGCGCCCGGCAACAGGCCGTAATTGGCATGTCCGTCT
>NZ_JAGMXV010000419.1 GCF_018006725.1 Rhizorhabdus sp.
GTGCTGACATAAGCAGCGCCCACGGCGAGAGCGACGACCGCCGCGACGCCTACCCACAATTTGGTAAGCGATCCCTTCGCGATCGGACGAAGGGGGACGGCGGTTACTTCCGACATAGACGCTTCGCTCTCTCAGCCATGAATGCAATATGGGAGGCGCCGAACAGAACGCCTCCGGACAGAGTTCTTACCGAACGCCGTCACGCTCCATCCGCTTGCGCTCCAGCTTACGGGCGCGGCGGATCGCAGCGGCGCGCTCGCGAGCGCGCTTCTCGGACGGCTTCTCGTAATGACGACGCAGCTTCATCTCGCGGTACACGCCTTCACGCTGCAGCTTCTTCTTGAGCGCGCGGAGGGCCTGATCGACATTGTTGTCGCGAACGATGATCTGCATAAAAAAACCGGTCTCCAATATCCTGCGGAGCGAGCCATCCACGCCGCCGATCCGACGGAGTCTCAAGCTACAACGCAAAAACGTTTGTCGTCGCGGAAGCTTTTTCCGCGCCGTGAAGAGCGGCCCCTATCAAGCGGGGCGCGATTCTTCAAGCCAAAGCATGTCTTTTTTCGCTACATCCGCGCCTACGCCGGGTTATGAGGGGCCATGACCAGGTTCACCGTCAATGGCCAGCCCGTCCACTACAAGATGGATCCTGCGACCCCGCTGCTGTGGGCGCTGCGCGATGCGTCCAACATGACCGGCACGAAATATGGGTGCGGGGCGGGCCTGTGCGGCGCCTGCACGGTCCATATCGACGGCCAGGCGGCGCGATCGTGCAGCGTGCCGATCGGCTCGATCGAGGGCAGCTTCGTCACCACCATCGAAGCGCTGTCGCGCGACCGCAGCCATCCGGTTCAGCAGGCCTGGGTTGCGGAGAATCTGCCCCAATGCGGCTATTGCCAGCCGGGCATGATCATGGCGGCAGCCGCGCTGCTCGAAAGCAATGGCTCGCCGAGCGATGCCGAGATCGACGCCGCGATCACCAATATCTGCCGCTGCGGCACCTATCCCCGCATCCGTAGAGCGATCGGCCGCGCCGCACGGATCCGGAGAGGCGAAGAGACGGTCGCCGCCGCGCCGCCGCCCGGCATCGATCCTGCCGACGCCGCGCGCGCAGTCCCGGCGCTCGATTCAAGGCCGGCCGAATAAGGTCGTAACCGACTCCGATTCTTTCGGCAGCCTGACGCACGGGTTCAGCCGGCGCTAAGCCCCGCGCCGATAGGAGAGGATCAGGCAGGCATCGCGCCCGCCGTCGGGAGATGTTTCGATGCGTAGCGTTTCGCGGATGATGACCGGCCTGTTGCTCGGTTCCGCTCTGGTCCTGCCCTCCCTTGCGTCCGCTCAGGAAGCGCCGCCATCCCGTCCGCGTGCCGGGCAAGGAGACATGCGCGGTGCGATGATGAATGCGGACAGCCGCCGCGAGGCGATGGAGCGCTATCGCGCTTCGCAGCGCCCGGCCGAGCAGGCGCGCCCGGCTCCCACGACGCCGGCACCGACCCGCGACTGGAATCGCGAGGGCAATCGCGACGACCGCCGCCCGGCAACTGCAACGCCGGGGCCCCAGGCACCGCGAGCGGGCACGACGCCCCCCGATCGTAACTGGTCCTCTGACCGTCGCACCTGGGACAGGGACGGCGACCGCAACTGGTCGACCGACCGTGGCCGCTGGGACGGTGAGAATCGGCGCGACGGACGTCCGACGCCTCCTCCCCCTGGAACGCCCAACGCTGGCGGCGACCGCCGCGACCGCGACGGACGCAACTGGGATGGGCGTGACCGTGACGGACGCGACGGACGTGCAGGAGATGGACGAGGCTGGGACGGCCGCGGCGCCGATCGCGTCGATCAGAACCGGCGCGATCGGGACTGGCGTGAGCGCGACGGGCGCGGTTGGGACCGTGCCGATCGCGATGGCCGGTCCTGGGATAGAAATGACGGCCGCCGCGACGATCGCCGCTGGGATCGTGCGTGGCGCGACGACCGCCGCTATGACTGGCGCGGCTATCGCGACAGCCATCGCAACGTCTATCGCCTGCCGCGCTACGTCGCTCCGCGTCCCGGCTTCAGCTATCGCCGCTGGTATCCCGGCTATCGCTTCGATCCATGGTTCTATGGATCGAGCTACTGGATCGGCAATCCGTGGCAATATCGCCTGCCACCGGCCTACGGCGACTTCCGCTGGGTCCGCTATTATGATGACGCGGTCCTCGTTGACCTCCGCAGCGGCGAGATCGTCGACATAATCTACGACGTCTTCTTCTGATCACGGCTCCGGCAAGAGAGTGGCCGAGAGGGGGCCCGGCGGCATGTCCGCCGGGCTCTTTTCGTTGGACCGAAATGATGGCCCCCTGCGGGAGGCCCGGCCTTTCATATCCTTTCATTTCGCTGACGATCGGGTTCGCGCCCGGTTCATCGCCGCTGTGCGAATCAGATGTCAGTGCCGGAGGAGGAACAGGGCCCCCGTCACGGAGTTTTGACGAAGCGAATTTCGAGAGGAGTATATCTCATGCGTAAACCGATCATTCTGGCCCTGCTCGCTGCCGTGGCCTTGCCGTCGATGGCGTCGGCCCAGTCACTGCGCGAGGCGCGCGAAAGCCAGCGCGACGTTCGTGAGGCGCAGCGCGATGTCCGCGAAGCCCAGCGTTACGGTGACCGCCGCGACGTTCGCGAGGCGCGCGAAGATCTGCGCGACGCACGTCGGGAAGCGCGCGGTGACTGGCGCGATTATCGCCAGTCGCACCGCGACGTGTTCCGTCGTCCCGCCTATGTCGGCCCGCGCGGCTATGCCTATCGCCCCGTGACGCCCGGCTACCGCTTCGCGCCGGCCTATTACAGCTCGCGCTATGTGATTGCCGATCCGGCGCGTTACCGCCTGCCGCGTCCGTCGGGCTACAACCGCTGGGTGCGCTACGGCAATGACGTGGTCCTCGTGAACGCCCGGACCGGTCGCGTGGTCGAAGTGCACAACCGCTTCTTCTGGTAAGCCTGCCGGAAGCACAGGAG
>NZ_JAGMXV010000011.1 GCF_018006725.1 Rhizorhabdus sp.
GGCACGGGCTGGGCCCGCGGCTTCGGCTTTGTCGGCCTGATCCTGGCGGCGGTGAACATTTTCGGCGGGTTCCTGGTGACCAGCCGGATGCTCGCCATGTACTCGAAGAAGAAGTGAGCGCACCGACATGAACGCCAATCTGGTCGCGCTGCTCTATCTCGTCTCGGGTGTCCTGTTCATCCTGGCGCTGCGCGGGCTCTCCAGCCCGGTCACGTCCCGCCAGGGCAATATTTTCGGCATGGTCGGCATGACCATCGCCATTCTAACGACGCTCGGCTCCTCCCCGCCGGCCGGCCCGGGCGGCTGGGCGCTGGTGCTCGGCGGCCTCGCGCTCGGCGGCGGCGCCGGCGCGGTCATCGCTCGCAAGATCGCGATGACGCAGCAGGATATCCGCGAACTGCGCACGCAGATCGATACGCGAGGCGGCCTCGCCCAGATCGAACAGTGGAACCAGAACGTCTATGGTCTGCAGGCGCCGGGGCCCGAGCAGTTCGCGACGAACTCGGTGCGGCTCGTGGCGATGACTCAGCCGCAGGGCCAGCCGGCGCTGCAGCTCGATCCGCAGATCGTCGCTAGCCGTGGCGCGGTCGACAAGGTCAGCTTCGACAAGATCGAGGACGCGGGCGGCACCACGACGCCGTCGCGGGCCACGCCGATTCCTGCCCCTGCTCCGGCCGTCGAACAGCCGCGCCTGCGGTCGGCCAACTTTGTCCAGGCCAAGGCTCCCGCGCTCGCCGAACAGGCGCCGTCGCCGGTACATGAAGTAGCGCTGCGCAAGGTCGGCAAGCCCGTAAGCCTCGGGGACGATTTCCTCGACGGGCTGAGCGACGACCGGTCCGCGCGCAGCCGCAAAGGCAAGCAATGAACGCGCCTGCGGTCGGGCTAAACCCGCCGCGCGACCGCGCCCTCGTCAAGACCGACCAGACGGTCCAGACCGCCCATGAGCGCCTGATGGTGCTGATGATGCTGTTCGGCCTGCTGATCGGCATCATCGCGCTGCGCCTGCTCTACCTCGCCATATTCGACGGCCCCGATCGGTCGGCAGTCGCTGCCACGAGCGGCCGGCGCGGCGAGATTCTCGACCGCAATGGCAAAGTCCTTGCCTCGACGATCCGCGGGGTCAGCCTCGCCATTCGCCCGCCGCTGGTGATCGGCGACAAGGCCCGTCTCGCGACCGAACTGGCTCGTCTATTCCCGAGCCGCACGGCCGACTATTATCTGCGCATCCTCAGCGGACGGCGCAAATTCGTCTATCTGGAGCGGGGCGCAACGCCTGCCATGATCCGCGCGGTGCGACTGCTGGGCGAGCCGGGCATCGAGGAAGTACCCGAACCGAAGCGCTTCTATCCGCAAGGCACGATGGCCGCGCAGGTCATCGGCTATATGGACATCGGCGGCGTGCCGGTGAGTGGCATGGAAACCTTCCTCGACAAGCGGCTGACCAGCCCGGGCGCGAGCAACCAACCGGTCGAACTGTCGATCGACAGCCGCGTGCAGGCCGCCCTCGAAAGCGCCATCCGCAAGCAGGCCGAAAAGCATTTCGCGGTCGGCGGCGCCGGCATCGTGCTCGACGTGCACACCGGCGAGGTCATCGCCATGGCCTCCTTGCCGGTGTTCAACCCGAACGCCCCCGGCCTCGTCCCCGTGGGCACCGATCCCCTGCGCCCCGATGCGCGCTACAACCGTGCGATCAGCTCGGTCTACGAGCTCGGATCGACCTTCAAGGTGCTGACGATGGCCAACGCCATCGAGAACGGCGTGATTACCGATTTCGGCCGCCGCTATGACGCGACCGCTCCGCTCAAGGTCGGCGGCTTCACGATCCGCGACGACCATCCGCAGAAGCGCTGGATGTCGGTCCCCGATATCCTGATCCACTCGTCGAACATCGGCACCGCCCGCATCGCCGAAGAACTGGGCCCTGAGCGCACCCAGGCCTTCTTCCGCAAGCTCGGCTTCGACCGCGCCGCCGACCTGGAGCTCGGTGCCCGCGGCAAGCCGCTCTGGCCTGGCTACTGGGCGCGGACGACCGTCATGACGGTCGCCTATGGCCATGGCATCGCCGTCAGCCAGCTACACCTCGCCAATGCCTATGCAGCGATGGTCAACGGCGGAATCATGCGCCCCGCAACGCTGCTGAAGCTCGCGCCCGGCCAGGCGCCCAGGGGCCAGCGCGTGATCTCCGAGGAAACCAGCCGCCGCGTTCGCCAGCTGATGCGTCTGGTCGTCAAGGAAGGCACCGGACGCGGTGCCGACATCCCCGGCCTGCGGGTCGGCGGCAAGACCGGTACCGCCGAAAAGAATCTCAATGGACGCTATATCCACAACAGCCTCGTCACGACCTTTGCCACGGCCTTCCCGATGGACGCGCCGCGCTATGTCGTGATCGTGACGATGGACGAGCCGCAGGGCATTCCCGAGACCTATGGCTTTCGTAGCGCGGCCTGGACCGCTCTGCCCGCAGCCAAGAATGTCATCGCCAGAATCGGTCCGCTACTCGGAGTCATTCCCGACCCGAGCAAGGACATCGACGTCTCCGACCTGATGCCGTTCGTCTACAAACCCGAGAAGGAGGATGCGGGCGTCCATGCGATTGACTGACCTGATCCCCGACGCCGCGAGCGACGACCGCATCACCGGCTTTGCGATCGACCATCGCAAGGTCGCGCCCGGCACCATATTCGGTGCCTTTCGCGGAAGCCGCTTCAACGGCGAGGATTATGTCGCGCAGGCGGTACAAGCCGGCGCGATCGCCATCATCTCAGCCCCCGGCGTCACGGTCGAGGGTGCTGCGCATATCGTCGACCAGGAACCCCGGCGGCTGTTCGCCCGGCTGGCGGCGCGCTTCTTCGCGCCCTTTCCCGATACCACTGTCGCCGTCACCGGAACGAACGGCAAGACGTCCACGGTCGAACTCACCCGCCAGCTGTGGCGGATGGCCGGCTTCCACGCCGCCTCGATCGGCACGCTGGGCGTCACAACGGCGGATGACCAGGTCTCGACCGGGCTCACCACGCCGGATATCGTCACCTTCCTCTCCAACATGGCCGGCCTCCGCAAGGAGGGCGTCACCCATGCCGCCTTCGAGGCCTCGAGCCACGGCCTGTCGCAGTACCGCACCGAGGGGCTGCCGGTCCGAGCGGTCGCCTTCACCAATCTGAGCCGCGACCATCTCGACTATCATGGTACGATGGAGGCCTATTTCTCGGCCAAGCTGCGCCTGTTCGACGAGGTCGTCGATGCGGACGGCGCGGCGGTGATCTGGGCCGACGATGCCTATTCGGCCGGGGTGATCGACGCCGTGAAGGCGCGTGGCATCCGCGCGATCACGGTCGGCGGAAGCGGCGATACGATCCGCCTGCTAGACCGCGTGCCGACCGCGCTCGGCCAGACTCTGAAACTCGAGATCGACGGCAAGGGCCGCGAAGTAAAGCTACCATTGATCGGCGCCTATCAGGCGGCCAATGCGCTCGTGGCCGCCGGACTGGTGATCGCCACCGGCGGCGATGTCGACCGGACGCTCGCCGACCTGCAGCGCGTCGCTCCGGTGCGCGGCCGCCTCGAGCGGGCGGCACTGTCGAAGAGCGGTGCGCCGATCTATGTCGACTATGCGCACACGCCGGACGGCCTCGAAGCCGCCATTGCGGCGCTTCGTCCGCACACGGCGGGTCGCCTGATCACCGTCTTCGGCGCCGGCGGCGACCGCGACACCGGCAAGCGCCCGCTGATGGGCGAGGTTGCGATGCGGCTCTCCGACATCGCCATCGTCACCGACGACAATCCCCGCTCCGAAGACCCCGCCGCGATCCGCCGCGACGTGATGGCGGGCGCCCCCGGCGCGATCGAGATCGGCGGGCGGCGTGAAGCCATTGCCGAGGCCATCGCCCGCACCGAGGCCGGCGACATCGTTCTGATCGCGGGCAAGGGTCATGAGCAGGGCCAGATCGTCGGCGACCGTGTCCTGCCCTTCGACGATGTCAGCGTCGCCCGGGAATGCGCGGCCTGATGAGCGCGTCTTCCTCCCCGCTCTGGACAGCCTTTGACATCGCCGCTGCGGTCGATGGCGAGGTGCACGGCGACTTCCAGGCGTCCGGCGTCGCCTTCGACTCGCGGGAGATCGGCCCGGGCGACCTGTTCATCGCGATGAAGGGCGAGACGACCGACGGCCATGCCTTCCTCGACAAGGCTTTTGCCGCCGGGGCGTCGGGCGCGATCGTGTCCGATGCCTGCGCGGGCCCACATGTCCGCGTCAGCGACACGATGCCGGCGCTGGAAGCGCTGGGCGTCGCATCGCGCGCGCGCATGGCCGGCAAGGTCATCGGCGTCACGGGTTCCGTGGGCAAGACCGGCACCAAGGAGGCACTGTTCGCCTGCCTGGATCGCGCCTTGCGTGGCCGGGTCCATCGTTCGGTCAAGAGCTACAACAACCATACCGGGGTGCCGCTGAGCCTCGCCCGCATGCCCGCCGACACCGCCATCGGTGTGTTCGAGATGGGCATGAACCATGCCGGCGAATTGGCCCATCTGACCCGTCTCGTCCGGCCGCATGTCGCAATTGTCACCGCCATCGCGCCCGCGCATAGCGCCTTTTTCGCCAGCGAAGCCGATATTGCCGAAGCCAAGGGCGAAATTTTCCAGGGACTCGAACCGGGCGGCACCGCCATCCTGCCCTATGACAGCCCGCATCGCGATCGGCTACGGGCGGCGGCCGACGCCCATGCAGGCCGCATCCTGACCTTCGGCCACAGCCGCGAGGCCGACGTCCGCGTGCAGGACGTCGTCCCTCTCGACAACGGCACGCTGGTCTCGCTGATCCTGCCCGACGCCGAACTGACCTTCACGATCGCCCCGCCCGGCACCCACTGGGTGTCCAACGCCATGGCGGTGATGGCCGCCGTGTGGGCCGTGGGCGGCGACCTGGCGGCAGCTGGCCTCGCCTTTGCCGACATGGAGGGTCTTCCCGGACGCGGTCAGCGTAGCACCGTCGCGATCGGCAACGGCACCGCGCTGGTGATCGACGAGAGCTACAACGCCAATCCCGGATCGATGGCCGCGACCATCGGCATGCTCGGCCAGCAGGCGGCCGAGCGCCGCGTCGTCGTGCTCGGCGACATGCGCGAACTCGGGGCCGGATCGCCCGATTATCATGCCGCGCTGGCAGGACCGCTGCAGGCCGCCGGCGTAGGCTTCGCGCTGCTCGTCGGACAGGAGATGACGGCGCTCGCAAACGCCCTTGAGGGGCGGATCGATTTCGCGCATGTGCCCGACGCCCGCGCGGCGCTCGATTCGATCGGGAGCCGGCTTGCGCCGGGCGACGCCATATTGATCAAGGGATCGAACGCGATCGGCCTTTCGCGCCTCGTCGAGCATCTGCGCTCGGGGGCGTTGGCCGGCGAAAGGACGCCATGCTCTACCTGATTGCCGAACAACTCGGGTTTCCGGGCGTCCTGAACCTCATCCGGTACATCACCTTCCGGGCGGGGGCGGCCGCGCTGACCGCGCTGTTAATCGGCCTCATCATCGGCCCTCGATTCATCGGCTGGCTGCGCGTCCGCCAGGGCAAGGGTCAGCCGATCCGCGCCGATGGCCCGCAGACGCACCTTGCCAAGGTCGGCACGCCAACGATGGGCGGGCTGATGATCCTGATCGCTGTCACCTTGTCGCTGCTGCTGTGGATGGACCTCAACAACCGCTATGTCTGGGCCTGCATCGGCGTGACCCTCGGCTTCGGCCTGATCGGGTTCATGGACGATTATGACAAGGTCAAAAAGCGCAGCACCGCGGGCATTTCGGGCAAATCGCGCCTCCTCGCCGAGTTCGTGATCGCCGGCCTCGCCAGCTGGCTGATCGTGTCGGGTAACGGCACCGAACTATATGTGCCCTTCTACAATGGCCCGGTGATAGACCTCGGCCCCTTCTACATCCTGTTCGCCGCCTTCGTAATCGTCTCCTTCGGCAATGCGGTCAACCTGACCGACGGGCTCGACGGGCTGGCGATCATGCCGGTGGTCATCGCCAGCCTCGCCTTCTTCGTCATCGCCTATCTGGTCGGCAATGCGAAATTCGCCCATTATCTGGGTATTCCGCACGTGCTGGGCGCGGGTGATCTCACGATCCTGACCGCAGCGATCATCGGCGGCGGGCTCGCCTTCCTTTGGTTCAACGCACCTCCGGCCGCCGTCTTCATGGGCGACACCGGCAGCCTGGCCCTCGGCGGCGCGCTGGGCGTGATCTCGGTCGTCACCCATCATGAAATCGTGCTGGCGATCGTCGGCGGCCTGTTCGTCATGGAAACCGTGTCGGTGGTGCTGCAGGTCTTCTTCTACAAGCGCACCGGCCGCCGGATCTTCCGCATGGCGCCGATCCATCATCATTTCGAACAGCTCGGCTGGAGCGAACCGACGGTGGTGATCCGCTTCTGGATCATCTCCTTCGTCCTCGCTCTCGCCGGCCTCGCCACGCTGAAGCTGCGGTGATCAAGAGCCCCGCCTTCGCCGGAAAACGCTACGCGGTGCTCGGCCTCGCCCGGTCGGGACTCGCCGCGGTCGAGGCTCTGCTTGCCTCGGGCGCGCTGGTCACCGCCTGGGACGGCAAGGACGAGGCGCGGGCCAAGGTCACAGGCGAGGTCACGTTCGCCGACCCGGTCGAGATCGACCTGACCGGCTATGCCGGCGTCGTCGTTTCGCCCGGCGTGCCGCTCAACAAGCATCCGATCGCCAGCCATGCCGCCCGCTTCGGCGTGCCCGTGATGAGCGATATAGAGCTGTTCGCCCAGGCCCGCCCGTCGTTGCCGCCGCACAAGGTGGTCGGCATTACTGGCACCAACGGCAAGTCGACCACCACCGCGCTGATCACGCACATCGTCGAGACGGCGGGCGTCCCGACGCTGATGGGCGGCAATATCGGCCTGCCAATCCTCGGCCGCGACCCGCTGCCGGCGGGCGGCGTCTATGTGCTCGAACTGTCGAGCTACCAGATCGACATCACCCGGAGCCTCGACTGCGACGTCGCGGTGCTGACCAACATCACGCCCGACCATCTCGACCGCTATGACGGCTTCGCCGGCTATGCGGCCTCCAAGGAACGGCTGTTCACCATGCAGTCGCCAGACCGCACGGCTATCATCGCGGTCGAGGATGCACCCAGCGCCGCCATCGCGTCGCGCCGTCCGGGCGTCCTCGCGGTCCGCTCCACAGAGGTGAGCAACCAGCAGGCCTGGCCCGCGCTGCAGGGACCGCACAACGCCCAGAACGCCGTCATCGCCATTGCCGCCTGCCGGGCGCTCGGCATCGCCGAGGATGCCATCCAGCGCGGCCTCGCCAGCTATCCCGGCCTGCCCCACCGCATGCAACGCGTGGCGGAGAAGGCCGGCGTGCTGTTCGTAAACGACAGCAAGGCGACCAACGCGACTGCAACTGCACCCGCGCTCGGCGCCTATCCGAAGATTCACTGGATCCTCGGCGGCCTGCCCAAGACCGACGATCTCGACGATTGCGCCCCCTATTTCGACCATGTCGTGGCCGCCTATACGATCGGCCAGGCCGGCCCGATGTTCGCCCGCATCCTGCGCGAGGTCGGCAAGCCGGTGACCGAAAGCGAGACGCTGGAGCGCGCCGTGGCGGATGCCGCAGCGGCAGCTGGTCCGGGCGAGGTGGTGATGCTGTCGCCGGCCTGCGCCTCGTTCGATCAGTTCAGCGATTATGAGGCGCGCGGGGACGCTTTCCGTCGCGCGGTGGAGGGGCTTTCGCTATGAACGTCGCAGTGTCCTTCGACTCCTCCGCCACTCCTGCGCAGCTTCCCATTCGCCGATCGCGTTTCGGCCGGGGCAAGCGCACGCCCGTCGCGCGCTGGTTCTGGGAAATCGATCGCGTCCTCCTGCTGCTCGTCACGATCCTGATCGGCGTCGGCCTGATCGCGGTCGCCGCTGCCTCGCCCGCCGCCGGCGTGCGCTATTCGGGTAACGGCGTCACCGTCGCCTCGCGCTATTATTTCTGGATGCAGTTGGCCTGGACCATGATGGCCGTACCCGTGATGCTCGTCGTGTCCGCCCTGCCGCAGAAGGCGGCCCGGCGCATGGCGCTGATGATGGGCCTCTTCTTTCTGCTATGCCTCGCGCTGGTCCCGGTGATCGGCAGCAGCGCGAACGGCGCCACCCGCTGGATCGCGATCGGCCCAGCCAAGTTCCAGCCGTCCGAATTCCTCAAGCCGATGTTCGCGGTCGGCATGGCCTGGCTGCTGTCGCTGCGCGCGCGCAATCCAGAGTTGCCCTTCGCGTTGATCTCGGTCGTGCCTATGGGCCTGATCGCCGTGCTGCTGATGAAACAGCCCGATTTCGGCCAGACGGTGATCTTCGGGGCGGTATGGATGGTGCTGCTGATCGTCGGCGGCGCCTCGATCCGCCTGATTGGCTCGTTGATCGGCGCCGGCATGGGTGCGGTCGTCACCGCCTATTTCTTCTATTCGGTCGCGACAGAGCGCATCAACAAGTTCCTGTTCAAGCAGGGCGATACCTATCAGGTCGACCGCGCCCATGCGACGCTGACCAATGGCGGCCTGCTCGGCACCGGCCCGGGGGCCGGCACGCAAAAGTTCACCCTGCCCGAACCCCACACCGACTATATCTTCTCCGTGATCGGTGAAGAGTTCGGGCTGATCGCCTGTATCGCCATCGCCTGCCTCTATTTTGCGATCGTCGCGCGCGTCTGCCTGCGCCTGATGCGCGAGGATGACGATTTCCTCCTGCTGGCCTCGGCGGGCCTCGTCGCGCAGTTCGGTTTCCAGGCGCTGATCAACATGCTGGTCAATGTCGGCCTCGCCCCGTCCAAGGGCATGACCCTGCCCTTCATCAGCTATGGCGGCTCGTCGATGATCGCGCTGTCGATCGGCTTCGGCCTGCTGCTCGCCTTCACCCGCGAAAATCCGCACCTGAAGGAAGCGACCTACACGGTGCGGTGGACCGGGCGATGAGGGTGACTCGCCACTTCGTCCTCGCGGCCGGCGGCACCGGCGGCCATATGGTCCCGGCGCATGCGCTGGCCGCCGAACTGATGCGCCGCGGCCATCGCGTCGCCCTCGTGACCGACGAGCGCGGTGCACGGATTCCCGGCCTCTTCGACGGTGTCCAGACGCACGTCATTCCCGCCGGACGTCTGGGCGGCGGGCTGCGCGCCATGATCAAGGCGGTGCGCGACATTCGCGCCGGCACCGCGATGGCGGGTCAGCTCTACGAGACCTTCGCGCCGTCGGCGGTGATCGGCTTCGGCGGCTATCCGGCCCTGCCGGCCTTGCTCGCTGCGTTCAAGCGGCGGATCCCGACGGTGATCCACGAGCAAAATGCCGTGCTCGGCCGGGTCAACCGCTTCGTCGCCGGGAAGGTCGATGCGATCGCGACCGCCTATCCCGATGTCGAACGGCTGAAGCCACGCTATGACGAGAAGACCGTTCTCGTCGGCAATCCGGTGCGCGACAATGTGCGGGAAATCCGGGAGCAGCTCTTCCCCGAACTGGGCCCCGACAGCATCTTCCGCCTGCTCGTGACGGGTGGAAGCCAGGGCGCCTCGATCCTGTCGGACGTCGTGCCCGACGGGCTCGCGCTGCTCCCGCAAGGGTTCCGCCGTCGCCTCCAAGTGACGCAGCAATGCCGACCCGAGGATATCGAATCGGTCCGCAGCAAATATAAGGTGCTCGGCATCCCCGCCGATCTTGCCACCTACTTCACCGACCTTCCCGAACGGCTCGGCTGGGCACATCTCGTCATCGCCCGCGCCGGTGCGTCGACCATCGCCGACATCAGTGTCGCCGGACGTCCCGCCATCCTGATCCCGCTGCCTTCGGCCGCCGACGACCACCAGACCGCCAATGCGCGCGAACTGGCGCAGGTCGGTGGCGCGCGCGCGATCCGCCAGTCGAACTTCACACCGCAGGAACTGGCGAAGCAGATGCAGAAGCTGGCGCTCGATCCCCAGGCGCTGATCAATGCCGCGCGCCGTGCGCATGGCGTCGGCCGTCCCAACGCGGCCGAGGATCTGGCCGATCTCGTCGAACGCATCGGCCCTGAGCCGATCGTCGATCCCATCCCCGTGGAAAAACTGGAACTCCGTCCCTTGAAAGGCGCATTTGCATGAAGGGTGTCGCAACCGACATCGGCACCATCCATTTCATCGGCATCGGCGGCATCGGCATGTCCGGTATCGCCGAGGTGATGCACAATCTCGGCTATAAGGTGCAGGGCTCGGACGTCTCCGAAAGCTATGTCGTCGAGGGGCTGCGCAAACGCGGTATCGCCGTGATGATCGGCCACAAGGCCGAAAATCTGGGCGACGCCGCCGTGGTCGTCACCTCGACCGCGATCAAGCGCGGCAATCCCGAGGTCGAACTGGCGCTGGAGAAGCGCATTCCCGTGGTCCGCCGCGCCGAAATGCTCGCCGAACTGATGCGGCTGAAGTCGACCGTGGCGATCGCCGGCACCCATGGCAAGACCACCACCACCTCGATGGTCGCAGCACTGCTCGACGCCGGCGGGGTCGACCCGACCGTGATCAACGGCGGCATCATCAACAGCTATGGCTCCAACGCCCGCCTCGGCGCCTCCGACTGGATGGTCGTCGAAGCCGACGAGAGCGACGGCAGCTTCCTGCGCCTCGACGGCACCATCGCGGTGGTGACCAACATCGATCCCGAGCATCTCGACCATTATGGCTCGTTCGACAAGGTGAAGGACTGCTTCGTCGAGTTCGTCGAGAACGTCCCCTTCTATGGCGCGGCGCTCCTGTGCATCGACCATCCCGAGGTACAGGCGATCATCCCGCGCGTCCGCGACCGCAAGGTCGTGACCTATGGCTTTTCGGCGCAGGCCGACGTGCGCGGCGACGATGTCACGCCCATCCCCGGCGGCAACCGCTTCGACGTCGTCGTCCGCAACCGCGACGGCGACACCCGCCGGATCGAAGGCGTGACCCTGCCCATGCCCGGCCGGCACAATGTCCAGAACGCACTCGCCGCGATCGGCGTCGCGCTGGAGATGAACATCCCCGACGATGTCATCGCCAATGGCTTCGCCAAGTTCGGCGGCGTCAAGCGGCGCTTCACCAAGGTCGGCGAGGTGCCGGTGGGCGATGGCGTCGCGACGATCATCGACGATTATGGCCATCACCCGGTCGAGATCCGCGCGGTGCTCGCTGCCGCGCGTGAAGGCGCCCGGTCGCGCGTGATCGCCGTCGTCCAGCCGCACCGCTTCACCCGTCTGCGCGACCTGATGGTCGAGTTCCAGACCGCGTTCAACGATGCCGATACCGTCTATGTCGCGCCGGTCTATCCGGCCGGCGAGGCCCCGATCGAGGGCGTCGATGCCGATGCACTGGTGTCCGGGCTGAAGCAGCGCGGGCATCGCTCGGCACAGACGGTGGCCGGACCGGAGGCGCTGGCCAAGGTGCTGGCTGCGACGATCGGAGCGGACGACATGGTGATCTGCCTGGGCGCAGGTGATATCACCAAATGGGCGGCGGGGCTTTCGGAGGCGATTGCCAGGGAGAAGGCAGCATGACCGATTTCTTCGGGCCTTGGAAAATGATCCAGGATCAGACGCTGCACATGCAGAAGACAGCCGTCGATGCGGCGTTCAAGGCGATGGGCAGCGGCGAGCATTTCGACAACGCAGCCAAGGCGGCCAAGGAACTGGCCGACATGCAGGTCCAGGCGTGGGAGCGCTGGATGGCGATGTGGGGCGTGGACAAGACGTGACCGATGGAGCGGTAGCCAGCGCTGCGTCCTCGTCCCTGCCGCCGGTGCGCGGCAGGCTGACGGCTGGCGCGCCGCTGGCGCCGTTCCTGTGGTTCAAGAGTGGCGGGGCGGCCGAATGGCTGTTCGAGCCGGCCGATGTCGACGATCTCGTCGCGTTCCTCGGCGCGCTCGATCCCGCCATGCCGGTCATGGGGCTGGGACTCGGATCCAACATGATCGTCCGCGACGGCGGGGTTCCGGGCGTCGTCGTGCGCCTGGGCAAGCCCTTCGCCAAGGTGGAACGGCTCGATGGCGAAACCCTCCGCTGCGGCGGTGGGGCGAGCGGCATCCTCGTCTCCTCGGCAGCGCGCGACGCCGGGATCGCCGGCGTGGAGTTCCTGCGTTCGATCCCCGGCACGGTCGGCGGCTTCGTCCGCATGAATGGCGGCGCCTATGGACGCGAGGTGAAGGACATTCTGGTCGAGGCCGATGTCGTCCTGCGCTCGGGCGAGCGGCGAACGCTGGCCCTCGCCAATCTCGGCTACACTTACCGCCACAGCGAGCTGCCAGACGGCGCCATCGTCGTCAGCGCGACCTTCCGGGGTGAGCCGGGCGAACCGGCCGCGATCCAGGCCGAAATGGACCGCATCGCCTCCGAGCGCGAAGCGAGCCAGCCGCTGCGCAGCCGCACCGGCGGCTCGACCTTCAAGAACCCGGTCGGGCACAAGGCCTGGCAACTGATCGACGAGGCCGGCTGCCGCGGCCTGCGGCGCGGCGACGCGCAGGTCAGCGAGAAGCACTGCAATTTTCTGCTCAACCTCGGCGAGGCCAGTTCGGCCGACATCGAGGCGCTGGGCGAAGAGGTAAGGACCAAGGTGAAGGCGACGACGGGCGTGACCCTCGAATGGGAAATCCAGCGCGTGGGGGTGGCTGAATGATGGCCACCAGCGGCAACGACCTCCGCGCCCACCCCTCCACCACGCTGCGCGTGGTCCCCCTCCCCGTTCCGGGGAGGAACTGTATGACGTGGGGCTCGCATCTCCTTGCGCTGCTCAGCAGCAGCAACTCGGCCAACACGTTCCTCCCCTGCAAGGGGAGGGGGACCAGCCGCAGGCTGGTGGAGGGGCACCGCGCCAGCGGCGAAACCCTTTCCGCCCGCACCGCCCTCCCCTCCACCACGCTGCGCGCGGTCCCCCTCCCCGCTCCATGGAGAAATTTTCTGTGACGCACGCACCGCTCCACATCGCCGTGCTGATGGGCGGCTGGTCGGCCGAGCGCGAGGTATCGCTGACCTCGGGCAACGGTGTCGCCGACGCGCTCGAAAATCTCGGCCATAAGGTGACGCGGATCGACATGGACCGCGATGTCGCCGCGCGGCTGGCGGCGGCGAAGCCCGATGTCGTGTTCAACGCGCTGCATGGCACGCCGGGCGAAGACGGCACGATCCAGGGCCTGATGGACCTGATGGGGCTGACCTATACCCATTCGGGTCTGACCACCTCAGTGATCGCGATCGACAAGGAACTGACCAAGCAGCAGCTTGTCCCCGCCGGCATCCGCATGCCCGAGGGTCGCATCATCGAAAGCGCGAGCCTGTATGAGAGCGATCCCCTGCCGCGGCCCTATGTTCTCAAGCCGGTCAATGAAGGCTCTTCGGTCGGCGTCGCCATCGTAAAAGAGGGTGACAATCACGGCTCGCCGATTCATCGTGACGCCCATGGTCCCTGGCAAAGCTTCAAGACGTTGCTCGCGGAGCCCTTCATCCGGGGGCGCGAATTGACCGTGGCAGTGCTCGGCGACCGCGCGCTGTGCGTCACCGAGTTGGTCCCGACCAGCGGCTTTTACGACTATGAGGCCAAATATACCGATGGCCTGACGACCCATGTCTGCCCGGCGAAGATCCCGCAGGACATCGCGGACGAATGCATGCGCATGGCGCTCGACGCGCATCGCGTGCTCGGATGCCGGGGCACCTCGCGCTCCGACTTCCGCTGGGACGACGAGCAGGGCATCGAGGGCCTCTATCTGCTCGAGGTCAACACCCAGCCGGGCATGACGCCGCTCAGCCTGGTACCCGAACAGGCGAAGCAGACCGGCATGACCTATGCCGATCTCGTCCAGGCGATCGTCGACGAGGCGCTGGCCGACAGCAAAGCCAAGGAAGGACCCCAGGGATGAAGGCCGCCCGCGCGCGTTCCGCAGACCGTCGACCGCGCACCAGCGCGCCGGCCCGTCGTGCGCCCGCGCGCCGCACGGCTTCGACGCTGGACAAGGCGGTCGACCAGCTTCCGATCTCGCGCGATGCGCTCCGCAAGACAGGCAACTGGGCGCTCGGCATCGCCGTCACCGGCGGGATTGTCGCCGGGCTGATCGCCATGGGCCTGCCCCAGATGATCGGCCTGATGATCGCCGACGGCATCGGCAGTGCAGGCTTCAAGGTCCGTAATGTCGAGATATTGAATCGCCGCCAGGTCGACAGCGCCGTCGTTTATGACATCGCCATGCGGCAGCAGGCCCGGCCGATGCCACTGGTCGATCTTGACGGCACCCGTGCCGAACTGATGAAGCTCGGCTGGATTTCCGACGCGCGCGTCTCGCGGCGTCTGCCCGACACGCTGGTCGTCGACATCGTCGAGCGGGTACCGACCGCGATCTGGCAATATCAGCATCGGCTGGCGCTGATCGACAAGGATGGGGTGGTGATCGGCCCGGTCGACGACCGCGCCATGCCCGATCTGCCCGTCGTCGTCGGTCCCGGCGCGAACCGCCGCGCCAGCGAACTCGCGATGCTGATGGCGAATGCCCCCTCGCTCAAGCCTCTGGTCACGGCGGCCAGCTGGCAGAGCGACCGGCGCTGGGACATCATCTTTCAGTCGGGCGAGAAGCTGCTGCTGCCCGAAGGCGATGCGGAAGCGGCCAAAGCGCTGGTGTTCTTCGCACAGGAAGACCGCCGCGCCGGCCTGCTCGGCAAGGGCCTGGTCTCGATCGACATGCGCGATCCCACGAGAATGGTCGCGCGCGTGTCGCGAGAGCCTGGCAGCCGCATCGAACCGCCGACGGCACAGCTCAGCCCGAAGTCGACGACATGAGGGCTGGCAATGGCAATTTGGGGAAAGGGAGCAGCGATGGCGCAGCCGCGCAATGAAGGTCTGATCACGGCGATCGACATCGGTTCGTCGAAGGTCTCCGCCCTGATCGCGCGCCCCAACGAGGCCGGCGAACTCGAGGTTCTGGGCAGCGGCCAGCGCGAGAGCCGGGGCGTGCGCCGCGGCTATATCGCCGACATGGAGGCGACCGAGTCCGCCATTCGCGAGGCAGTCGAGCAGGCTGAGACGATCGCGCGCACCAATATCGATCATGTCTGGGTCAGCTTTTCCGCCGGCGGCCTCGTCAGCGACGTAGCGCAGGTCGAGGTCGATCTGGGCGGTGTCCAGATCGAGCAGCCCGATATCGACGAGTTGCTCCGTCAAGGCCGGCAGTCGCTCAATCCCCAAGGCCGCATGGTCCTCCATGCGCAGCCGACGCTCTACACCCTCGACGGTCTCAACGGGGTGAAGAACCCGCTCGGCCTCCACGCCGACAAGCTGGGGGTCGAAATCCATGTCATCGCCGCCGAGCCCTCCCCGGTGCGCAATCTCGCTCTGTGCGTCCGCTCGGCGCATCTCGGAGTGAAGTCCATCGTTGCCTCTCCGATCGCGACCGGCGCCTCCTGCCTGTCCGACGAGGACCGCGAAATGGGTATCGCGCTGGTCGAGATGGGAGCCGGCGTCACCAACGTTTCGCTGTTTGCCGGCGGCCTGCTGGTGGGCCTGACCTCGCTGCCGATGGGCTGCGCCGACATCACCGACGACATTGCCTCGGCCTTCAACATCCGCCGCGCGCAGGCCGAACGGCTGAAGTGCGTGCATGGCTCGGCGCAGAACAGTCCGCGCGACAATCATGAGATGCTCGAAATCGGCTCGCCCGAAGAAGCCGCCGACGGCATCGACCCGCCACGCATCAGCCGCGCCCAGCTGATCCAGGTCATCCGCCTGCGCCTCGACCACTGGATGGACGCCGTCGCCAAGGCTCTGTCGGATCTCGGCTATGTCGGCCCGGTCGGCCGACAGGTCGTCCTGACGGGTGGCGGCGCGGAGCTTCGCGGCATTGCCGACTATGCGCAGGGCGTGCTGGGACGCAGCGTCCGGATCGGTCGGCCTCGCATCCTGTCGGGCCTCCCTGACGCGCATAGCGGCCCGGCCTTCGCTACGCTGGTCGGCCTTGCCCAGGTCGCGGCCGAAAATCCGGCCGAGCTTCGTCCCTTCGTGGCCGAACAGACCGTCCACCGGCCGCAGCCTATGGGTCTCGTCGGCAAGCTGATGGCGGCGATCAAGAGCGGTTATTGAGACGGGGTACCGCCGCCACGGCTCGGTTAACCCCGAAAATTGTGGATAGGACAACTTTTCGCGTGATTCGACGAATCGCGTCTGGCAAGATTCGGCCCATCCGGTGCTTCGGCGGGCAGGGCCGCAAGGGAGATTATCTATGACGATCGAGTTCATGCGTCCGCAGGTCGACGAGTTGAAACCCCGCATCAGCGTCATCGGGGTCGGCGGCGCGGGCGGGAACGCGGTCGCGAACATGATCCAGGCCGACGTCCAGGGCGTCGACTTCATCGTCACGAACACCGACGCGCAGGCCCTCAACGCATCCCCTGCCGAGCGTCGCATCCAGCTCGGTCTCAAGATCACGCAGGGACTCGGTGCCGGAAGTCGTCCCGAAATCGGACGGGCGGCCGCCGAAGAGACGCTCGATCAGGTCGAGAAAGCCCTCGAAGGCTCGCACATGTGCTTCATCGCCGCCGGCATGGGCGGCGGCACCGGAACCGGTGCGGCACCCGTGATCGCGAAGGCGGCGCGGGACCGCGGAATCCTGACCGTCGGCGTCGTCACCAAGCCGTTCAGCTTCGAAGGCAATCGTCGCATGCGCTCGGCCGAGGCCGGCATCGAGGAACTGCAGAAGCATGTCGACACGCTGATCGTTATCCCGAACCAGAATCTGTTTCTGATCGCCAACCCGAACACGACCTTCAAGGAAGCGTTCCAGATGGCCGATCAGGTGCTGCAACAGGGCGTTCGCGGCATCACCGACCTCATGGTCATGCCGGGCCTCATCAACCTCGACTTCGCCGACGTTCGCTCGGTTATGAGCGAGATGGGCAAGGCGATGATGGGCACCGGCGAAGCAACCGGCGACAACCGTGCGATCGAGGCGGCGGAGAAGGCGATCGCCAATCCGCTGCTCGACGGCGTGAGCCTGAACGGCGCCAAGGGCGTGATCGTGTCGATCACCGGCGGCGACGACATGCGCCTGCTCGAAGTCGACGAGGCCGCGAACCACATCCGCCAGCTGGTCGACCAGGACGCGAACATCATCTGGGGTTCGGCCTTCAACAACGAACTCGAGGGCCGCATTCGCGTATCGGTCGTCGCGACCGGCATCGAGGTCGACGCCGCGACGATGCCCGAACCGTCGAAGAGCTTCAGCTTCCCGCCACGCACTCCGGCGCGCGAAGAGAAGTCGGTCGTCGTGCCGCAGGCCGCCGCCCCGGCTCCGGCTCCCGTCGCCGCAGCTCCCGAACCGGCTTCGGCCGCCACGCCGGCCCCGCAGTTCGAGGCTGCTCCGCGCGTCGCCGCGCCGACTCCTGCCGAAGAGAAACTCGTTCTCGAAGCCCCCGAAGGCCCGGCGGAGACGCTCGAGCTGACCAGCCTCTTCAACGACGAATTGCTGCTCCAGCCCGAAGCCACCGTCCCCGCACCCGCGCCCGAAGCGCGTCAGGAGGACGCCGGGACCCGCTGGACTGCCGAACCCGAGCCTGCACGCCGCCCATCTTCGACGGGTGCAACCCTGTTCGAGCGGATGTCGAACATCGCCCGCGGCGCTGCCAAGGCACAGGTCGATGCGGACGAGCCCGGCAACGGTGCGGTTCCGCGCTTCCTGAACCGCCAGAGCAACCAGTAAGCAATTGATCGGACGGGTGTTCGTGGCCGACCGCCGCGAACGCCGCCCGGTCCGGCGACAATGGCTGGAATCGACTTGCGGTCCGCCGCATTGCTGTGGTTAAGCATGGCGGCATCATGAAGAAGATATATCATCTCTTGGGCAGCTGGTCGCTGCTGGCGGCCGTCACTGCAGCCGTGCCGCTTTCGGCGCAGTCGCTTGACGATACGTCCGAGGAAGCAGTCATCACCGACCCCGTCGCCAGCGCGCGCGATGCGATGGCCCGGGGTGACCCCGCCGAGGCGCTGGCCCGCTACCTGCGCGTTCTGGCCCGCGACCCCGGTGATCTCGAAGCGCTGACCGGAGCGGGCACCGCCGCGCTCGCCGTGGGCGACGCCGATGCCGCGATCAACTTCTTCGTACGGGCCGAGAAAATCTCACCGCGTGACGGCCGGGTCAAAGCCGGTCTCGGCTCCGCGCTGATTCAGAAGGAGCAGCCGCGCGCGGCGCTTCGCCTGTTCGACAGCGCGATAGACCTGGGTATTCCGCAGGTCGACGTCGCGCTCGACCGCGGCCTCGCTTATGATCTGCGCGGCGACAACCGCAAGGCGCAGGCCGATTATGCGCTGGTCATGCGGACCAAACAGGATCCCGAGGCGATCCGGCGGCTCGCCCTGTCGATGGCGATGAGCGGCGACAAAACCAACGCACTGACCATCCTCGACCCGTTGCTGCGCAAGAAGGACATCGCTGCCTGGCGCGCGCGAGCCTTCGTGCTGGCGATGACCGGCGATACCGTGGGCGCCGAAGCGGCGGCGAATGCGGTGCTGCCGCGCTTCCAGGCCGATGCGCTCAAGCCCTTCCTCGCCCGTCTTGCATCGCTCAAGCCGGCCGAAAAGGCCGCCGCCGTGCATTTCGGCCATTTCCCCGAAGATAAGGTGCCGATGCAACTTGCCGAGGCCCGGCCCGCTCCGTCCTCGAAACCCGCGCCATCCTCGAAGGAAATTCCGGCGCCTCAGCCGGCGACATCGTCGAGCGCGAGTGCCACGCCGGCGCAGCGTCCGCAATTCGACCGCAGTGGCCGGCTCGTAAGCCGTCCCGACAGCAGTCAGCGCACGACCACCACGGCCAGCGCGCCCGAAGCGACGGTCGGCTTGTCTGCAACCGAAGAGGCCGAACAGAAGGTCGCCGATCAGCGCAGTCTTGCGCAGGACCGCCGCGCCGCTCAGAAACGCGCCGCCGCCGAGAAGGCCGAGGCCGAGAAGAAGGCCAAGGCGCGCGAGGAAGCCAAGGCGAAAAAGTCGAATCCGGAACGCTATTGGGTCCAGATCGCCAGCGGGGCCTATAAGCCCGACCTGGACAAGGAATGGGACAAGCAGAAGAAGGCGCATGCCAAGCTTCTGTCGGGCCGCTCGCCGTGGACCACGCCCTATAAGGCGACCAATCGCCTGCTGATCGGTCCATTCGCCACTAAGGGCGCCGCCCAGGATTATGTGAACGAGGCGCGCGCCGCAGGCCTGAGCTGCTTCCCCGTGACGACCTCCGCCGGGCAGAAGGTCGAACGGATCGACTGATCCCGTCCCACCCTCGTGCAATGCCCGTGTCATAAAAGGGTAACGGCAAGGCCGCATTAGCGACTCCAACATCGGAGTCGTCATGTTGCTGCGTTCTTTCGTCCTGCTGCCCCTGTTGCTCGCTGCCGCCCCTGCCCTGGCGGTGACGACGCCCGTTGATCCGACCGCGCGGCCGCAGGCGGCAGCCGCCGAGCGGCTTTATCCCGAGGTGGAGATCGAGGGCGAAGGCTGGCGCGGCCTGCTGCCCATCATGCTGATGAACGCCGATCTTTCCAGCCGCCCGCAGTCGGCAGAGACTGTTACGCCCGGCGACAGCGCGCGTTGAACTAAGCTCCCCGGCGCGCAGTCGGGAGTCGACTTGCCCGATCCGCTCGGCCATCAGGGCGCTGATGCCTGATCTTGCCCCTTATGCTTCCGACCCGACCCGCAGCCGGGGCCGTTTCCATCGCCATGGCGACGGCGAGACGCGCGGACCACGCGACCCGTTTCAGCGCGACCGCGACCGGATCATCCATTCGATCAGCTTCCGCCGGCTGCGCCACAAGACGCAGGTGTTCGTGGCACCCGATGGCGACCATTTTCGCGTCCGCCTGACCCACAGCCTGGAGGTCGCGCAGATCGGGCGCACCATCGCCCGCGCGCTCGGTCTGAACGAAGATCTGACCGAGGCGCTGTGCCTGGGCCATGATATCGGCCACCCACCCTTCGGCCATGCCGGTGAGGATGCGCTGAAGGCCGCGATGGCCGATGTCGGCGGGTTCGATCACAATGCGCATACGTTGCGGATCTTCACCCGGCTCGACTCGCCCTATCCCATGCATGAGGGACTGAACCTCAGCTGGGAGACGCTCGAAGGCCTCGCCAAGCATAACGGCCCGGTGCGTCGGCGGACCTGGGCTATGGCCGAGGTGGACGATCAGTGGCCGCTGGACCTCGACAGCTGGGCCGGGCCAGAGGCCCAGGTCGCCGCGCTGGCCGACGACATCGCCTATGACAATCACGACATCGACGATGGCGTCCGCGCTGGCCTGCTGACGCTCGATCAGGTTCTCGAAGACCCGCTGGTCCGCAGCAGTTGGGACCGGGTTCGCCGGCGTTATCCCGACGTGGCCGAAGCCCGTCTGCTGGGCGAACTGGTGCGCGAGCAGATCGGCTGCATGGTCAATGACCTGCTGGCAGAAAGCCGGCGTCGGCTGGAGGAGGAGGCGCCCCGCTCGGTCGAGGACGTCCGCGCTGCCGGGCGGCCGCTGATCGGTTTCTCCGACGAGATGGCTGCACGGGAAAAGGGGCTTACCCGCTTCATGTACGCCAATCTCTACCACCACCCGCAACAGCTGGAGATCGCGGCGCGCATGGCGGAGGTCGTATCGGGTCTGGCCGATGCCTATCGCCGCGACCCGGCGCTGCTTCCCGACAACTGGCTCGCCACGCTGCCCGAAAGCGAACCGGCCCGAACGCGCCATATCGGAGATTTCATTGCCGGCATGACCGACCGCTATGCTCTGACGCGCTATGCCGAGCATGTCGGTCCAGTCTCGCTCGAGGGCTTCTGATGGCACGGGCGGTCGCGCTGCTTATCGCCCTCGCAGGCGCTCTGCTCTGGGCGATTCTCGCAATCGTTCCGCCTGCCGCACGAGGCTTGGACGCACCGGCGACCGCCTTTTCTTCTGCACGGGCCATGCGCGACGTCTCGGTGATCGGCCGGGTACCGCATCCGACGGGATCGGCGGAAAATGAACGTGTCTCCGCCTATCTGCTGCTGCGCATGCACGCCATGGGGGCCGCCGTCGAGGTCCAGCAGATGCCTTTGGGCGCAGCCTCGCTCCGTCGGCTGGGCAAGTGGAGCGGGCGCACCGAACGGGGCGTGATCGCGCGCAACCTGATCGGCGTCTTTCCGGGACGCGACCGCAGCCTGCCGCCGCTGCTGCTGATGGCGCATCACGACAGCGTGTGGGGCTCGCCCGGCGCCGCCGATGACGCGATGGGCGTGGCCGCTGCCCTCGAAGTCGCGCGCGCCATCGGCGAGCGTGGACCGCCCGAGCGTGACCTGTTGCTGCTCTTCACCGATGGCGAGGAACTAGGGCTCGATGGCGCCGAATATTTCTTCGCCCGTCACCCGCTCGCGCGCGGCATCGGCGCCATCATCAACATGGAAGCGCGCGGCGCCGGCGGCCGAGCCAACATGTTCGAAACCGGCCCGGGCAATGGCGCCATGATGCGCCTCTATGCCGAGCATGTGCGTCGCCCGGCGACCAATTCGCTGTCGGTACTCGTCTATAACAATATGCCCAATTACACCGATTATACGGTGGCCAAGCGCCGGGGGATTCCGGGCTACAACATCGCCGTGCTCGACCGGGGCTCGGCCTATCACTCGCCGTCCGCCTTACCCGAGGTGGTCGACCCCGCCTCGCTGCAGGACATGGGGGCGCAGGCCCTGGCGCTCTCGTCGGCGCTGCTTTACGCCCCTGACCTGCCCGCGCGCACCGACGATGCGAGTTTCTCCGACCTCATGGGTCGCGCGACGATCGTCTATCCGGCCGCTGGCGGCTGGCTGATCCTGCTCGGCGCAGCGCTGCTGATCGGCTTTGCGCTGTCGCGCGAGAGGCCCCGCCGCACCGCGATCGGACGCGGGGTGCTGATCACCCTCGCCATCCTGCTCCACGCTGCCCTGCTGCTGCTGGCGTTCAACGCGCTGTCCGGCAGTGGCGGCGCCAATTATTACGACCGCCTCGCAGCCTTGCCGCGCCTCGAAGCGATGGCGGCAGCGACGCTGGCGGCGCTGCTCTGCCTGCTCCCGGCGATCCGCCGAACCGACCCGCATCCCCTGGCGCTGGGACCGGGCATGGTCCTGATGTGGGCCGGACTGCTGACCGGAGGGCCGATTGCGATCGTCCCGGTCGCGCTGCTCGCCATGGCATCGGCCTGGTTCCTGCCCTCGGATCGCACCGCGCAGGCAGAGGGCGCGATCCTTCTCCTGCTGCTGGCCGGCATCCTAGTTCAGGCGACGCTGCCCACTGCGGCCCCGCTGCTCCATTGGCCGCTGCTTCTGGCCGCCATGGCCATGGCCGCCCGTGCATGGCTGGGCGAGCGCGCGGCGCTTCCGGCGATGGCGCTGTGCGCGGCGATCGCGGTGGGACATCTGCTCGCGCAGGCGCATTTCCTGTTCCTCGGCATAGGCGCCGAACTGTCCGTCGTGCTGGTCGCCCCGCTGTTCGCGGCGCTGCCGTTGCTGCTCACGCTGTGGCCCGCCAAAGCAACGCGGCTGGGCGCAGCTTTGCTGCTCGGCGTGGCGCTCATGATCGCCCTCTGGGTGCGCTTCGATCCGGTTGCCCCAACGATCCCGACCTACAGCCTTGCCGAGGGAGGCAAGAAAACTAGGGACTGACCTTTGAGCGACGATCCGCTAAGGCGACGCTCCACCTTATCGCCAGCGGAAATGAAATTGACCACGCTCTACGCCAGCTTTGCCGACCGGATCGGCGCCATTCTCGACGACCTCCAGGCTTCCGGCGACCTGCCGGCCGGTCTCGATCGACGGAATGTCACGGTCGAGCCGCCGCGCGACCCCAGCCATGGCGATCTCGCGACCAATGCCGCGATGGTGCTGGCCAAGCCCGCCGGCAAGAACCCCCGCGCGCTGGCCGAATTGATCGTGCCGCGCCTCGCCGCGCTGCCGGAGATCGCAAGCGCCGAGGTGGCCGGGCCGGGCTTCATCAATGTCCGCCTGACCGACGCCCGGCTGCGCGAGGAGCTCGCCGACATCCTTGCGCTGGGCGGCGATTACGGGCGCTCGACCCTCGGCAAGGGCAAGCGCGTCAACGTCGAATATGTCTCGGCCAATCCGACCGGTCCCATGCACATGGGGCATTGCCGAGGTGCGGTCGTCGGCGATGCGCTCGCCGCGCTGCTGGAATTCGCAGGGCACGACGTCGTCCGCGAATATTATGTCAACGACGCGGGTGCGCAGGTGCAGACGCTCGCCCGCTCGGCGCACCTGCGCTACCGCGAGGCGCTGGGCGAGAGTGTCGAGATTCCCGAGGGCTTCTATCCGGGCGACTATCTGGTCCCGATCGGCCAGACACTCGCTGCCGAGTTCGGCGACCGTTATGTCGGCAAGCCCGAGAGCGAATGGCTCGACCTGTTCCGGGAAAAGACCGTCGCGGCGATGATGGACATGATCCGAGACGACCTCGCTCTGCTCGGCATCAAGCATGACGTGTTCGCGTCCGAAGCCGCCGTGCAGAAGGCCGGCAAGGTCGACGCGGCACTCGACCGGCTGCGCGCCGAGGGGCTGGTCTATGAAGGCACGCTCGAACCGCCCAAGGGCGAGCTTCCCGACGACTGGGAACCGACCGAGATGACGCTGTTCAAGGCGACCGCCTTCGGCGACGACAGCGACCGGCCGGTGCGCAAGTCCGATGGCGGCCTGACCTATTTCGGCACCGACCTCGCCTATCATGCGCAGAAGGCGGAGGACGCCGACGTCCTGATCGACATCTGGGGCGCCGACCATGCCGGCACGGTCAAGCGGATCAAGGCGGCGGTGCAGGCACTGACCGGCGGCAAGACGGCGTTCGACGTCAAGCTGGTCCAGATGGTCCGGCTGCTGCGCGGCGGCGAACCGGTGAAGATGTCGAAGCGCTCGGGCAGCTTCGTGACGCTGGCCGACGTCGTCCGCGAAGTCGGCAAGGACGTTGTCCGCTTCACCATGCTGACGCGCAAGGCCGACGCCCAGATGGACTTCGACTTCGCCAAGGTGGTCGAGGCGTCGAAGGACAACCCCGTCTTCTACGTCCAATATGCCCATGCGCGCGGGCGCTCGCTGCACCGGCGCGCGGCCGAGGCGGGGATCGACCTGACGCCGGCAGCCGATCTCGGCCTGCTCGACGCCGAAGAACTCGCGCTGGTGAAGCTGGCCGCGCAATTCCCGCGGATCGTCGAGAGCGCGGCACAGGCGCATGAGCCGCATCGCATCGCCTTTTACCTCTATGATCTGGCGGCGATGTTCCACGCACTGTGGAACCGGGGCAATGACGACCCGGCCCGTCGCTTCCTGCTCACCGACAGGCCCGAAATCACCCGGGCCCGGCTGGCGCTGAGCGATGCGATCGGGCAGATTATCCGCAACGGCCTCGCCGTCATGGGCGTCTCGGCCGCCGAGGAGATGCAGTAGATGGCGGATTATTCGCGCGACAGGCTCGGTCCTCAGGACGAGGACCGCCTGCCGTGGCTCGAGCCGGTCGAGGAAGAATATGACGAACCGGCGGGTCTCACGACGCCGAAGCTGATCATCTGGCTGGTCGCGGCGCTGGCCGTTGCCGGCCTCGTCGTCGGCGGCTTCTTCTGGCTGCGCCAGCGCGACGCATCGACGGCGGGCGACGGCTCGCTGATCCAGGCGCCCGACAGCTATTATAAGGAGCGCCCGGGCAATGAGAGCGCGCCCGATGATGGCGACGAGATCGTCTACAGCGCCAGCAAAGGCAATGAGGTCGAGAGCGTGATCGACATCAGCGGCGCCGCCGAGACGCCGGTCAATGTCGACCGGCCGCAGCCGGCTCCGGCCGTGCCGACAATGGCCACTCCCGCGCCCGCCCCTGCGCCGAAGGTTGCTGCGCCCGCACCAAAGCCTGCCGCTCCTGCCCCGCGCGCTGCAGCGAGCGTCGACGAGGCGGTCGTGAAGCAAGCCGCCAAGCCGGTCGCCAAGCCCAAGCCTGCCCCCGTCGCCACCCCGACACCGTCCGAGCCGGCCAACGGGTCAACGGTCCAGCTCGGCGCCTTCTCGAGCCAGGCCAAAGCCAATGCCGCATGGAAGACGCTGTCGGGCCGCTTCTCCTTCCTCTCCGGGCTGACCCAGTCGGTTGTCCCGGTCCAGTCGGGCGACAAGACGCTCTATCGCCTGCGCGCGAGCGGCGGCAACGGCGCCGACATCTGCAAGCGCCTGAAGGTCGCCGGCGAGAGTTGCTCGATCATTGGATGAGGTTATGCGCTGGCGGATCGCCCTCGCGCTCCGCCGGACGACCTTTCGACGAATGGACTGACGATGGCGATGACGCCCCTGTTTCTCGGCCTGGCCGGCACCACCCTCAGCGATGCCGAGCGCGGCTTTTTCCGCGACCTCGACCCGGCCGGCTTCATCCTGTTCAAGCGCAATGTCGAAGATCCGGAGAAGCTTCGCGCGCTGACGGACTCGCTTCGCGGCCTGTCTGGTCGCGACGATCTGCCGATCCTGATCGACCAGGAGGGCGGCCGCGTCGCGCGGATGCAACCGCCACACTGGCCCGCCTTTCCGAAAGCCGAACTGTTCGACCGGCTTTACGACATCGCGCCGATGACGGCGATCGAGGCGGCGCGTCACAATGCCCAGGCCATTGCGGCGATGCTGCGTCAGGTCGGAATCAACGTCGACTGCCTGCCGCTGCTCGATGTCCGCCAGCCGGGCGCACATGACATCATTGGCGACCGTGCGCTGGGGGCCGAGCCGCTTCGCGTGGCTGCGATGGGCCGCGCGGTGATCGAGGGCCTGCGCGCCGGCGGCGCGGTCGGCGTGGTCAAGCATGTTCCCGGACATGGCCGCGCGATGGCCGACAGCCATGTCGAACTGCCGGTGGTCGACGCCGATGCCGAGGCGCTGGAGACCGACCTCGCCCCCTTCATCAAGCTGGCCGACGCGCCGATGGCGATGACCGCCCATGTCGTCTACCCGGCCTGGGACAGCGAGCATTGCGCCAGCCTGTCGCCCACCATCATCGCCGACGTCATTCGCGGCCGTATCGGCTTCGACGGCCTGCTGATGTCCGACGATCTGGGCATGCACGCGCTGACCGGCGATTTCGGCAGCCGCGCCGCTGCGGTGCTGGCAGCGGGATGCGACATCGCGCTCCACTGTTCGGGCGACATGGCGGAGATGGAGGCGATCGCCAAGGCGGTCGGCCCGATCGGGGTTGCGGCACAAGGCCGACTGGCCCGGGCCATGGCGACGATCCAGGACAGCACCAGCGTTGCCGGCGTGGGCGTGGAGGAACTGATCGCCAAGCGCGATGCCCTGATGGCCGTTTTACCGGCCTGATCCGCTCAGCCGGCACGGCTCGGCTGTTCCCTTGGCGAGCGAATCCTGATTAACTCCCCGCGATGGGGGACGACGACGACACTCTGGATCTGCCGCTGGCGGACGAGCGCTCCGACGAGGTTCTGACGCTCGATCTCGACGGATGGGAAGGACCGCTCGATCTGCTGCTCAGCCTTGCCCGCGCTCAGAAGGTCGATCTCGCGAAAATCTCGATCCTCGCGCTGACCGAGCAATATCTGTCCTTCATCGACAATGCGAAGGCGCTGAAGCTGGAAATCGCGGCCGACTATCTCGTGATGGCGGCGTGGCTCGCCTATCTCAAATCCTGCCTGCTGCTGCCCAAGGACCCAGAGGTCGAACCCAGCCCTGAAGAGATGGCCCTGCGGCTCCAGCTGCGGCTGCAGCGACTGCAGGCGATGCGCGAGGCCGGCGCACGGCTGATGGCGCGCGATCGGCTGGGCCGGGACGTGTTCGGCCGGGGAGCGCCAGAAGGACTGAAAGTCGTCCGCAAGGCCGCCTGGGATGCCAGCATCTACGACCTGATCTCGGCCTATGGCGCCGTCCGTGCCCGCGCCGAACCGCCGGTCCATATCGTCCAGCGCCGACCGGTGATGACGCTTGAACAGGCGATCGAGCGGGTGTCGCGGATGATCGGCGCGCTGATCGACTGGACCAGTCTGGAGGCTTTCATCCCCGTCGAGGCGCAGGGGGATTATCGCCGTTCGGCGCTCGCCTCCAGCTTCCTCGCCGCGCTCGAACTCGCCAAGCAGGGGCGGCTGTCGCTGGCGCAGGAGACGCCCTTCGCACCGCTGCTCGTGCGGAGCGCGTAATGATCGAGGAACCCGACGATCTGCTCCGCGCGCTCGAGGCAGCCCTCTTCGCGGCAGAAGCACCGATGACCCCGGCCGAGTTGGTGGCGGTGATCGGCGTGGAGGCGCTGGGCGACGCCCTCCCCCGCCTCGCGCGTCTCTATGCCGGTCGCGGCATCGAGCTGGTCGAGCGCGGCGGGCGCTGGCATTTCCAGACGGCGGCCGATCTCGCCCACATATTGCGCCGGACCCGCGAGGAGCCGCGCAAGCTGAGCCGTGCGGGTATCGAGACGCTGGCGATCATCGCCTATCACGAACCGGTCAGCCGCGCAGAGATCGAGGCGATCCGGGGCGTCCAGATATCGAAGGGCACGATAGACGTGCTGCTCGAAGCAGGTTGGATCCGCCCGGCCGGACGGCGCGAGACGCCGGGCCGCCCGCTGCTCTACGCCACCACCCCCGCCTTCCTCACCCATTTCGGGCTGCAGAGCCGCCGCGATCTGCCCGGCATCGCCGACCTCAGGGCCGCCGGCCTGCTCGATCCGGTCGATCTGGCCTTCGAACAGCTGCAGATGGAGACAGGCGGACCCGACAGACCGGACGACGGCGACGCCGACTAGCGGTCAGCGCCGCGGCCGCTGTCACCGCCCTGTCGCAAATCTGTACCAAGGGGACCTCCTCCGCCGGCCCGCCCGCCACGCCAATACGCAGCCTGCGCCATTGCGATTGGCAGGGGCAGGGCTTAAATGGAGGCTATTCTAGGAGATTTTCCATGGGCGGTTTCGGCATTTGGCATTGGCTCGTCGTCGGTATTGTTGTGCTCCTGCTGTTCGGCAAGGGTCGCTTCTCCGACATGATGGGTGACGTCGCCAAGGGCATCAAGAGCTTCAAGAAGGGCATGTCGGAGGAAGACGACGCCACGTCTTCTGCGCCGCACCAGCCCGCCCCCCGCCTGCAGCAGCAACCGCCGCTGGAGCCCAGCGCCGAGCAGCGACTCCAGCCGATGCAGGACGACAGGCCCAAAAACTGATCGCGACCCGAACCCTTACGGTCGCGCTCCATGCTGGACATCGCCCCTACAGAACTGCTGCTCGTCGCGGTCGTCGCATTGGTGGTCATAGGTCCCAAGGACCTGCCCAAGGCGATGCGCGTCGTCGGCCAATGGATCGCGCGCGCGCGGGGCGTGGCCCGGCATTTCCGCTCGGGCATCGACGAGATGATCCGCCAGTCCGAACTGGAGGAGATGGAGAAGAAATGGGCGGCCGAGAATGCGCGTATCATGCGCGAGCATCCGCCCCAGCCTGCTGCCGAGTCGGACCCGCAGCATAGCGACATGATCGCGATCGGGTCGCAGCCGGGCCAGGTCGATGCGACTGAGCACCCCACGACAGAGACGGTCGCCGGCGATTCGGCGCCTGACGCCATTGCCGCCACCGACACTCAGATGCAGAAGCCGCACCCGCAGACATGACCGATCTGGACGAAACACGCGCGCCGCTTCTCGATCATCTGCTCGAACTGCGGCGACGGCTGCTGATGTCTCTGGCGGCACTGGGCATATGCTTCGGCATCTGCCTCTATTTCGCGCGGCCGATCTTTGCCTTTCTGGTCCAGCCGCTGCTGCGCGCCGGCCAGGGCAAGCTGATCTACACGCAGATCTTCGAGGCCTTCTTCGTCGAGATCAAGGTCGCCTTCTTCGCAGCGATGATGCTCGCCTTTCCGATCGTCGCCAACCAGGTCTGGCAGTTCGTCGCACCCGGCCTCTACCGCAACGAGAAGCGGGCGCTCCTGCCCTTCATCTTCGCGACCCCGGTTCTTTTCACGACCGGGGCGGCGCTCGCCTATTATGTCGCCATACCGGTAGCCCTGCACTTCCTGCTCGGTTTCCAGGGCAATCTGGGCGGCGTCCAGCAGGAGGCACTGCCCGGCGTCGGCAATTATCTCTCCTTCGTGATGCAGTTCCTGTTCGGCTTCGGCATATCCTTCCTGCTGCCGGTGCTGATCATGCTGCTGGAGCGGGCGGGCGTCGTGACGCGCAAGCAGCTCGTGAGCGCGCGCCGCTATGCCATCGTCGGCGCCTTCGCCGTCGCTGCGGTTCTCACCCCGCCCGATGTCGGATCGCAGCTCCTGCTCGCGATCCCGCTGGTCTTTCTTTACGAACTCGGCCTGATCGGCATCTGGCTCACCGAACGCAGTCGCGCCAAACAGAAAGAGCCCGAGACGGCCTGACCGTCCCGGGCTCTGCCGTTTCGGCCTTTCGGCCGAACGCTTTACTTGACGTCGTTGGCAGCGTCCGAAACCGCGCGACCAGCCGACGACACGTCCTTCCCGGCGCCTTCCACCGTATTGCAGGCGGTGACCGAGAACAGCGACAGACCGGCGAAGGCGAGGACGATAGTGCGCTTCAACATGGCAACCCTCTTTCGAAAGAACTTGGGCCTCCCGATCCGGGAAGCTCGGTGAACAAATGCACAAAGATCGGATTGGTTCCGCTCATGAAACAGAGCGGCCAATCCAAATGATTGAGATTTATAGAAAAAATGGGGGCCCGGTCACACACGGGGGGATAGGTGACCGGGCCCTTTGTTGGTTTGGATAGCGGGAGCGGGGGGGCAAAGCATCGCTATCCGAAAATAAGAACGTATCATCGTTTCCCGGGTTCCCGGCGATGACAGGATTTTTTCGAGTCAGCGATACGCGGCGATTTCGATCTCAAACCGGCCGGCATCGCGATCCTCGACCAGCGGCGCGCGGAACTGGCGGGCGATGCCGGTGACGACCCGCTCGAATCTGACGATGGCCGGGTAGCTGGCGATCGCGCCCGGCTCCATGCCGAAGGTCTCGATCTTGAGCATGGCGCGATAGGCTGCTTCGGTCGGCTCGAGCGATATCAGGATCGAACCATGCGGATTGCAATGCATCATCAGTTCGACGACTTCGGTGATGAGGAAGGCGGCCGGTACGGCAACGTCCTGAGTGACGTAGAGATCGGCCATGTTCAGCGCTATCGGCATGCCGGCTGCCGCCGCAGGGGCGGAACCGCGCAATGACGCCGCCAGTTCGCCGGCCAGTGCCCGCATCGCAAGGCCGCGATTCTCTTCGAGCTCCGCATAATGGTTGCGGTGGACCACCGCCAACGCATCGACGCGCCGCTGGATCGCACCATAGGCCGCCGCGACATCCCCCTCGGCGCCTCGCGCATGGAGGTTGATCAGACTGGAAACGACCTGGAGATTGTTCTTCACGCGATGATGCACTTCGCGGGTCAGGCGCGTCTGGCGGGCAAGCCCCTCCTCCAGTTCGGCCTCATGCTTCTGGATGCGCGCGGTGACCGAGGCGAAACTCTCTGCAAGGTCGCGAATCTCGTGGCTGGGCGTGGTGATGCGCGGGAGCGGAAAGGCACCCCGCGATCCTTCCCATGTCTCGATCGAGCGCTTGATCTGGGCCAGGGGCGACAGCAGCAGCCGATTGATGATGTACCACCCCGCAAAGGCGGCTGCGGCCCACATCAACAGCGGAAGCAGAACGAGCAGCAGGGTCCGCGCGCCAGTCGAGGCCGGAGCGAATTCGGCGACGAGTGCCAGACGGCCGTCGCTGACGGGCAGTGAGATGATCAGCGGCGCGCTATCCACCATGTGAGAGGCACCACCGAACATTTCGACCTCGGCATCGCCCTGGCGCAGCGTAACGCTCGTCGGACGAATGCCGACATCGCCCGCGACGTCTCGCCGGACGTCTTCGATCGGGACATCGGCCTCCGCCAGCAAGGTGCCATCGTCGCGCGCGGCCGTCAGGCGAAAAGTCTTGCGCTGCGCGTCGAGCCACACATGGTCGACCATGGGATGGCTGGCAGCGACCTGCTGGATCGGGGTACCGTGCGACTGACAAATCTTGCGCCCCGCCTCGTCGAACAGCGCGATCGGGGGGCGTGACGGTGTCGCCAGCGCCTGACGCGCGAGCACGGCACAGAGGAAAGACGCATCCTGCGCGCTGGCGGCCGGCATGCGCACCGCGTCCAGCCCGCGATTGATCCGCGCCTCGATCTGGGAAACATAGAGCGCGGCGGCCGTCTGCGCTGCTGCCCGACGCTCGGCAGAGGCCGATCGGGCCATGTCCAGCGATGTGAGCAGGGCGATCAGGCCCAGCGGCAACATCGCCGCCGACATGATGATGAGCATCTTCGTGCCGCTGGGCAGCCGCGCGAAGGAAAATCTGTCTGGAAATCCGCGCATCAAAAGCCCCTCCGGCCCCTGACGCGGATCCGCAGGGGAACGGAAGGTTCTGCGGACATGGTCAATTCAACTTGTTCAACAGATCCAGGAACTCGTTGGGAATCGGCTCGTCCACGGCCTGCGAATAGACCGAACGCAAGGCATCGCCCACGTTCGCGTCGCGGGGAGTTTCCTCCCGCTGCCGCTGCGTGGACCTTTTGCCACTCTTGTCGCCCTCGGGCGTCCCTGAACTTTCCTTTGCCAACCGGCTTTGGCCCCTGACCTGCATGTGGTTGTCCAATGTTCTCCCACGCAACGGTGCCGATGGACTCCGCCCCGCCTGGATCGATCCGGACACGTATCATTTTCCCCGTGCTGGTAAAATGTGCGTGTCGGCGATGAAACAAAAAACTCTGACGATTGTTCCCATCCCCGAGCGCCTCTTTTTTAATAGGTTCGAATTTGAGGCGGCGGACGACTTCCGCGTTACCTGTGGGGCTGCTACCTTCCCCATCGGTACGAAGGCGGTCTCCCGCATTCATATCTTCAGGGAGTGTTGATACACATGTCGCTCGGTCAGAAAATCGCCCCGCACCTGCCGTTCCTCCGTCGCTATGCCCGCGCGCTGACCGGCAGCCAGCAGCACGGCGATACCTATGTCCGCGCTACGCTGGAGGCGATCGTCGCCGCTCCGGAGGATTTCCCCAAGGATGTCGACGTCCGCGTCGGCCTGTACCGCACTTTCCAGGCTATCTGGAATTCCGCGCATTATGACGAGTTCGCAGAATCCGCAGTCGACACCGATGTCGAGCGCGAAGCGATCGCCAATGCCCGGCTGAGCCGCATCACCCCGCTGTCGCGTCAGGCACTGCTGCTGACCGCGATGGAAGGATTCACCGTCCAGGATGCAGCCTATCTCATCGAGACCACTCCGGACGAAGTCGACGCGCTGGTCGCCGAAGCCATTGCCGAGATCGACCGCCAGACCCAGACCGACGTGCTCATCATCGAGGACGAGCCTATCATCGCGATGGATCTCGAGACGATCGTTCGCGACCTGGGCCACAATGTGAGCGGCGTCGCCGTCACCCGCGACGAGGCAGTGGCACAGGCCCATGCCCAGCGCCCCGGCCTCGTCCTGGCCGACATCCAGCTGGCCGACGACAGCTCGGGTATCGATGCGGTGAAGGACATTCTGGCCGAGTTCAGCGTGCCGGTCATTTTCATCACGGCCTTCCCCGAGCGCCTGTTGACCGGCGAGCGTCCGGAACCGACCTTCCTGATCACCAAGCCGTTCCAGCGGTCGACCGTGAAGGCCGCCATCAGCCAGGCCCTGTTCTTCAACGCCGCAACGATCGAGGCCTGAAGATATCTGTTTCGCCTCCGTTTCGGTGGGAACCCAGCCTCCCCTTCGTCGTTGTTGCGGCGTGGTGTGGACGGTGAGGTCCCCGCCAAACCGATGGGGAGCCGATGGCTGTATTGGCGAAAGTAGCGGCTGGTTCGAAGCCGAACGGGGTGCCTGACCACATGGACGACGAAGACGATCTTGTCGAAACCAGCGAGGCGGTGCCCCATGCGGCGCTTTCCGATGACGAGTTCAAGGCCGAACTGGCTCGGGTGATTCCGCATTTGCGCGCCTTTGGCCGTTCGCTGTCGGGCAACCGCGATCTGGCGGACGATCTGGTGCAGGAAACGCTGATGAAGGCGTGGGCCGCACGGGCACGTTTCCAGGCGGGCACCAACATGCGCGCCTGGACCTTCATCATCCTGCGAAATCTGTTCCTGTCGCAGATGCGGCGCGCCCGTTTCCGCGGCGAGTGGGACGAGAATGCGGCTGCCAAGCTGCTTTCCGCGCCTGCCGCGCAGGATCGCCACATCGAACTGGCGGATATGCAGCGCGCTCTGCTGCATCTGCCCCAGCCGCAGCGCGAGGCCCTGATCCTCGTCGGAGCCGGCGGGTTTTCCTATGAAGAAGCGGCGGATATCTGCGGCTGTGCGGTCGGTACGATCAAAAGCCGCGTTGCCCGTGGACGCACCGCGCTCGAACAACTGCTCGATCAGGGACAGCTGCCGTCGCGCCGCGAGCACCACACCGATCCGTCGACCTCGACCCTCGAACAGATCATGGCCGATGTGGATCAGTTGAGCAGGGACTGAAACGTCCCTCCCGCTGTTCGGCGGACATTTTCAGAGGAATCAGAAAGGGCCCCTCCGATCGCCGGAGGGGCCCTTTTCTTCATTGACCGTCTAGCTTGCCGAGAAGGCGCCGCATGTCTTCCGGTATCCCGTAGCTCGCCGGGTCGAAAGCGGAGCGCAGAGCATTGCCCAAGCCCTCGTGCCGCTGGGGCGGCTGCACGATTCGACCGCGGCTGAACCGGGCCATCGTGGCTGGATCGGAGGAGGGACGCTTTTCCATGATGTTGATAACGCTCTGAACCGCGCAAGTTTCCGGATGTTGCACTACCGTTCAAATACCCTATCGGTCAGCTATGGACGCAAGATCCCGGCATGACCGACTGGCCGACGCACTTCGCAGGATAGCGGACGGCTCACCCTTCCTGCACAGCCTGGTGCAGCGGCACCCTGCCACTGTTCGCGCAATCGAAGAAACGGGCCTCGCGGGCGCGATCGCCGCCGGTCTGGCCGCAGCGGAGGACGAGGATATCGGCCGCATGTTGCGGGTTCAGCGGCAGCTGGTTTCGCTCGCCACCGGTCTCGCAGATCTCGCGGGCCTCGCTTCGTTCGAGGAGGTGGTAGCCCAGCTGTCCTCCTTTGCGGACCATGCGCTCGACTGCGCGATCAAAGCAGCGATCCGCGAACGCGCGCCGGGCGAAGAGCCTCGTGGCATGGCGGCCCTGGCCTTGGGCAAACATGGCAGCCGCGAACTCAACTACTCCTCCGACATCGATCCGATTCTGATCTTCGACCCTGCGACACTGCCGCACCGGGCGCGCGAGGAACCGGTCGAAGCGGCCGTCCGGATCACGCGCCGGGTGCTCGAACTGCTGCAGACCCGCGACGCCAACGGCTATGTGTTCCGCGTCGACCTGCGCCTGCGCCCCTCCCCCGAAGCCTCTCCGCTCGCGCTGCCGATCGACGCCGCCCTCAGCTATTATGAGTCGGCCGCTCTTCCCTGGGAGCGCGCCGCCTTCATTCGCGCCCGCGCTGCTGCCGGCGATGTCGCACTGGGTACCGAATTTCTCGAGGCGATCCGTCCCTTCGTCTGGCGCCGGTCACTCGATTTCGGTGCCGTGCAGGAAATCCGCCAGATATCGCGCCGGATCAGAGACCATTTCGCGCAAAGCCAGTTGCTCGGTCCCGGTTACGACCTCAAGCGCGGCCGGGGCGGCATTCGGGAAATCGAGTTCTTCGCGCAGATCCACCAGCTGATCCACGGCGGGCGGGAGCCTGGGCTGCGGGCGCCGGCAACGCTCGATGCTCTTTCCGCACTGGGCGAGGCAGGCCGGATCGACGCCGAGGTGGCGAGCGACATGGCCGTCGCCTACCGGCTGTACCGCACGATCGAGCATCGCCTGCAGATGGTCGACGATATGCAGACCCACCGCCTGCCCAAGGATCCGGCGGCGCTCGACAATGTCGCGCGGCTGCACGGCCTGAGAGACGGCGCGGCGCTGACCGAGCTGTTGCGACCCCATGTCGAGCGGGTCGGAGCGGCCTATGACGGTCTCGACGGCGACGCTGAGGAACGGCTGCCGATGGAAGCGGAGAAGCTGGAGGCGGAGCTTTCCGCCGCCGGCTTCGCCGATCCCGGAGCGGCGCGACTGCGGATCGAGACGATGCGCGAGGGCAAGAGCCGGTCGCTGCGCACCTCGGTTGCCCAGCAGGCACTGGAGGCGATGCTGCCGACGCTGGTCCGCGCTCTGGGCAAGGCACCTGCCCCGCAGGACGCCCTCAGCCGCTTCGAGGATCTCGTTGCCGGCTTACCCAGCGCCATCAACCTGTTCCGGCTCCTCCAGGCACGGCCTGCCTTGGCCCGCGCGCTGATCGACGTGCTCAGCCATGCGCCGACCCTTTCACAGGCATTGGGGCGCCGCCCGGCGCTGCTCGACGGGCTGATCGACGCCACCGCATTGGAACCGCCGCCCTCAGTCGAGGTGCTGACTGAAGAGTTTGCCCATGGCGAGCGGTCCGAAAATTACGAACTGCTGCTCGACCGCGTCCGCCAGCTCGTCGGCGAGCGCCGCTTCGCGCTCGGCGTACAACTGATCGAAGCGGCGTCCGATCCCATCGAGGTCGGCCATGGCTATGCCCGCGTCGCCGAGGCGGCGCTCGATGTTCTCGCCCGCGCTACCATTGCCGAGTTCGAGGCGGCGCATGGCAAGGTCGCAGGCGGCGAACTCGTCATCGTGGCGCTCGGCCGCCTCGGCGGCGGGGCACTGACCCATGCCTCCGACCTCGACATCGTCTATCTCTTCAGCGGCGATATGATGGCCGAGTCCGACGGCGCCCGGCCGCTGGGCGCGACCACCTATTTCAATCGCCTCGCCCAGCGCGTTTCGGCGGCGCTGTCGGTCTCCACCGCCGCCGGGCCGCTCTACGAGGTCGACACGCGACTTCGGCCCTCGGGCACGCAGGGGCCGCTGGCAGTCTCGATCGAGAGCTTCGAACGCTACCAGCGCGAGAGCGCCTGGACCTGGGAGCATATGGCGCTGACCCGCGCCCGTCCGATCTTCGGCTCCACAGAGGCGCGCGCCCAGGTTCAGCACATCATCGACGAGACGCTGCGACAGGAGCGCGCCGACGAGAGCCTCACCGCCGATGTCGTAAAGATGCGTGGCGACATCGCCCGACATAAGCCGCCGTCGAGCCCTTTCGACGTCAAGCTGGTCGACGGCGGCCTGGTCGATTGCGAGTTCACCGTCCATCTGCTGCAGTTGCGCCACCGCTGCGCCTTCAGCCCGCGTCTGCGGGTCGCGATGCGCGCGCTGGCCGAAGAGGGGCTGATCGATCCCGCGCTGATCCCGGCGCACGAACTTCTGACCCGGTTGCTCGTGACCCAGCGCCTGGTATCGCCGGCGTCGGCCGAACCACCGGCCGCCTCGCGCGACCTCGTCGCGCGCAGCTGCGGAGAGCCCGACTGGGCATCCTTGGTTAAAAGCTACGAAAGCGCGAGGGCGCTGGTGCGCGGCGAATGGGAAAGAGCGGCGCGCCTCACGAAATAGCGGAAATCCGGGCTTCGCTGTCTTTGGGCTAAGCCTAAAGAATAATCAGGGTTTCCGGACGTTAACCAGTCTGATCGACGCTCGCTTAAAGACTGGCTGCTATTCCAGACAGCATCGAGAGTGTGTTGCGTAAGCGTAAGTGGACCGGTGGTCGTATTCACCGAAGGGCGCCCCAGCGTAACGGGGCGCCCCCAGTCCCCCGCCTCTCCGCATGACTCTCGCACACTGCCGCGCTTCCCGCTGGGGAAGGTTGAAAGGCGCCTGCCCGCCGTCCTAAGGACGAGACAGCAAGGGAGACAGGCGATGCTCAAGGAAGGCGACAAGGCACCCGACGTGAAGCTCGATCTGCCGGGTGGCAGCAGCACGAGCGTTTCGGGCGAGACGGGCAAGACCCTGATCCTCTATTTCTACCCCAAGGACGATACGCCGGGCTGTACGACCGAGGCGCAGGCCTTCTCCGCACTTGCCGACGATTTCGCCGCGGCCGGCGCAACCGTGATCGGCGTGTCGAAGGACAGTGCGGCGCGCCACGTCAAGTTCATCGGCAAGCATGGCCTCAAGCTACGGCTGGCATCGGACAATGACGGCAGCATCTGCGAAGCCTATGGCACCTGGATCGAGAAGACCCTCTATGGCCGCGCCTATATGGGCATCGACCGGGCGACCTTCCTGATCGACAAGGACGGGCAGATTGCCCGCATCTGGCGCAAGGTGAAGGTCAAGGGCCACGCCGAAGAGGTGTTGGCCGCCGCGCAGGCGCTCTGACGCGATCAGGCCCGGCGTATCTGCGTCCTGCGCCGGGCGAACCAGAAGCTCCAGCAGGTAAAGCCGCCGAGCAGCGCGAGCGCGAGCCCGGAGATCGTCATCACCAGCCGCCAGGCCAAGCCGCCGACTTTGGCGGCATGGAGCGGGTAGAAGAGGTTGAAGGCCCGGGCCTGCCATCCAAGATCGCGTGCATCGCGCGCGGCAACCAGCCGCCCGCTGTCTGCCGCGAACCACAACGTGGTTCGACCATTGGGCAGCCACTCTTCCGGCTGCCGCATCCGCACGCTGATCAGACCGCTATCCTTGCGCGGCAGCGAGACGAGGCGAAGCTCTGCCTCGGGGAAGCGCTTGTGCGCAGTGGCGACAATCGCGCGCCAGTCGATCGCGTCGGATAGCCTGGCGCCGCTGGCGCGAGGCGGCTTCAACGCCGCCTCGATCGCGGCCGGCGCGCCCGGCCCCAGGGTCAGCGCGGCGAAGGGGCGAAAAACCAGCGCTGTCCCGGTGTAGAAGGACAGCAGCAAAAGCGGGGCAACCAGCACGCCGAGGTCGCGATGATGACGCAGGATCGCCGGCCGGGTAATCCGCGCCGGCCACAGCCGAAAGGCGAAGCTCTTGCGCGTCCGCCACCACAGAGTGACGCCCGAGATCACGAAGAACAGGCCGACCGCTCCAGCCACGCCGATGATCGCCTCGCCGACGTCCCCCGCCAGAAGATGGTGGTGCAGGTCGAACAGCCAGAGTTCGGGCCGTTCCCACTGGCTCGACCAGCGGGCGACGATCGCCCCGCTCTGGTCGGCATAGGCGCCTGCTCCACCCTTGCCCGATAGCCGCACCAGCCCCAGCGTGTCGCTGGCGAAGATGATGCTTTGCGGCCGGGTGGCGGGATCAGCCATAAGCCGCGTCGTCAGGTCGCCGAGGGCGGCAGGATCTACCAAGCGTTGATCGCTCACATGCGGCAGGCCGATCCAGGCATCGCGATGGACCAGGGCCGCCCCCGACAGGCCGAGGACGAGCAGCAGGATGCCAAGCACCCCGCCGGCCCAACGATGGAGCTGATCGAGCAGTCTCAGAACCGGTAGTCCCAGGTCAGAGTGAAATTGCGCCCGCGACCGGCGAAGTAGAAGAAATTGTCGGTCGCGCGCTGGGTGTCGCTCGCATAGTCGATATATTGCTTGTCGAGCAGGTTCTGGACCGAAAAGGTAAAGCCGCCGATACCGGTCTGATAGCGGATGCTCGCGTCGGTGAGGTTGTAGCCGCCGAAATTGTTGCGCTGGTCGAGCGCGATCTCGCTGCTTTTGAACGTCCGGCTCAAATAGAAATTGCTCTGGACCCGCGCGGAGACGGCGCCGCGCTGGTAGACCGCCGCGAGGTTCACACGATCCGGCGAGATGTTCGCACCGTCGAGATCGGTCCCGACCTTGCCGTCGGCAACCGGGCTGGCGTCATAACGGCCCTTGAGCTGTGCATAGCCGACCGACAGCTTCAGGCCCTTGATCGGCATCTGCACGCCGGCATTGATCTCCAGCCCTTCGATCTCGACGCGCTGGCGCAGCACGTTGAAGATACCGTCGGCATTGGCCACGAGGATCTGGCCCTGCTTGCTGCTCGACCAGAAATAGGTGACGCTCGCTTCGAGCGGCCCCCGCTTCACCTCGAAGCCGACCTCGCGGTTGTTCGAGATGACCGGACTGATGTCGAGATAATTATCGAGGTCGATGCCAGGCTTCCCAATTGCACGCGTAATGCGGCCGATGTCCGCGACAGTGAACCCCTCGGCATAGCTTGCATAAGCGCGAATGCCCTGCCACGGCTCGACGACGACGCCGCCATTGAGCAGGACATCGTCGAAGCTCGGCGTGCCGCCCGCCACCGCCACGCCACCGGGTGGCGTCGTTGTGGAAGCAAGCGTGACATAATCGTCGATCTTGATCCGGACATTTTCCCAGCGCGCGCCGGCCGCGAGCCGGACCTTCTTGTCGAACAGTGCGAGATTGGCCTGGGCGAAGGGCGCGAGACTGCGGAAGTCGGTCGGCGGGACCCATACGCGGTCGGTGGCGATCAGGCGCTGTTCGGTCTTGTCGACGAGCGCATCGAAGCCGACCGTGGCGGTCAGCGCCTCGAAGCCCGGCATGGCTCGCTCATAACTGATCTTCCCGCCCAGCTTGCGCGACCGGTTCTGCGACTGGTCGAGCAGCGTGCCAAACGGTGCAATGCGGACGTCCTGGAAGGTGCCAATCGGGAGAGGCTCGCCGCCGAAAGTGTCGCGGGTGCGGTTGAAGAATATCTGGCTGATGAAATTGCCGCCCTGCAGGTCGGTATCGGTAACGGACAGCGCCAGGCTCTCGGTGCGGCTCTGCGCCGGATCGAGCGGTGGCGTGCCACGTCGGGCGCTCGTCGGCAGGCCGGTGTTCCGGTTGCCGGCCACGGCAATATAATCCCCGTCGACCTTGAGCTCGTAGCGGCTGGCGATCAGGTCGATGCGGCCGGTGTCTCCCAGTTGATAGCCAAAGCGGCCGAACAGCGAGACGCTATCCGAATCCTGCGTCTCGCCCTGGGTCAGGTTGATGCCGACGCGGCGGCCCTTGCCGTCGTAGAAGACGCCACGCTTTTCATAGGCCGCGCCGACCGAAGCGTCGAAGCGATCCTGCTTATATTGGATCAACCCGGCAGCCTTTCCGCCGATCCCATCCTTGGTGAAGCTGTCATCGGCGTTGCCCTGCAACAGGACGCGGCCGCTGATCCCCTCCCGGTCCGGCGCGCCGACCGTTACCTGGTTGACGATGCCACCGGTGCCGCCAATGCCCTGGAGCGCGTTCGAGCCGTAGATGAGCTCGACGCGATCGACGAAGAAGCCGTCGATGGTGAAGCCGTCGCGGCTGCCGTCGCGCAACGGGGTCGTCTGCGGAATGCCGTTGATGGCGTAGAGCGGGCTGCGCCCCCGCAGCGTCTCACCCGCCCCCGACAGCTTCTGCCGCGTCGGAGAAAAGGACGGCGTGAGCGTCGCGATCGCATCGGTGACCGAACCGGAGATCGCGATCTGCTGGTCGAGATCGGCCTTGCCGACGACATCGACGGTGAGCGGAAGCGCGTTGGCCGGCAGGATGCTGCGCGCCGCCGTCACGACAATGTCGCGACCGCTGTCATCGAGATCGGCAGCCCCCTCGGCAAAGGCCGGTGCAGCAAGCACGAACGTGGCCGAAGTCAGAAGGCGGGACAGGTGACGCATGACATTCCCCTTTGTTTCGGGGAGCGGCTACTGCGCCAGCCTTACTAATGCAAGTGATTATCAATAGTGATCAGATGAGATTCAGATGAGGTAAGGCCGGAATAATTCGACGACGCGGGCATAGAGATCGCGCTTGAACGGCACGATCAGGTCGACCAGGCTGTCCGCATCCGCCCATTTCCAGGCGCGGAATTCCGGCTCGGCGGTTTCCAGATTGACGTCCTCGTCCCGACCCAGGAAGCGAGCCACGAACCAATGCTGCGCCTGCCCGCGATATTTGCCGCCCCAGATCTTTCCCATCAGTTCGGGCGGCAGATCGTAGAGCAGCTCCTCCGGCGCCTTGCCGAGGATCTCGACGAGGTGCGGCGGGATGCCGGTCTCCTCTTCCAGTTCGCGCAGCGCACCCGCCTGCGGATCCTCGCCCTTGTCGAGACCGCCCTGCGGCATCTGCCAGGCTTCGGCGAGATTATCGATACGCTGGGCGACGAAGACCTTGTTCTCCGCATTGAGCAGCATGATTGCGGCAGCGGGGCGATAGGGGAGCGTCGGCTTCACGGGCGATATTCCTCGATGAGGTTGCGAAACGCCGCGAGCGAGCTTTGCAGGTCCTGCTCGGACGAGGGGATGCCCCGCCGCAAGGTTAGCCAGCCGTGGATATTGCCCCTGGCCTCGCGATAGGTGACCGGCACACCGGCTTCGACGCAGGCCATCGCATAGGCGCGCGCCTGATCGAGCAGCGGATCGAGCGTCGCCCCGCCCACCAGCGCGGGCGGCATACCACGGAGGTCCCCCCGGCCCGGCGACGCGCGCCAATGATTGAAGTCGGGCGCATAATGTTCGTTGAACCAGCGCAGCGTATCGAGCGTCAGCATATAGCCGTTACCCAGGCGCTCGGTCGACGGGAAGCGCTTGCGCAGATCGACCGCCGGATAGAGCGGCCACAGCGCGATCACCGGGAGCGCGGCGGGCTCGTTCCGCAGCGCCATCGCGGTGACGATGGCAAGCGTCCCGCCGCCGCTGTCGCCGCACAGCGCGAGCGAATCGAAGCGGCGACCGAACAGAACCGCCTGCGATGCCACCCAGCGCGTCGCGATCTCGCAATCGTCGGGCCCGGCCGGCCAGGGATGTTCGGGGGCCAGCCGATAGTCGACCGACAGCACGGGCAGGTCGAGTCCGATCGCGATGTCGGTCACAGCCGCATCGTACAGATCGAGATCGCCGAGCACGAAGCCGCCGCCATGGTAGAAAATGACCAGCGGCCCATCCTCACGGTCGCCGCGCGAATCGTAAAAGCGCGCAGCGATGGTGCGGCCGTCATGAGTCGGGATCAGCAGATCTTCGCGCGTAGCGATCGGCGCGCTGTCGACATCGGCCAGATCGCGCAGGCGCGCCGACATGACGCGCGCCGTGGGGGGGGCGACTTCATAGGTCTTGGGCCCCGGCCTGGAATTGATGTCGTCGAGAAAGGCGCGGACGTCGGGACGGATGAATTGTTCGTTCATGGCTTTCCATCGGCAAAAGGCGCTAGCGTCGCAGGATGCTTCGCGTCGTCCATCATCCTGATTATGTCTCTCCGCCGGCTGCGGGAAGCCGTTTCAGCTTCGATAAATATCAGCTCGTCATGACAGCCCTCGAACAGAGCGGCATCGCCATGGAGATTCGTGAGCCCGAGCCCATGCCGACGAAATGGATCGAGGCGCTGCACGACCCCACCTATGTCGAGCAGGTCCGCAACTGCCGGGTCCCGACGGCAATCGAGCGGCGCATCGGCTTCCCGGTCACCGCACATGTCGCGCGCCGCGCGGTCCTCGCGCCCGGCGGGACCTGGCTCGCCGCGATGCTCGCGCTGCGCCACGGCTTCGCGGCTAATGCGGCGGGCGGCAGTCATCATGCGCAGGCGGCGCATGGCGCGGGCTATTGCGTGTTCAACGACCTGGCGATCACGGCGAACAGGCTGATTGCCGAAGGTCGGGTCGCACGCGTCATGATCGTCGATCTCGACGTCCATCAGGGCGATGGCACCGCCGCACTGCTGCATGACCGGCCCGATATCTTCACCTTCTCGATCCATTCAGAGAGCAATTTTCCGGCGCGCAAGGCGCGGTCGGATTTCGACCTGGGGCTTCCCGACGGCACGGACGATGCAGACTATATGGCGGCACTCGCCGAACATCTGTTGCCGGCGCTTGATGCGCATATCCCCGACATCATTCTCTACCAGGCAGGGGTGGACCCGCATCACGACGACCGGCTCGGGCGGCTGGCCCTGACCGACCGGGGATTGGAACTGCGCGACCGTTTCGTCATGCAGGCCGCGACGGAGCGCGGCATCCCTCTCGCCAGCGCCTTGGGCGGCGGCTATGGCGACGACCGCAGCGCGGTGGCAGGGCGACATGCCCGGTCTATCCTCGCACTCTACAGACAGTTTCATGAGGGACCGACGGCGGCGTGAGCGGCAGCGACATTTCCGAGGCCTGCCGGTCGGTGCTCGACCAGCCATCGCCTCTCGGCAAGGTGAAGGCCGCCCGCAAGGCGGCCCGCGACTGGCGATGCGGACGTCTGGCCTGGGCCTTCTCTATGCCCATGCCCGACCAGCCCGCCAGGACCGGGCGGCCGCCGCTCCTTCCGCCCTCGCGCATGCCCAAGCGCGGCCGCGCCGGATCGCCCCGCGCGCGCATCGCGATGCTCCACGCCCTGGCCCATATCGAATATGTCGCGATCGATCTCGCCTTCGATCTGGTCGGTCGCTTCGGCGCGCTTTTCCCGCCGGCCTTCGTCGATGAATGGATGGCCGTCGGAGCGGAGGAAGCGATGCACTTCGCCCTGATCGAGCGGCGCCTGCAAAGCTACGGGGCTTCCTATGGCGACCTCCCGGCACATGACGGGCTGTGGGAGGCTGCGGCAGCCACCGCACACGATCCGCTGGCGAGACTGGCCGTCGTACCGATGGTGCTCGAGGCCCGGGGCCTGGACGTAACCCCTTCTCTGATAAGCCGTTTCGAGGCGGCGGGTGACCTCTGGTCGACGCGCGTCATGTGCCGCATTGCGGAGGATGAAGTCGGCCATGTGGCGGCTGGCGTACGTTGGTTCCGGCATCTGTGCGACCAGCAGCGATTCGATTGCACGGAGCAGTGGACGATGCTGGTCGGCCGCCATTTCCGAGGAATGGTTAAGCCTCCATTCAACGATTCGGCGCGCGAGCGAGCCGGTTTAACGAAAGCGATGATGGCCGGGGTTGCCGCTCTCTGTGATCTCCAACACAAGAGCGGCGTCGCGTGAGGGGGGGCAATTCCTGACAGCGGCGAAACAGGGTCGACCGGCTTCCCGGTTCGAGTCATCCGGTCGCGGGGGAATTATGCACCTAGTTGACACTGCCGTTCGTTTCGCACGCCGACTTGCTCGCTCCATCTCTCAGGTACAGATCAAGATTATCGCCGCCACATTGATCGTTACGGCGTCGGCACATCCTGCTCTTGCGCAGGAGGATATGTCGGATAACGCCCGGGCGGCGGCTCAGTTCCAGGCGATCTTCCAATCGTGGAAGAAGCTGGATGCGGTGAACGTCGGCGGTGCAGCCGGCGCGATCTCCATTCCGTCGATCCAGCCGATCGCCAACTTCACCTTCACCAGCGCCTTCGGCGTCCGGTCGGATCCGTTCCGGGGCGCCGCCGCCATGCATGCGGGCATCGACCTCGCTTCGCCCTCCGGCACGCCGATCTACGCGACCGCCGACGGCGTCGTCGATCGCGCCGAATGGTTCGGCGGCTATGGCAACATGGTCGAAATCGATCATGGCAAAGGTGTCGCCACCCGCTATGGTCATATGTCGCGCATTGCCGCGCGGGACGGCCAGCGCGTGAAGCGCGGCGACCTGATCGGCTATGTCGGTTCGACCGGCCGCTCCACCGGCAACCATCTTCATTATGAAGTCCGCATCGACGGCCGCGCCGTCAATCCGCTGCCCTTCCTGCAGTCGGCCAACTATCTGATGGCAGCGCGCGAAGAGAGCCAGGCGATCGCCCTCGGCGGCCCTGAAGAATAAGACATACGGAATATCAGGGGGGAGAAGGGCCGCCGGCGATTGTCGACGGCCTTTTTCATGCCTATCTTAGACCCATGGAAGCAACGACAGACATCGACCTCACCCCGTCCGCCGCAGCGCGGGTGGCGATGATCGCCACCAAGACCGGCAAGCCACCGATCCTGCGTCTCGCGATCGACGGCGGCGGCTGCGCCGGCTTCCAGTATAAATTCGAGCTCGCCGATGCGCCGGCCGAGGACGACATCGTCACGGTGCGCGATGGCGTCTCGCTCGTCGTCGATCCGATGAGTCTCGATCTCGTCCGCGGCGGGGCGGTCGATTATGTCGAATCGCTCGGTGGCGCGGCTTTCCGGGTGACCAACCCCAACGCCGCCTCGGGCTGCGGCTGCGGTTCGAGCTTCTCGATCTGATCGACTGATCGCGCTTCTGCATGGGTGACGCCGGCACTGCGGCGCGCTATCCCCCTGCCATGAAGATTGCAACGTTCAACATCAACGGGATCAAGGCCCGTCTCCCCCGGCTGATCGAATGGCTCGAACAGAAGGCCCCCGATGTCGCCTGCCTGCAGGAGATCAAGACCTCCGACGAGACCTTCCCGATCGCCGATATAGAGGCGGCGGGCTATGGCGCGATCTGGCATGGACAGAAGGGCTTCAACGGCGTCGCCATCCTCGCCCGTGGCGCGCAGCCGGTCGAACGGCGCAAGGGCCTGCCCGACGATCCCGATCCCAGCCACAGCCGCTATATCGAGGCAGAGGTGAACGGCGCCATCGTCGCTTCGATCTACCTGCCTAACGGCAATCCGGTTCCGGGGCCGAAGTTCGACTATAAGCTCGCCTGGTTCGACCGGCTGATCGATCATGCCGGCTCGCTCTGGGAAACCGAAAAACCGGTGGTGCTGGCTGGCGACTATAACGTCATTCCGACGCCTTCGGCCGACGACGTCTTTTCGGAACGGGCGATGGCGAGCGACGCGCTCACCCAACCCGAAAGCCGCGCCGCCTTCCGGCGCCTCTGCGCCGCCGGCTGGACCGACGCGCTCCGCACCGTGCATCCACATGGACCGGCCTACACCTTCTGGGATTATCAGGCGGGCGCCTGGCAGCGCGATGCGGGTTTCCGCATCGATCATCTGATGCTGAGCCCGGCGGCAGCGGACCGGCTGATCGACGCCGGCGTCGACAAGGATACGCGCGGCCTCGAGAAGGCGAGCGACCACGCCCCGGCCTGGCTCAAACTGCGGTAGGGGAACAGCGCGCCAAGGTAATGGCGCAACCATAACGTCTTTCCTCCGGTACATCGGCACAAAGGTGCAACGAGGGGGACGGGTTATGGCGAGCAGGGCAAGTGCCGCGCGGGCGATGAGCGCCGAACGGTGGTTCTTCGGTGGGACGGCGATCGCGATGGCGGCGTCGATCGTGATCGGCTTCCTGCCCTCCTATTATCTGCGCGGCGTCGTCGCCGCCGGGCATCCGATCCCCTCACTCACGCCGCTCGTCCATCTCCACGGGCTGATCTTCACCGCATGGATGCTGCTCTATGTAACGCAAGTCCTGCTCGTGTCATCCGATCGCCGTGATCTGCATCGCAAGCTCGGCATGGCGGCTGTCGGGCTTCTGCCGGCGATGATCGCGATCGCTCTCGTTTCGGCCCTCTATCAGGTCGGCCGCGCTTCGGGGCCACCGATCGTCTCGCCGCTGAGTTGGCTTGCGATTCCGCTGATCAGCGTTCCCGTCTTCTCAGGATTGATCGGCGCGGGGCTTGCCAAGCGATGGGACGCCGCCAGCCACAAGCGCTACATGTTCCTCGCCATGATCGAGATGACCAGCCCCGGCTTCGGCCGCTGGCCTTGGCCGCCCTCGGTTCCGGGTCCGATGGTGATCTTCGGATTCAGCGACCTGTTTCTGCTCGCGCTGATCGCCTGGGATCTGAAGCAGCGCGGCAGAGTTCACCGCGCCACCCTGATCGGAGGCGGGATCATGGTCGCTTCGCAGATCCTGCGCTTTGCCGTGTGGCAGACCGAGCCATGGCTCGCGTTCGCGCGCTGGACGGCGGGCCTGGTGGCCTGAACCTCAGGACGCGCGATTGCGCGCGACGCTCGCTTCCATGCGGGCGAGTTGCTCGGGGGTAGCCGCCGGCTGGCGTGCCTTCCACTCGGCATAGGGCATGCCGTAGACCGCCTCGCGCACCTGCTCCTTGCCGATCTCGCCGCCAGTCGCCTCGGCGAGCCAGTCCGACAGGCAGTTGCGGCAGAATCCGGCCAGACCCATCAGGTCGATGTTCTGCGCATCCTCGCGATGCTGCAGATGCCGGATCAGCCGGCGAAAGGCGGCAGCTGCGTGGCGGTCGTCGATATCGTCGATGGTCATCTCGTCTCTCCCGATCAGGTCGATGTCAGCGCTGCCGCCAGGCGAGCAGCGATAGGCCGAAGGCGATGAACAGCGCTCCGCTCACGCGGTTGACGAGCCTCTGCCATTCCGGCCGTTTCAAATAGCGCGCCATCGTGCGTCCGCCCGTCGCATAGGTCATGTACCAGGCGGTCTCGATGACGACGAAGGTCGCGACGAGGATCGCGAATTGCGGGGCCTTGGGCAATGCCGGACTGACGAACTGCGGAAAGAAGGCCGCTGCGAAAATCAGCGCCTTGGGGTTGCTGATGCTGATCAGGAAACCCGAGCGGAACAGGTCGGCCGGACGCAGTACCGGCCCGGCCGCCCCCTCCCCCGCAAGCTCGACCGGTACGCTGTCGTCGCGCCAGCTCTTGATGCCGATCCAGATCAGATAGGCCGCGCCCGCGACCTTTATGGCCGTCAGCATCTCGGGAAGCGCCGACAGCAGCGCGCTCATGCCC
>NZ_JAGMXV010000163.1 GCF_018006725.1 Rhizorhabdus sp.
CGCTGATGCTGTTCATGGGCGTGATCGGCCTGCAGCTCTATCTGCGCCTGCGCCGCAGCAGGCGCTGACCGCCGGGACGGGCCTCAGCCGGCGATCCGGATGAGCCCCTCCTGCGCGACCGAGGCGACCACGCGGCCCGACCGGTCGAAGATCGTGCCGCGCCCGAGCGTCCGGGCGCCGCCCGCATAGGGGCTGTCCATCGCGTAGAGCAGCCACTCGTCGGCGCGGAAGGCCTGGTGGAACCAGATGGCATGATCAAGGCTGGCATCCTGCAAGTCGTGCGCCGACCAGCTGATGCCCAACGGCAGCAGACCGGTATGCATGATGTAGAGGTCTGAGGCGAAGGCCAGCATCCGCTGATGCTCGGCGGGATCGTCGCCCATCGGATCGCGCAGGCGGAACCAGAAGGCGCGCCGTGCCGGAGCCCGCGGCGGATCGATCGTCACGAAGGGTTCGACCGCGCGATAATCGATGCCGATGTCCCGGTCCCAGAAGACGGTCCGGTGCGGCGGCATGTGCGGCAGTGCGGCGGCGATGACCTCATCCTGCGGCACGATCGTCTCCGGATCGGGCACGTCCGGCATCACAGCGCCGTGCGAAGCGCCCTCCTCCGCCACATGGAAGGATGCGGACATGGTCAGTATTAGGGCGCCGTCCTGTCGCGCCTCGATCCGCCGCGCGGAGAAGCTGCGCCCGTCGGCGTCGCGCAGGACGGTGAAATCGATGGGCTGATCGGTGCGCCCGGCGCGGACGAAATAGGCGTGGCAACTATGCGCGAGTTTCTCGGCAGACACTGTCGACTGAGCTGCCGCCAGCGCCTGGGCGAGGACCTGCCCGCCATAAAGGCGGAACAGCGGACCGCCCGACGCGGGTGCGCGCAAGGCGCCGTCGGGTCCTTCGCCGAAGTCGAACAATTCCGAAAATCTGTGCCTCACGCGATGCCGCCCTGCCATTGTCGGGCCGACAGCCTTGGCAAAAGCCGCCGTCCGGGGGAAAGAGAAAAACGAACAGGAGAGTTGCCATGTCCGAACCCGCCACCTTCACCCCCGTGCGCCCGACGCGCTGCTTCGAGGATCTGGCGGTCGGCGAGCGGCGCATATCCGCGCCGCGCACCGTCACCCGCGAGGAGATGCTGGACTTCGCCCGGCAATGGGATCCGCAATGGTTTCACAGCGACGCCGAGCTCGCCACCCAGTCGGTGTTCGGCGAGGTGATCGCGTCGGGCATCCACGTCCTCGCGCTGTGGCGTCAGATGGACCACGAGATCAATTCGGACATCGATTTCGTCTGCGGCATCGGCTGGGACGATTTCCGGCTGAAGAAGGCGGTGCGCGCGGGCGACACGATCCACGTCACCTCCGAGATCGTCGAACTGCGCCCGTCCACCTCGCGCGACGACCGGGGCACCGCCATCACCCGCTATTCCGTGATCAACCAGCGCGGCGAGGAGGCAGTCAGTTTCACCAGCATCAACCTGGTCTATACGCGGTCCGGCCGGAACAGCCGCGAGGCGAGCGCATCGGCCTCGGCATAAGCCGCCGCCATCACCGGCTCGACCGCTTCGGGCGGGCCGAAGGTCGGCTTGACGTGGATCGTCTCGATATCGGTGACACCGATGAAGCCGAGCCAGCCGGTCAGGAAGGCGTGCTGATGGTCGAGCGCCGCCATGGGCCCACCGGGGCGGATGTCGAGCGCGCCCGAAGTGATCAGCACCGCCTTGCGGCCTGCCGCCAGCCCCTCGCCCTGCCCGTCGACCACGCGGAAACTCATGCCCGGCTGGGTGACGAGGTCGACATAATGTTTGAGCGGATAGGGAATGCCGAAATTCCACATCGGCACCGTCATCACCCAGCCGTCGAAGGACAGGAAATGCTCGATCAGCCGGCCGATCGCACCCCATTGCGCCTCGACCGACGGATCCACCGCCTCGCCAGCGATCAGCGCATAGCGCCCTTCGATCGTCACCCCGTCGAAGGCCGGAAGCTCGGCCTCGAACAGGTTGAGATATTCGACCTCGATGTCCGGACGCTGCGCGAGCAGCCGCTCGGCGACCATGTTCGAGCGCGAGCGGGGGCCGCGCGGGCTGGCGTCCAGGTGCAGTAGCTTAGGCATCGGGCAACTCCACCAATATGTCGTCGCCGTCGACGCTGACGGGGAAGACCGTGATCGGCTTGCGCGTCAGCGTGCCGTTGGGTTCACCGGTGCGCATGTCGAAGCGCACGCCGTGAAGCGGACAGAAGATGTGCGGTCCCTTCACCTTGCCGCCCTCGAGATGGGCGAGCGCGTGGCTGCACATATTCTCAACCGCGAACACACCGGCGGCGGTGCGGCAGAGCAGCACCGACCTGCCACAGGCGTCGAACGCCTTGTTGCCCCCTTCAGGGACATCCGCCAGGGCGGCAACGCGCTGCAGCGCCATCAGCGCCGCTGGTCGAAGCGCCGGCCGAGCAGCGCGGAGGCGATGTTGACCTTCTGGATATCGATCGCGCCACCGGCAATGCCCCAGCCCCAGCTGTCGCGCAGCCGGCGTTCCATCGGGAAATCCTTGGAATAGCCATAGGCGCCCATCAGCTGGACGGCGTCGCCCGCCACCTCGCGCGCGATCGAGTTGGCGAAGCATTTGGCGGTCGAACTGTCGAGGATCGACGGAAGGCCATCCTCGGCATTCGCCGCCGCGCGCCAGATCAGCAACCGGGCCGCGTCGACCTTCATGTGCATCTCGGCGAGCTTGAGCTGGACCGCCTGGAACTCGACGATCGGCTTGCCGAACTGGCGACGCTCCTGGACATAGGCGGTGACATCCTCGAGCGCGCCAGAGGCCTGGCCCAGCGCCATGGTGGCGTTGCCGCAGCGTTCGAGGTCGAAGGTCTCCATCAGCTTCTTGAAGCCGCCGGCCGGCACGACGATGTTGTCGAGCGGAATCTCGACATCGTCGAAATTGAGGTCGGCGGACGGCACCCCCCGGAAGCCCATCAGCTGCTCATTCGGCCCGAAGGTGAAGCCGGGGGTGTCCTTTTCGACCAGCACCGCGCCAATCGCCTTGGGCCCCGGATCGTCGGACAGGCGGCAATAGACCAGATAGGCGTCGGCATGGCCGCCACCAGAGCACCAGCGCTTGGTACCGTTGAGAACGAGCTTGTCGCCCTTGACCACACCCTTGGTTTTGAGGTCGGTCAAAGCGGAGCCGGCATCGGGCTCGGACATGCCGATCGCGACGACCATCTCACCCTTGCACACGGCGGGGACGATGCGCTGCTTGAGGCTGTCGGACGCGAAATGCTCGATCGCCCGGACCGGTCCGACCGAGGATTCGAAGATCGGGAAAGCGACCGCCGAGGAGATCTTGGCGAATTCCTCGAGGACGATCAGCGCTTCGAGATTGCCGAGGCCCAGGCCGCCGAGTTCGGCCGGCACGTTGATGCCGAGAAAGCCCATCTCGGCGAAGCGATGCACGAGCTCATGGCTCGGCGGCTTGTTGTCGCGCTCGCATTCGGCCGCGATGGCGGGCAGTTCGGCGCGCGCGAAGGTCCTAGCGGCCTCGCGCAGTTCCTCCTGCTCGGGCGTGAGCCTGAAATCCATGATAACCCCTCCCAGAAAAGTTCAGCGCGTGACCCAGTCGTGCAGCACCTGCTCGACCCGCGCGTCGGCCGGCACGCGATTCAGACCGATGCGACGGTCCAGTTCCTCGTGCCAGTGATAGATGCGCCGCTCCTGATAATTGAGCGGCATGCCCCGGAAGCCGTCGCTTTCCAGCGATTCCTGGATCTGCGGTGCATATTGAAGATCCTCGTAGAGAATCCGCGTCCAGTTATCGATCCGCGTTTCCCACATCGGATGCGGGTTGGCGGGATCGTGGTCCGGCCCGATCCAGCTCGACACGACGCGCGAGGTCTTGGGGCCGGTCGGCCAGAACTGCAGGATCGGGATGCCGCTGTCGGACGGCGGCATCACGAAATTGGGATAGATGTGATAGCTGACATTGTTGTTCGCCGGCAGGTCGGTGACCGTCGGGATCTTCGGCATCCCGATCGTGCCTGGATCCTTCCAGTCGGGACGCGCATTGGGCGTCACCATCCGGCTGTGCCCGTTCGGCCAAAGCGTCACGATCATGCCGCGATGGTCGAGGAAGCGGTCGACCGTCTTCTGGTGGATCGACTTGATGTGATAGACTTCGAGGAAGGCGTCGAGCAGCACCTTGACGTTGCAGCCGACGTCGTAGCTGCGGCTGTCGACCAGCCGCAGGCTGTCGAGCTGGAACTGGTCGAGCTCCTTCGCCATCGGACCGATATGGTCGAGCAGCGGCTGCGCGTCGGGATCCTCGTTGACGAAGATCAGGCTGCCAAGCCGCTCGCAACGGACAGGGATCAGCGAGCGGCAGGAAAAGTCGAGATCGACGAAATCGCGCCGGTCGCGCACCGCCGTCAGCTTGCCGTCGAGCGTGTAGCTCCAGCCATGATAGCCGCAAACGAAGCCGCGCGACTCGCCGGCCTCCTCGGTGACCAGCGGCGCGCCGCGATGCTGACAGGTATTGTAGAAGGCCCGGATCTCACCACCGAGGTCACGGACGATGATGATCGGTGAACCGGTGTTGCGGGTCAGGAACCAGCTGCCGGGATTGGGCGCCTGATCGACATGGCCGGCATAGAGCCAGGCCTTCTTCCACATCTGGTCCTTCTCGAGGGCGAGAAACTCGGGATCGACATAGCGCTTGCCGGGAATGTCCGGCAGGCTGGGGAAGCCCTCGGGTGTCGCCTTGCGGCCCCGTTCGAAGTCCATCCGTGCGTAATCTTCCACCGCACTGCCGCGACTGATACCGTCCATCGATCCTGTCCCGTCGGTCCTTGTGATCTCTCGATTGACTCGCCCTAACACAGCTGCGCATAAAAACAATCATGAATGATTTTTTGTTGGCCGATGCTTCGCTCTCGCTGCACCATCTGACGGTGCTCGACGCGACCCCGCTGGAGCTCATCCAGATCGCGGGCACGCTGCGCTGCGACCATGTCTGCCTGTTCACCCATGTGCCCGAAGAGGGCCGGCAGATGTTCCCGAGCGTCGGCCGGGCGGATATCCCCGTGGTGCGCGAGGCACTCGACCGGGCCGGCGTGTCTCTCTGCAACATCGAGTTCTTTCCGATCGACGGCAAGCCTGACTATTCGGCGTTCGAGGAAGCGCTGGCGGTGGGACAGGCGCTGGGCGCGACCAAGGCTACGGTGCACGTCCACGGACTGGATGACGACGAGGCGGTCCGCTGGCTGCGCGACTTCTGCGACCGCGCGGCACCGTTCGGCATCGTCCCGGGCCTGGAGCCCAATGCTTTCTCGGCAGTGCGGTCGGTCGCCCATGCTGCGGCGCTTATCCGTCGGGTCGAGCGCGACAATCTGGCGATGGTGTGCGATGCGCTGCATCTGGGGCGGAGCGACGGCTCGGTCGCCGACGTGGCCGATGCGAGCACGCTGATCGGCTATTTTCAGATCTGCGACGGTCCGCTGGAGATCGCCGATGGCGACCGCTGGCACGAGGCGATCTTCGAACGCGGCATTCCGGGGACGGGGGCCTTCCCCTTGCGAGAGGCGCTGCCTCTGCTGCAGCCGGGCACGGTGATCGACGTCGAGGTACCGCAGAAGGCCGCGCGCAAAGCGGGTGTCACGGGCCTCGAACGAGCGCGGCGGGCGGTGGACGCAACGCGGTCGATTCTTGCATCGCTCGATCAGAAGGACGCAAGCCTGTGAGTTTTCAGCCGACGATCATCCAATATGCCTGGGTCGTACCCGACCTGATCGAAGCTGCGCAGCGCTGGCATGCTACCACGGGTATCGGGCCTTTCCTGGTCAACCGCGACCTGAAGCTCGACCAGCCGCGCTATCGCGGTGCGCCGTCGGCGACGCGCTTCTCGACCGCCGTCGCGCAACATGGCGACGTGCAGATCGAACTGGTCGAACAGCTCGACGACACCCGCTCGGCCTATCGCGACACGGTGCCTGCAGGGCAGACCGGCTTCCACCATGTCGCCTTCATCGCCGGGGATTACGACGCCGACCTTGCCCATTATGTCGATCAGGGTTTCGAAGTCGCGGCGGACGGCCTGTTCGGGCCGATGCGCTATGCCTATGTCGACACGTCCGCGACGCTCGGCCACATGATCGAGATCGTCGAAGACAAACCCGCGATCCGCGCTTTCTTCGGGGCCGTCCGCAAAGCCGCCGAGCGTTGGGACCGCGATCCGGCGACGCTTATCCGCGAGCTGGGGTAGGCGCGCGTCCCGCTCGGCGGGAACAACAATCTCGGGCGAGATTCGCGCCGCCCCCTCCCCCATCGTCATTCCCGCGAAGGCGGGAATCCACCGGCGAGCGAACGCCGAACCCGCAGACGTTACGCCCGGCGTCCTGCTGGATTCCCGCCTGCGCGGGAATGACGGAGAGGTGGGGGGACCGGCCACCCCCATTGGTGCGAAGACAGCGAGACACGCTGACGCGCCGATGCCCCTGGACTTCGCCTGGCAAGAACCAAGCGCGAATATCGCTACGCCGACGGCTCCAGCGCCTTCGCTTTGTCGAAGCCGAAGCTGCACCCATCGTCAACGATCTGCAGCAGCTCGACGACATTGCCGTCGCAGTCGCGGCCATAGGTCGCGCGCGTTGCCGCCGATCCGCCGGGCGGGCCGGTGAACTCCATGCCGAGCGCGGTCAGCCGCTCATATTCGGCGAAGACGTCATCGCAATAGAGGCACAGATGGATGATGCCATGGTCGCACATGCGGGGCCGCACCGCCTCGCCGCGCGGCGCCGCATATTCGAACACTTCGACATAGAGATTGCCGAGGCGGATCATCTGGTAGCGCGCCGCGCTGTCCTTCAGCCCCACCATCCGGTCGACCCGCTCGTTGCCGGCCTCCCACCCACCGCCACCGCAGCGCTCGAAGCCGAACCAGCGTTCGTAATGATCGACGAAGCGGTCGATGTCGGGCGTCGACACTGCCAGATGGTGGACGCCTCGGATCATGACTTGGCAGCCGCTGCTGCCGCACGCGCAGCCATCACCGCGTCGACGATCTCGGCATTGCGCGGGTTGCGGCGCAGGGTGACGCCACCATTCACCTGCAAAGTCTGGCCGGTCATGAAGCAGGCATCGGACACCAGCCAGGCAACCGCCTCGGCGATGTCGTCGCTCGTCCCGACCCGTCCCAGCGGATATTCCTTGGCAAAGGTCTCGATGATCGCCGGGTTGCGTCCAGCCTTCGCGGTCATCGGCGTGACGGTGAAGCCGGGCGCCACCGAATTGGCCCGGATGCCGCGATGGCCGAACTCGTTGGCGATGCAGCGGATGACATGATCGGCGCCGGCCTTGGTGCCCATATAGGCGGCGTGATCCTCGAGCATGATCGTCGCTGTCGCCGAGCTGATCTGCACCAGCGACCCGCCGTCGCGCATTACCCGCAACATCGCCTGGTAGAACAGGATCGCGCCAGTGAACTGGAGCGCAGTCATGCGCTCGATCTCTTCCTTGGTCGTTTCGAGGAAGGGCTTGAGCAGGCCCCAGCCGGTCGCGTTGACCGCGATGTCGACCCCGCCGAACCGCTCTACCGCTGCCTGGCCCAGCCGCGCGAGATCGGCCTCGCTGGTCAGGTCGCACTGCGCGACGGCAAGCCCGTCCAGTTCCTCCGCCAGTTCGGCCAACGGTTCCGGATCGCGCCCGGCGAGCACGAGTCGCGCTCCGTCCGCCGCCAGCCTGCGGGCGATCGACTGCGCCATATTTCCCCGCCCGGCGGCGCCCATGACGACCGCGACCTTGCCTTCCAGATTCGCCATTTCAGCTCTCCTCTCTGCGGCATTAAAAACAGGCATGACTGCCTTTTTCAATAGGCTGAGGTATCGCCTTCGTTCGACAAGGATGGCAGATTTGCTCGATATTACGTGGGAAATATCGTCGCCTGCTAAAAAAGACATTTGTGATTGTTTTATTTCCCGGCGATGATAAGCCTTGCTTGGAGGAGCCTGAAAAATCGATGGATGCCAATCGCCCAGAGGCCGCGACGAACGGCCATGTACGCCCGGATCCCAACGACCCATCCCGCCCGAAGCGCGGCCTGGTGACGGAACAACTCGCGACGCAGGAGACGGTGTTCCGATCCGATCTGCTCGCCGGGCACCGCATATTAATCACTGGCGGCGGCAGCGGCATGGGCAAGGCGACCGCCTTTCTCGCCACGCGCCTGGGCGCCGATGTCGCGATCTGCGGCCGTAGCCCCGAGAAGCTCGAAACCGTCCAGCGCGAGATCAAGGAGGCCACCGGCCGCGAGATCATGACCGCGTCGATGACGATCCGCGACCCCGAGGCCTGCGAGGCGCTGATCGCCGAGGTCTATGAGCGGTTCGGCGGCCTCGACACGCTGGTCAACAATGCCGGCGGCCAGTTTCCGCAGAACGCGATCGAGTTCAGCCGCAAGGGCTGGCTGGCCGTCATCGACACCAATCTCAACGGCACCTGGTGGATGATGCAGGAGGCCGCGAAGCGCTGGCGCGACAGCGGCACGCCCGGCCATGTCATCAACATCGTCGCCAATGTCGAGCGCGGCATGCCGCAGGCGGCGCACACCTGCGCAGCGCGCGCCGGGGTCATTTATCTGTCGAAGACGCTGGCGACCGAATGGGCGCCGTTCAAGGTTCGCGTCAACTGCATCGGCCCCGGCGTGATCGAGACCGAGGGCTTCGGCGTCTATCCGGAAGAGGCGCTCGTCCGCTTCCACAAGGCCAACCCGATGAAGGTTCGCGGCAATGCCTGGGACGTGGCCGAGGCAATCGCCTATCTCGCCTCGCCCGCAGGCCGTTTCATCAACGGCGATCTGATGATCATCGACGGCGGCCAGGCGCAGTGGGGCGTCGTGTGGCCGGGCGGCATGCCCGATTATTTCGCGGAAAATGGCGCGGCCTGAAGGCCGGCCGACGATGGAGAGATTGATGGCACAGGATCGTGGCGGCCGCGTGGCCGGCAAGGTGGCGCTGGTCACCGGCGGCGGATCGGGGCTGGGCAAAGCCGATTGCGAGGCGCTGGCCCGCGAGGGTGCGACCGTCGTCGTGACCGACGTGAAGCTCGAACCCGCGCAGAAGGTCGCCGACGCGATCGGCAACGGCGCGGTGGCGATGGTCCTCGATGTCGCCTCCGAAGAACAGTGGATCGCCACGATCAAGGCGATCGAGGACCGCTTTGGCCGACTCGACATCCTCGTCAACAATGCGGGCGTGGTGCTGTCGGCCGATGTCGAAGGCACGACGCTCGAGCAGTTCCGTTTCGTCAACGCAGTGATGAACGAAGGCGTCTTCCTCGGCTGCAAATATGCGATCCCGCTGATGAACCGCAACGATGGCGGCTCGATCATCAACATGTCGTCGACCGGCGCGCTGCTCGGCTATCCGATCTTCTTCGCCTATTCGGCCGCCAAGGGCGCGGTTCGGTCGATGACCAAGTCGATCGCGGTGATGTGCCAGGAAAAAGGCTACAAGATCCGCTGCAATTCGGTTCACCCCGGCGCGATCGAGACGCCGATGGTGCAGGAAGCCGAAGGCCGGATCGGCCAGGTTCAGGCCGTGGCGACCGGCGTGCTGCCGCCCGGCGCCAAGGGGGCGCCCGAAGACGTCGCGGCGATGGTGCTGTTCCTCGCGTCGGACGAATCGCGTTTCGTCAACGGTGCCGAACTCGTCGTCGACAATGGCGTGACGATCCGTCCCTTCTGATCTGCCCTGCGCCCGGCTGCGTTCAGGCGCCGCCGAGGATATTGATCGTGAAGGCCAGCACGCCGATGTTGAAGATGAAGGCGGCGAAGCAGTGGGTGACCGCCACCCGCCGCATGTGCCGCCCGCTCATCTCGACGTCGGATGTCTGGAAGGTCATCCCCAGCGTGAAGGCGAAATAGACGAAGTCCCAATAGTCGGGATCGTCGTTGCCCGGAAAATCGAGCCCGCGCGCATCGCCTCCGTCCGCCTGGCTGTAATAGAGATGCGCATAGTGCAGCGCATAGATCATGTTGCTGAACAGCCAGGCGAGCAGCAGCGTGACGATCACCAGCGCGGTGCCGCTGGCATGAAGATCGCCCTTGCGGCCGAGTTCGAAGCCGACGGCCACCAAGATCGTCGTGCAGACCGTCCCGGTAATCGCCAGCAGCATCACCCTGTTGGCATCGTTGCGTTCGGCCGCGTCGCGCATCGCTGGCGGATCCTTGGCGAGCAGCGGAACGACCGACAGCAGGAACAGCCCCGCCCCCGCATCAAAGCCGACCAACGCCGCCCGCGACCAGCCCAGCCCGTCGAACGCCACCCAGAAGACCGCTGCCGACAGCAGCAGAAAAGCGAGGAAGCGCGGTGGGGCGACATGATGGCCGAGCGCGAGGCGGAGCGACATGGACGACCTTCTAGCGCCGCGGGGACCGCGCGGCTATGGCCCTCCCCATGGCTTGGATATTGCTCATTGTCGGCGGCTGCTTCGAAGTCGGCTTCACCACCTGCCTGCGCTTCGTCGACGGCTTCCGCAACATCCCCTGGACGATCGCCTTCCTCGTCTCGGTCACGCTGTCCATGGGTCTGCTCGAGCTGTCGAGCCGGTCGATCCCGATGGGCACGGCCTATGCGGTGTGGACCGGCATCGGGGCGATCGGTACCGTAATCGTCGGGATGATCTGGTTCGGCGAACCCGCGACCAGCGTCCGCATCCTGCTGCTGCTGACGATCGTCGCCTGCATCGCCGGACTCAAATTCGTCGCCCACTGAGCAGAGTCCGGCGAACCCTTGCCAGCCACGGCCGCCCGCTGGCATGCGGGGAGGAATGCGGCGATCACTCGTCCGCGCGTCAGGAGTGTCATGCGTTATTATCTCGATACCGAGTTCAACGGCTTCGGCGGCGACCTGCTGAGCCTGGCTCTGGTGCCCGAATATGGGGACCAGGACTATTATGTCGTGATCCCCACCGACGCACCCTATCATCCCTGGGTCGAGAAGCATGTCGTCCCCTATCTCGAATCGGTGCCCCACACGCTGTACAAC
>NZ_JAGMXV010000164.1 GCF_018006725.1 Rhizorhabdus sp.
GGACATGGGCGAGGGCGGCTTCCATCGCCGGACGCGACATGCCCTCGAACGCCGTCAGCAGCGTGCCGAGGCCGGCTTCGAGCGGCGCGATCAGATCGACGGCGGCCTCGGGCCGGTCGAGCGCGATCAGCGCGGTAATGCGGTTGGCGGGCTTGGGCTGCAGCGCGACGGTCGCGCGGGTGACGATGCCGAGCGATCCGGCACCGCCGACCCACAACTGCTTGAGATCGAGCCCGCTATTGTCCTTCCACAGTCCCCGGCCGAAGCGGAGGATGGTGCCCTCCGCGTCGGACAGCACGACCTCCAGGCCGAGCAGATTGCGCCGCACGTCGCCATGACGCAGCAGCCGGGCGCCGCCTGTGTTCGCGGAGACCATTCCACCGATCGATGGGTCCGCGCCGAGATCGATCGGGAAATAGAGGCCATGCTCGCCCGCCGCCGCGTTGAGGGTCGACAGCAGCACCCCGGCCTCGACATCGGCGGTCCGGTTGACCGCGTCGATCACCGGCGCGGCGTTGAGGCGCTCGAGGCTCAGCACGATCTGGCGGTCGGCGAGGCCGGCGCCCACCAAGCCGGAGCGGGCGCCCTGCGGCACCAGTCGCTGGCCGGCGGCGTGGGCCGCGCGCACCAGGGCCGAGACTTGCTCGGTCGAAGAGGGACGCACCACCGCGAGCGCGGCCCCGCCGCCCTGCCGTCCGTCCATGTCATAGCGGGCCAGATCCTCGGGCGCGTCGAGCAGGTTGCGCTCGCCGACGATCGCGGCAAGGCCGTCGAGGGTCATGCGACCTTGGTCATCTGGAAGATGCCGGTCGCATTGCCGCTGTCGAAGCTGAGGTCGAGCCGGCCCGTTTCCGGATCGCTGTCGCGCGTGATGAACTCGTAGAAGGAGCCCGGCACCTGCTGCTCGACGGTACCGTCCTCGGCACGGAAGCGGCGGGTCACCGGATCGGCGCGATAGGCGGTCTGGCGCACACGACCATTGGTCGAGATCTCGACGCGCTCCTTGATCGGCCGGCCGATCAGGCGCTGGCGCTCGGCGAGCGCCTCGACGTCGGCGACGCGGTCGGTCGCATGGTTGAAGGCGTTGCCCTCGGTCGCGATCCAGGCCGCCTCGGGCGAGGCGCCGCGCAGCGCGTGATAGTCGTCCAGCGTCGGCTCGTCATGATGCCGGCCGAAGGCGGCGAGCAATTCGGGCAGGCCTGCTGTCGCGACGACGAATGGCGCCTTGTGCGTCGCCGATAGCGCTTTGAGCAGCGTCCGGGCGGCGGCCCCGAGGGGATCGCGCGACTGGCCGAACACGCGCTTGGCGATCACGCCAAAGTCTTCGTCGAAGCGGTCGACGTGCAACTCGCTCACGAAATATTGCGGGATCGTCTCGGCATGGTCGAGGTGGCAATAGGCCCGGCCGGTCATGTTGAGGCGGGGGAGCGGATAGGTGCCGGCCACCGCATAGCCGAGCGGCTCGAGGATGCGCGAGAAAGCCAGCTGCCCTGCCGGAAGCGCGCCGGTGGGACCGTCGGCGAACAGGATCGTGCGGATCGCGCCATGATCGAAACAGACCTTGCCGCCCTCGGCGCGGCGGTCCTCGACATAGGCCGCACCGCTGGGCACCGTGCGCAGCAGGCCGTCGAACAGGCAGGCGCCGAGCGCCATCGCGACATCGCCGCGGGTCACGTCGTCGCCATCGCCGCTGCCGATCGTGGGATCGATCTCGACCACCTCGAGGAGTCGGCGGGTGGCTTCCGCGCCCAGTTGGGCTTCGATCAGGCGTTCGACGGCGCTCATATCCGGTTCCATCATGAAGTGAACTGACAGGCGCTCTATTTACCGCCTTGAGCACTTGGTTCAAAATGGCATAGATTCATCTGTAGATGAGGATTTGGAATGTACGATAACCGCCGAAGGTTGCTTCCTCCGACCGGCGCGCTGGCGGCCTTCGTCGCGGCGGCGCGGCATGAAAGCTTCTCGCGCGCGGGTGCAGAGGTCGGGCTGACCCAGAGTGCGGTCAGCCGGCAGATCGCGCAGCTCGAGGACTGGCTGCAGCTGGCGTTGTTCCGGCGCAAGGGTCGCCGGGTCGAGCTGACCCCGGAAGGGCGGGCTTATGCCGAAAGCGTCGGTCCCGCGCTCGATCGCATCCGCAGCGCCACCGAGGCGGCGCTCAACCGTCGGTCCGATCGCGAGGTGGCGATCGCGACGCTGCCGAGCTTCGGGATGCGCTGGCTCGCGCCCCGGCTTGCGGGCCTCACCGCGCGGCATCCCGACATCATCGTCAATTTTGCGGCGCGCTCCTTTCCGTTCAGCTTCTCGGACGAGCCGTTCGACGCCGCGATCCATTTCGGCCTGCCCGACTGGCCGGGCGCGCGCCACGACCTGCTGTTCCGCGAGGAGGCGATCCTTGTCTGCTCACCGGCCCAGCTCGCCAGAAGCCCGATAGAGCAGGCCGAAGATGTGCTGCGCTGGCCGCTGCTGATCCAGTCGTCACGCGCCTCCGCCTGGGCGCGCTGGCTCCGTGCGGCGGGCGTGTCGGCGGTGCCGCCGGCGCCGAGCGGTTCGTTCGAGCAGTTCCTGATGCTTGCACAGGCGGCAGCGGCCGGGGCAGGGGCGGTGCTGATCCCGCGCTTCCTGATCGAACCCGAGCTTGCGTCAGGCGTGCTGGTGTCGCCGCTCGACATCCCGCTGGCGAGCGACGAAGCCTATTATCTGGTCTCGCCCGCAGAGGTGCCCGAAAGCCGCGCGCTGCGGCATGTCCGCCAGTGGATCCTGGAGGAGGCCGCAGCCTCCTCCGCCGGCTGACCGCTCAGGCGCGGCCGCGCAGCTTTCCGTAGAGACCCGCGTCGGACAGGATCACCTGGGCCGCATTATGGCCGGGCGCTCCCGTTACGCCGCCGCCCGGATGGGTGCCCGCGCCGCACATGTAGAGCCCCTTGAGAGGGCCGCGATAGCCGCCATGGCCGAGCACCGGGCGCGCAGCCCACAGCTGGTCGAGCGACATGTTGCCGTGCATGATGTCGCCGCCGACGAGCCCGAACTTGCGTTCGAGGTCGAGCGGCGAATGGATCTGCCGGGCGAGTACCGAGGCCTTGAAGCCCGGCGCATAGGCCTCGACCGTGTCGATGATCAGGTCCGCTGCAGCCTCGCGCTCGTCGTCCCAGCTGCGCCCATCGGGCAGGACGGGAGCGAACTGCTGGCAGAACAGGCTGGCGACATGCTGCCCCGGGGGAGCGAGGCTGTCGTCGACGATCGACGGGATCAGCATCTCGACGATCGGCTGCTTCGACATGCCGTGCAGCTTCGCGTCGAGGAAGGCGCGGTCCATATAATCGAGCGTCGGCGCGATGATGATGCCCGATTCCAGATGCTGGCCGGGTCCCGGCAGGCAGGTGAAGTTCGGCAGTTCGGACAGCGCGACGTTCATGCGGAAGGTGCCCGACCCCGCCTTGAACGACCGGATGCGGCGCAGGAAGTCGTCGGGCAGATCGGACGGGTCCATCAGCCGCTCGTAGAGTAGCTTCGGTCCGACATTGCCGATCACGCGGCGGCTGTAGATCTCCTCGCCGCTGTCGAGACGCACGCCGACCGCGCGGCCGCCGTCGACCAGAACCTGCGACACCGGCGCTTCCAGGCTGATCTCCACGCCCAGGTCGCGGCACACCTTGGCCATGATCGAGGTGATCTTGCCCATGCCGCCGACGCTGTGGCCCCAGGCGCCCTTCTTGCCGTTCACCTCGCCGAAGACATGGTGGAGCAGCACATAGGCCGAGCCCGGCGTGTCGGGGCTGGCATAGTTGCCGACGACCGCATCGAAGCCGAAGGCGGCCTTGACCGCCTCGCTTTCGAACCAGCCGTCGAGCACGGTGCGCGCGCTCTTGGTGAACAGGTCGAGGACGTCGCGCTGGCGTTCGAGCGGCAGGCGCGCGAGCGGGAGGCCCTGGCGTCCGCCGGCGATGAGCGTGTCGATGCCGTCGCCGACATTGGGCGGCGCGTGCATGGCAAGGTCGCGCAACACGTCGGCGACGCCTTCGAGCGCGTCATAATAGGCTGGCAGCACCTCGGCATCATGGGCGCTGAACTTGCGGAACTCGGCCTGGGTGCGCTCCAGCCCGCCGCCGAGCAGAAGATAGCCGCCATCGGGCTGTGGCAGGAAATTGGACACCGGACGCTCGATCACGCGATAACCGTGGTCCGCCAGCCGCATGTCGGCGATCACCTTGGGGTTGAGCAGGCTGACCGTGTAGCTCGCCACCGAATTGCGGAAGCCAGGGTGGAACTCCTCGGTCACCGCCGCGCCGCCGACGACGTCGCGCCGTTCGAGCACGCGCACCTTGTGGCCCGCCCGGGCGAGGTAGAAGGCACAGACGAGGCCGTTATGGCCGCCGCCGATGATCACGGCATCATAATGGGTCGACAATCGCTTTCCCCTCTTCCTCGATATTCCGTTCAGCCCGGCTCAGCCCTGAACGCGGGGCCGTCGGCTCCAGCCCGGCGCGGGAGCATGATGCAGCCGCGCCTCGGGGATCAGGCCCCGCATCTTCCGGCAGAAATTGCGCAGCGCCACCTCGGTTTCCGACAGCGGCCCGACGGTGAAGCTTTTCGATGCCATGCCGTCCTGCACCCGCTTGATCAGCCAGGTGTCCTCGGCGTTCACCTGCCGGTTGATGCGCCAGTTGAGATAGCGGGCGGCCTTCATCTCGCGCCGGTCGTCGGGCACGGCATAGGCGATCTCGCGGATCAGCGTCTCGGTCGGGGAGACCGGCAGCCACTGCATGAAGTCGACCTGGTCCGGATAGATGTCGAAGGCGAAGTTCGGCCACAGCTTGAAATAGGTCCACAGCCGCTTGCGGTCCTCGGGCAGGTGCGCGACGTCGGGCAGGATCGCTTGATAGGCGCGCTCCGACGGGTTGTTCGACAGGCGGTCGCGGATGGGCGCTGCCATCTTGTCGACATGCTCCATCGCCTCGACCGTATAGCCATTGCCCATCAGTCGGGTGAGCCCGGGATGGGCGACGACGATATGCAGCCCGTCCGAATAATTGTCGCCGACATTCTTCCAGTTCACGTCGCGCGGGCGCAGCGTGACCCGGCCGAAGGCGCGCATGTCGGCGAAGCGATAGGGCTCCACCTCGGCCGCATAGGGCTGCATCATCTCGGCGACAGACGGGCCGCCATCGTCCTCCAGCCGGACGAAGATGAAGCTCTGCCAGATCTCGACCTGCACGGGCGCCAGACCATGCGCCGCGCGGTCCAGGCCGGCATAGGTCTGCGACAGCGGCAGGCCGGTCAACGCGCCTTTGAGGTCGTAGCTCCACGCATGATAGGGGCAGGTCAGCCGGCTCGCGCAGCCCGAGGGGCCGTCGACCAGCCGCGCCCCGCGATGGCGGCAGACATTGGTGAAGGCCCGGACCACCCGGTCTTCGCCCCGGACGACGATGACGCTTTCGCCGATATAGTCGAGCGTATGATAGTCGCCGACCTGCGGGACGTCGCTTTCATGGCAGACGATCTGCCACGAGGGGCGGAACACGCGATCGACCTCTGCCTGGAAGAAGTCCGGATCGGAATAGGTCCAGGCCGGCAGGCTCCAGCCCGCGTCGGGATCGTCATGAACGTCGGAACGAGGCTGCGTGGCCATGGCAACTCCTGCTTGTTTGACATCTGTATAATAAGCGGCGCGGAGTCGCAAGATGGGCTTGTTTGACGCCTGTCAAACAGTGGTGCAGGATTGCCATTCGGCCTGCCGACCGGGCCAGTAAGAAGGGGGACCAGCATGGCGGGCAGGCGCGGCGTGACGAAGGCGGTGATCGGTCTGGCGGCGCTGCTGTCGGTCGTGGCGGCCGGGCAGGCCTGGGCCGAGACCAGCTATGTCCGCGCGGGGCGGCTGATCGATACCGGGGCGGGCAAGGTCCTCACCGATCGGCTGATCCGCATCGACGACGGCAAGGTGACTTCGGTCGCGCCTTATGCGCCGCCGCCGGCGGGCGCGACGCTGGTCGACTGGTCGGCCTATACCGTGCTGCCCGGCCTGATCGACATGCACACCCATCTGGCCGATGTCGAACAGAGCGCCAATGTCGCCGAGCCCTTGCTTCATTCGGAGGCGGACATCGCGCTGCTCGGCGCCCGCCATGCGCGCGACACGCTGATGGCGGGCTTCACTTCGGTGCGCGACGTCGGCACCTTCCGCGCCTTCACCGACGTGGCGCTGCGCAACGCGATCGAGGCCGGATCGGTCGAAGGGCCACGCATGGCGGTGGCCGGGGCCTATGTCACCGTACCGGGCGGGGGCGGCGAAGTGACGGGCACCGCGCCCGACGTGGGCGTGCCCCCGTCGATGCGCATGGGCGTCGCGAACGGCCCCGAGGAGGTCAAAGCGAAGACGCGGATGCTGTTCCAGCGCGGCGCCGACTTCATCAAGCTGATCGCGACCGGCGCCGTCCTCGCCGCCGGAACCGAGCCGGGCGCCCCGGAAATGAGCGAGGAGGAGATCCGCGCCGCCGTCGACGAGGCTGCGCGCAACCGCAGCTATGTGACCGCCCATGCCCATGGTGCGGAGGGGATCAAGATCGCCCTGCGCGCCGGGGTTCGGTCGATCGAACATGCCTCATTGATCGACGACGAGGGCATCGCGCTCGCCAAACAGAAGGGCGCCTGGCTCGTCATGGACATCTATAATGGCGACTATATTTCGGAGGTCGGCCGCCGTGACGGCTGGCCCGCCGACATCCTGCGCAAGAATGACGACACGACCGAGGCGCAGCGCCAGGGCTTCGCCAAGGCGGTCAAGGCCGGGGTGAAGATCGCCTTCGGCACCGACGCAGGGGTCTATCCCCACGGCCTCAACGCCCGCCAGTTCCGCTACATGGTCCGCTACGGCATGACGCCGATGCAGGCGATCCAGTCCGCCACCACCAGCGCCGCCGCGCTGATGGGCAAATCCGCCGACGTCGGCGAGGTCGCGCCCGGTCATTATGCCGACCTGATCGCAGTGGCCGCCGACCCGCTCGCGGACATCGCCGCGCTGGAGCGGGTCGACCATGTGATGAAGGGGGGAAGGGTGGTGCGCTAGAGGGGGCCGAGGCCCTGCGACGCGATTGAGCGGCGGCGCACCAATTTGGTTGCCTTGGATAAGCGGCAAGCCCAGACGCAGGTCATGACCGACTCTGAAATCATCCGTGACGCCATCGCTTCGAAGCGGTGCATCGAACTCACCTACAACAACATGCGCCTGAAGGTGGCGCCGCATATCCTCTACACCCGCCATGGCGCCCCCTTCATGGATGGGGTTCCGGTCGAGCGTGAAGGCAAGGAGCTGAACGATCCGAGGCTGGCCACTTTCAAGCTGGCGGGTCTGAGGGAAGTCGCGGTCATAGATCGGTCGTTCGAACCGATGGCTGGCTTCGATGCGAGCGATCAGAAATATTCGGAATCGCCGCCGTCATCGGTTGGTTAATCGCCGCGCCGCTTGCGAGCCGGCGGCGCCGATCAGCGGTCAGCGATCAGGTGCCGGGGCGGGGCGTCCGGTCCTTGTTGCGCTTGTCGGCGACATAGGTGAGGCCGTTCTCGCCCCTGATGATGTCGAAAAGGCCGGTTGCTTCGAACAGGGCGGGGAAATTCTTGACGCCATAGTTGCGCGGATCGATGGGCGCCTGCCGCTTGGCTGCGCTGCCGGCGGTGGATAGCAGCGCCCAGCCGTCATCGCGTTCGGCTGCCTCGACGCCACCGCGCAACGCGATGATCAGTGCGGCGTCCTGCGCAATCAATCGCTGGCCGTCGCTCACGGGCTCAGCCCTGCTCCCTCCGCTTGCTTCGGCCTTGGGCGCCCGCTTTGCCGCGGGACGGCGGCTGTTATTGAGCGGAGCCGGGATGTCCGGATCGGGGAGACTGTCCAGATAGAGGAAGGTGGTGCAGGCGTTAACGAACGGATCCGGCGTCTTGCGCTCGCCGAACCCGTAGACGTCGTGGCCGTTCGCCTTGAGCTGCATCACCAGAGGCGTAAAATCGCCATCGCTCGACGCGATGCAGAAGGCGTCGAGCTTCTGCGTGTAGAGAAGTTCCATCGCATCAATAACGAGCGCAATATCGGTGGCGTTCTTCCCGGAGGAATAGCTGAACTGCTGGATCGGCCGAATGGCGAAGGCGTGGAGCTTGTCCTTCCAGCCCTTCAGTCCCGCGCTTCCCCAGTCGCCATAGGCCCGGCGAATATTGGCCGTCCCGTAGCGCGAAAGCTCGGCCAGGATGGTGGCGATCTTCGCGTGCGACACATTGTCGGCGTCGATCAACAGGGCGATGCGGCGATTGGGCGTCGCGTTCGAGGGCTGTTCAGGATTCATCCCCGGCTTGTGTAACCTTCCGCTCCCGCGTGCAACCACCACGGCACGCATGCGCAGACTGTCGGTGACGGCACAGGGCAAGACCGGGCGCGGCAATGTCGGGCGCGCTGCGGATTTATCTTTCCCCGGACGCTGCCAGGTCCTTCCGGCCCGACCCGACGACCGGTCGTGCCCGGCCCTGGGTCCTTTCCTTTTCGATGGATATCTGCCATGGAGATTGGGCTCACGTCGCATACGACGGATATCGGCGCCTCGTGCGCCACTTGTCCCCTTATAGCCTCAGGAAGCCGGGATGCACCGCCGTTGGCGCAGGCTCGTCACATATGGGACAAGGATATCCCCATGATCACTGGAACCGTCAAATTCTTCAACCATGACAAGGGCTATGGCTTCATTGCGCCAGAGGCCGGCGGCGGCGACGCGTTCGTGCATATCTCGGCCGTGGAACGGGCGGGAATGGGCACGCTCGATAAGGACCAGCGCGTCTCTTACGAGCTCGAGACCGATCGTCGTGGCAAGACCTCGGCCGTCAATCTGCAGGCCGCTTGATCTCGGCGGCGGAGCGTCCCCGGACGTTCCGCTCCCGACGCCCCAACATCGGATGAGGATCGTTTCATGCCCACCCCCGCCAAGAAACCAAATGCCGACAGGTCGAGAGTTTCCGTCAAGCCGTTCCTGATCACCACCGACGCGGACAATCAGTTTCGGCTGACGGTGCGCCGGACCTGGTATAATTCTCAGAATTTCCCGATCGTCGAATCCGAGCTTCAAGCCGAGATTTTTACGTCGATGAATGCGGTCCGCGCCTTCGCCCGCGAACAATTCGGCGCAGCCGCCGGACAATTTGCGAGAGCGTAAGCGCTTCCCGGTCCGACCAGGGCTGAGCAACTGCCTTTAGGTTACTGGTCTGTGGAATATGGGTGTGGGTTGCGGGCGTGCGCAGAAGACGATGTTGGGCGCGTTCGCCTAACGGGGTCAATGCCCGCTACCACTTCCCTATTGTCATCTGGGCCTGCTGAAACCGGCGGACGTGCAGACTCAGTCCGGGCAGACGTCTGCATGACAGCGATCCGCATGAGCCCTAAAGGTCGGGTCGGTGAACCGGCAGGTCGACATCGGCTCCACATGGAATGAAAGGGTATCGCTAATTATGCCATGGCTTAGACATGTGCTCGTTGTCGCTATGGCTGGAGCTCTCAGCGCTTGCGCGACGCTGTCCTCGATGCCGGTTGGGAACCGGGCCGTGCCGCAGCCGGCCAAGGCTGTAGAAATAGATCGCTATCTCGGCCGGTGGTACGAACTCTTTCGCTATGACGCGCCATTCCAGAAGAACTGCGAGGCAGTCTCGGCCGACTATTCGCGCAATACCGACGGTTCGATCAGGGTGGTGAACAGCTGCCGCATGGGCGTGATCGACGGGCCGCTCAAGACCGCTATCGGCAGGGCGAAGGTCGTCGACCCTGCAACGGGTGCCAAGCTCAAGGTCTCGTTCTTCGGCCCGTTTTATGGTGACTATTGGGTGCTCGACCATGACGACGACTATCAGTGGTCGATCGTGGGCGAACCTTCGGGGCGCTACCTGTGGGTGCTTTCGCGCGAGGCCGAACCCTCCGAGACCCGCAAGGCCATGCTCCGGCGCCGGGTGGAAGAACTCGGCTATGACTGGTCGCTGGTGCGTGTCACCAGGCATTAGGCGGGGGGGCTGGAAGATGTAACCCAGCGGCGCCGGGCCGAACAGCTGGTTGACTAACCCGCTCCTGCGCCTGCTGAGGGAAAGATGGGCAGCAGCTTTAGCGGACTCGGCTCGCGCCGGCGGCCCGCCCCTGCGTATCGATAGAAGATGCGGCCGACGGCATTGACGTAGAACTCGATCGCGATGGTGGACGGGGCAACTGGGCGAAGCTGTCCGGTGATCAGCACCTTTCCGTCAGAAATCGCATAGGTGCCGCGGAGGTCGCTCACAAAGCCGGCTCGGCGTTTCTCGCCGTCTGCATAGAACAGGGTTGTGCCCGATCGGGACCATAGGGCGATTCATCGATCATGTGGCCGATGATTGCGCGCCTGATCTGACCGGCAGCCATGGGCTTCATCGCTATAGGGATATCGGCGGCGATCGGCTTTTCGCGACGGGAATGCGCCACAGTCGGCACAGCGAGTGCGATCGCTCACTGGGAAGCCATTTTCCGGCGTCCTTGCATCAAATATTCCCAGCCCCCACCGGCGCCAGCCTCCGCAGCATCGTCCGCGCGAGATCCAGCGCGCGTTCGCGGGTCAGGCGTTCCTGCGACAGGCTGTAGTCGAGCCACAGGCCGTCCATCGTCGCGGAGATCAGCGTCGCCATGTCGCGGGGCGGGACCGGCCCTTGTGGCAGGCGGGCGACGGCGCGGTCGAGGAGGGTCTGGAGGCGTGCGTTATAGTGGCGGCTGACCTCGGCGAAGTCGGGGTTGCTGCGGACCAGCGTCCAGAAGGCGATCCACGCGCCCAATATGTCCGGGTTCGACCATTCCTCGCTGAAATGCACCTCGAACAGCCGGTCGATCGTCGTCCAGGGGTCGGGATGTCCGGCTTCCACCTCCTCGGCGAAGCGGCCGATGAAATTGTCGCACAGCTCCTGATAGGTCTCGAGA
>NZ_JAGMXV010000012.1 GCF_018006725.1 Rhizorhabdus sp.
GTGCTCAACCTGTCGGGCCGCGGCGACAAGGACATCTTCACCGTCGCCGAAGCGCTCGGAGTGAAGATGTGAGCGCCACCCCGAAGACCGTACCGGAGCCGAACGCATGAGCCGCCTGTCCGCAACCTTCGCCCGGACCCGCGCCGAGGGCCGCGCCGCGCTCGTCGCCTTCATCACGGGCGGTGACCCCACCCCGGCCGACACCGCAGCGATGCTCGACGCGCTGGTCGAAGGCGGCGCCGACGTGATCGAACTCGGCATGCCCTTCACCGATCCGATGGCGGACGGTCCCTCGATCCAGCGCGCCAATCTGCGCGCGCTCGGCGCGGGCACGACGACCGGCGACCTGCTGGCAATCGCCAGCGCCTTTCGCGAACGCCACCCGGAAGTTCCGTTGGTTCTCATGGGCTATGCCAATCCGATGGTCCGTCGCGGCGCCGACTGGTTTGCGGCCGAAGCGGCGAAGGCCGGCGTCGACGGCGTGATCTGCGTCGATATTCCGCCGGAGCAGGACTCGGTCCTCGGCCCGGCGCTGCGCGCGGCAGGGCTCGACCTGATCCGCCTCGCCACCCCGACGACCGACTCGGCGCGTCTGCCGGCGGTGCTGAACGGTGCCTCGGGCTTCGTCTATTATGTCTCGGTCGCGGGCATCACCGGCATGCAGCAGGCGGGCCAGGCCAGCATCGAATCCGCCGTCGAACGGCTGCGCGCCGCGACCGACCTGCCGATCGCGGTGGGCTTCGGCGTACGCGGGCCCGAACAGGCCGAGGCGATCGGCCGCGTCGCCGACGGCGTGGTGGTCGGATCGGTCATCGTCGACCTGATCGGCGAACATGGCGCGGCCGCCGCGCCGCATGTCCGCGATTTCACATCCACCCTCAGCGCCGCCGTCCGGCGCGCCGCGAAGGAGAAGGCCGCATGAGCTGGCTCGACCGCGTCCGCAAGAAGATCCCGTTCATCACCAAGCGGGATTCGCCCGACAATCTCTGGCACAAATGCCCGGGTTGCCAGCAGATGGTGTTCGCCAAGGAATATGAGGCGAACCTGTCGGTCTGCCCGAAATGCGGCCACCATGGCCGGATCGGCCCCGATGCACGCTTCGACCAGCTGTTCGACAATGGCGTCTACACGCTGCTGCCCGCACCGCAGGTCCGCGAGGATCCGCTGAAATTCCGCGACTCCAAGCGCTATAGCGACCGCATCAAGGAAGCACGCACCAAGACCGGGGCACAGGACGCCTATGCCAATGCACGCGGCACGATCGAGGGCTTCAAGGCCGTCGTCGGCGTGCAGGATTTCGCCTTCATGGGCGGGTCGATGGGTCTGGCCGTCGGCGCGGCCTTCGTCGCGGGCGCCGAAGCGGCGATCGCCGACAAATGCCCCTATATCGTGTTCACCGCTGCGGGCGGGGCGCGCATGCAGGAGGGTATTCTCTCGCTGATGCAGATGCCCAAGACCACGGTCGCCATCGCCAAGCTGCGCGAGGCAGGCCTGCCCTATATCGTCGTGATGACCGATCCGACGACGGGCGGTGTCACCGCCTCCTATGCGATGCTCGGCGACATCCAGATCGCCGAACCCGGCGCGCTGATCGGCTTCGCCGGCCAGCGCGTGATCGAGCAGACGATCCGCGAGAAGCTGCCCGAGGGCTTCCAGCGGGCCGAATATCTGCTCGAGCACGGCATGCTCGACATGGTCGTATCGCGCCACGAGCTGCGTGCGGAGCTGGCGCGGCTGATCGACTATCTCTGCCCCGGCAAGAAGGCGGCCTGAACCGGGCCGGGCGGCGGATTCCATGCCCGATCACGCGATCTCCAGCGATCCGGCGGTCCAGGCGCAGCTCGACCGCCTGTCACTGCTGTCGCCCGGCGCCGATAGTCTCGGGCTGGAGCGGATAGCGCAGCTGTGCGAGCGGCTGGGCCATCCCGAGCGCCGGCTGCCGCCGGTCTTCCATGTCGCCGGCACCAACGGCAAGGGCTCGACCTGTGCCTATCTGCGCGCCGCGATCGAGGCGGCGGGAATGACCGCGCATGTCTTCACCAGCCCGCACCTGATCCGCTTCAACGAGCGCATCCGCATCGCCGGCACATTGATCGACGATGCCGAGCTGGCCGCACTGCTGGCCGAGGTGCTCGACATATCGGATGGCATCGCTCCCAGCTTCTTCGAGGTCACCACCGCCGCCGCCTTCCTCGCCTTCTCGCGCCATCCGGCCGATGCCTGCATCGTCGAGGTCGGCCTGGGCGGACGGCTCGACGCGACCAACATCATCGCCGATCCGATGATCTGCGGCATCGCCCAGCTCGGCCTCGACCATCAGAGCTTCCTCGGCGACACGATCGAGGCGATCGGCGCGGAGAAGGCGGGTATCGCCAAGCCGGGCGTGCCGATCATGACGCTCCATTATCCGGACAAGGTCGCCAACCGCGTCGGTCAGGCGATCGGCGCGGCCGGCGGCGAATGGCATGCCAAGGGCGGCTCCTGGGACGCGGTCGCCTATCAGGGGCGGCTCCATTATCGCGACAGCCAGGGCAAGCTCGACCTGCCCCTGCCCGGCCTCGCCGGGCATCATCAGGCACAGAATGCCGCGCTCGCGGTGGCGATGCTGCGCAAGCAGGATCGCCTCGCCATACCCGCTTCGGCCCTGCGCGCGGCGATGGGCTGGGCGGACTGGCCCGCCCGGCTCCAGCATCTGCGCGGTGGAACGCTTGTCGAGATGCTACCGCCGGGATCCGAACTGTGGGTCGATGGCGGGCATAATCCATCAGCTGGTCGCGTAATCGGCGATTTCCTGCGCTCGCACCAGGCGCCCGGGCGCCCACTGCACATCGTCATGGGGCTTCTCGCCAACAAGGATGCCGGGGGTTTCCTTGCCTCGATGGGGCGGCTGTCGGCCAGCTTTCACATGGTGCCGGTGCCGGGACATGAGCATCATGCGCCCGACGATCTTGCGGAGACTGCCAGGCTGGCCGGTTTCGATGCCCATCCGGCAGCGTCGGTCGAAGGCGCGCTGGCCCGCATCGCGGCGGGCTTTGACGCGGTCCCGCCCATGGTGCTGGTGGGGGGATCGCTCTATCTCGCCGGACGGACGCTCGCCGCCAATGGCACCATCATCGAGTGAGCCATCACCTTACTATTGCGATTGACTCGCAATAGCTATCATGCTTCTCTCATCTCTCAACGGTGAGAGAGATGACCATGTCAGACAAAGCAAGCTCGACCGCCCACCTTCTGCCCCACGACGCGCCCGACCGTTCTGGGACCAGGCTCCTGCTGCTCACCGTTCGCCGGATGGGCGTCGGCGGGCTCGACGATGCGCAGGCCGTGGCGATGCTGATCGGCAGCTTCGGCCTGTCCTTCCGCCGCCCGCTGATCCTCGTCCGCGCGCTGATGGCGGAGGTGGCCCGTGCTTCCCAGCGCACGATCATGATCGCGCCGTCCTGCTGCTGCCGGATGACCGATGCGGAGTCGACATTGCTCGACGCGGTCGCGGTCTCGCTCGACACGCCCGGCTCGGCACACCGCGCCTTCTGCCGCCTGCTGGGCATCGAAACGGCGATCGGGGTACTGTCGAGCGCGCAGGCGGTAGCCCAGGCCTTCGCCGATCTGGGGCGCCCGCTCGACGGCTGATCCTGCGGGTCGCGCCACCCGCCCTCTCCCCCTTTCCCTTGCGCGAACCCGTCGCTATAGCGCCGCTCGACTCTCGCATTCGCAGCATAGGGGCATAGCCAATGACGGCCGTCGGTCAGGACTCTCTCAAAACCCGCTCCACCCTCAACGTCGATGGCAAGCATTACGCTTATTACTCGCTCGCCAAGGCATCCGAGCGGCTCGGCGACATCTCGCGCCTGCCCTTCTCGATGAAGGTGCTGCTCGAAAATCTCCTGCGTTTCGAAGACGGCACGACCGTCACCACCGAAGACGTGCAGGCGATCGTCGACTGGCAGAAGGACCGCACCTCCGAGCGCGAAATCCAGTATCGCCCCGCGCGCGTGCTGATGCAGGATTTCACCGGCGTTCCCTGCGTGGTCGACCTCGCCGCGATGCGCGACGCGATCAGCAAGCTCGGCGGCGACGCCCAGAAGATCAACCCGCTCGTTCCCGTCCACCTCGTCATCGACCACTCGGTCATGGTCGACAGCTTTGGCAGCCCCAAGGCGTTCGACGAGAATGTCGCGCTCGAATATGCGCGCAACGGCGAACGCTATGAGTTCCTCCGCTGGGGCTCGAAGGCGCTCAACAATTTCAAGGTCGTGCCCCCGGGCACCGGCATCTGCCACCAGGTGAACCTCGAGAACATCGCCCAGACGGTATGGGCCTCGCCCGACGGTTCGGGCGTCGACGTCGCCTATCCCGACACCTGCGTCGGCACCGACAGCCACACCACGATGGTCAACGGCCTTGGCGTGCTCGGCTGGGGCGTTGGGGGCATCGAAGCCGAAGCCGCGATGCTCGGCCAGCCGGTCTCGATGCTCATCCCGGAAGTCGTCGGCTTTAAGCTGACCGGCACGCTCAAGGAAGGCATCACCGCCACCGATCTCGTGCTGACCGTGACGCAGATGCTGCGCGCCAAGGGCGTCGTCGGCCGCTTCGTCGAGTTTTACGGCCCCGGCCTCGACGCGCTGTCGCTCGCCGACCGCGCCACCATCGCCAACATGGCGCCGGAATATGGTGCGACCTGCGGCTTCTTCCCGATCGACGACGCGACGATCACCTATATGCGCCTCACCGGCCGCCCGGCCGAGACGGTCGCGCTGGTCGAAGCCTATGCCAAGGAGCAGGGCTTCTGGCGCACCGCCGGTGCTCCGGATCCGGTCTTCACCGACACGCTCGAACTCGACATGTCGACGGTCGAGCCTTCGCTCGCCGGCCCGCGTCGCCCGCAGGATCGCGTCCTGCTCAGCCAGGTTTCGGCCGGCTATAATGGCGAGCTCGCCAGCGGCTACAAGAAGGGCGACGAAGCGAACAAGCGCGTCGCCGTCGAGGGCACCGATTTCGACATCGGCCATGGCGACGTCGTGATCGCGGCGATCACCAGCTGCACCAACACGTCCAACCCGTCGGTGCTCGTCGCCGCCGGCCTGGTCGCCCGCAAGGCGAATGCGCTCGGCCTCAAGGCGAAGCCCTGGGTCAAGACCTCGCTCGCTCCCGGATCGCAGGTGGTCACCGACTATCTCGAAAAGGCCGGCCTGCAGAAGGATCTCGACGCGATCGGCTTCAACCTGGTCGGCTATGGCTGCACCACCTGCATCGGCAATTCGGGCCCGCTGCCCGAGCCGATCTCGAAGGCGATCAACACCAACGATCTGGTCGCCTCGGCGGTCCTGTCGGGCAACCGCAACTTCGAGGGCCGCGTGTCCCCCGACGTGCGCGCCAACTATCTGGCCTCGCCGCCGCTGGTCGTCGCCTATGCGCTGTTCGGCACCACCGCCAAGGACATCACCAGCGAGCCGATCGGCACGTCCAAGGACGGCAACCCCGTCTATCTGAAGGACATCTGGCCGAGCACCGCCGAAGTCGCAGCGACCGTCGCCTCGGCGATCGACTCCGACATGTTCGGCAAGCGCTATGCCAATGTCTATCTGGGCGACAAGAACTGGCAGGCGATCGACGTCGAGGGTTCGGACACCTACACCTGGCGTGCAGGGTCGACCTATGTCGCCAACCCGCCCTATTTCGACGGCATGTCGATGACCCCGGCCCCGGTCGGCGACATCGTCGACGCCCGCCCGCTCGCCATCTTCGCCGACTCGATCACCACCGACCACATCAGCCCGGCCGGTTCGATCAAGCTCGACAGCCCGGCCGGTCGCTACCTGACCGAGCACCAGGTGTCGAAGGCGGACTTCAACAGCTATGGCGCGCGTCGCGGCAACCATGACGTGATGATGCGCGGCACCTTCGCCAACATCCGGATCAAGAACCAGATGATCCCCGGCATCGAGGGTGGCCTGACCAAGCATATCCCGTCGGGCGAAGTGCTGGCGATCTACGACGCGGCGATGAAGTACAAGGACGAGGGCACCGCGCTCGTCGTCATCGCGGGCAAGGAATATGGCACCGGCTCGTCGCGCGACTGGGCGGCGAAGGGCACCAACCTGCTCGGCGTCCGCGCCGTCATCGCCGAGAGCTTCGAGCGCATCCACCGCTCGAACCTGGTCGGCATGGGCGTGCTGCCGCTGCAGTTCGCCGAAGGCATCGACCGCACGACGCTCAAGCTCGACGGCACCGAGACCTTCTCGATCGACAATGTCGCCGGTCTCCGCCCGCGCCAGACGGTCAGCGTCAAGATGACGCGCGCCGATGGCTCGACCGAAACCTTCGAGACCCGCTGCCGGATCGATACCGTCAACGAGCTCGAATATTTTCTCAACGGCGGCATCCTGCAGTACGTGCTGCGCAAGCTCGCCGCCTGATCGGAAACACTTGAAGAAAAAGGGCCGGTCCGCAGCTGCGGGCCGGCCTTTTTCCTGTCTGGCGGCGGTCAGTTCTCATCCCGCTTCCGCCTATGGCGCCGACGCTCTAGGGTCCCGCCATGATCGCGTCCGAAGCCCGCCCGAAAATCGTCCTGCACATCGGTCAGGGGAAGACCGGCACGTCCGCACTGCAATCGGCGCTGGCCCGCAACCATGAGCTGCTGAAGAGTGCGGGCGTCCTCTACCCCGAGCATGCGAGCGCCGAACAGGCGCGCGCCGGCCACGTCATGTCGGGCAATCTCGACCCCGAAAACTGGTTCGAGGGGCAGGTGATCCCGATCGTCGCTGCGGCGCCGGGCTATGCCTCCTATATCTTTTCGAGCGAGCATCTCTTCCGCCGGATGGACACGTTCTTCGCCGCCGAGGGCCGCTATCGCGACCTTTATGATTTCGAGATCCTGATGGCGGTGCGCAGCCCGATCGAGATGCTGCCGTCGGTCTATCAGCAGGCGGTCAAGCGCGGGGGCTTTCACGAGGATATCGCCGCCTTTGCCGAGCATGAGACCAGCACGCGCATCGCCGCCGACCTCGTCGCCGCGATGGAGCGGCAGGGTATCGCCTTCACCCTGTTCAACTATTCGGTGATCCGCGACGCGATCGTCCCGCGCATCCTCGACCATATCGGTGTCCGCACCGTCGTCGAGGGCGGCGAGGCCGCGACCGTCGGCCGGGTCAACCGCTCGCTGACCCTGGCCGAACTGGCCTTCGTCCGCTTCGTCAACCAGATCTTCGGCGCCGATTATGGCCGCCTGATCGCCGATGCGCTCGTCAACGAACTTCCTGACATAGATGGACAATTGCCGCCGCTGGACGAGGAGCTCCGTCGGGACGTGATCGCGCGCAACCGGGCGGCGGTCGATCGGCTCAATGCCTGCCTCCCTCATGCAGAGCAGATCGATCTTGATGCCGAGCAGGTTCCACCCCCGCCTCCCGCCGATGCGACGCTCTCGGCTGAACAGGCCGCGCTGATCCGCCGCATCTTCCCGTCCGCCCTCACGCCGGCCGACGGCGTGATCCTGCGCGACATTGCCATGACGCACGAGCAGGCGGCCCCGCTGTCGCGCGACCAGGCGATCCATCTGATGGAGTATGCGCAGAAGGCCAGGCCGCACGGCCAGATCATCGCCGGCAAGCTCGCCGAATGGCGCGCCGCGCGCGACGCCGAAGCCGGCCGGACAAAAGACTGACGGGCTTGCGGCGAGGGGGTGCGACTGCCATAGGCGCCGGCCCCATGGAGTCGCCCACTATGTCCGCCCCCACCACCGGCGAGGCCATCGGCCTCGACTTCGGTACCACCAACAGCGTTGTGGCACAGACTCAGGCCGACGGCACGGCCGAGCTGCTGAGCTTTGCCGGTGACCGGGCGACAGGCGCGGTGTTCCGCTCGGCGCTGTGCTTCTGGGAAGATGACGGTGCGCGGGGTGGCGTCGCCCATGAGGCTGGCCCCTGGGCGATCGCCGAATATCTCGACTTCCCGCAGGGCAGCCGTTTCATCCAGTCGTTCAAGTCGGTCGCGGCAAGCCCCTTGTTCGACCAGGCGTCGATCTTCGGCAAGCGCCTGCGCTTCGAGGAACTGGGTCAGCTCTTCCTCGAGCGGCTGCGCAGTCATGCCGGCCCGGCCTTCGACCCGCGCGACCGCCGGATCGTCATCGGCCGTCCGGTGACCTATGCGGGCGCCCGCGCCGACGCGGCGCTGGCGCGCGAACGCTATGACAGGATGTTCGCGGACTTCGGGGCCGAGATTCATTATGTCTATGAACCGCTCGGCGCCGCCTTCAGCTATGCCTCGCGCCTGACCGAGCCGACCACCTTGCTGGTCGCCGACTTTGGTGGCGGCACCAGCGACTTCTCGCTCGTGCGGGTCGGCGCGCCGCACGAGCGCCCGCGCTGCGTCCCGCTCGGTTCGTCGGGCATCGGCATTGCTGGCGACCGCTTCGACAGCCGTATCGTCGAGAATCTGGTGCTGCCGCTGCTCGGCAAGGGCGGCAGCTATCGCTCCTTCGACAAGGTGCTGGAGATTCCGGGCGGCTATTTCTCGGACTTCTCGGACTGGTCACGGCTGGCGCTGATGCGCAACCGGCGGACGCTGGAGGAACTGGAGAAGCTGCGGCGCAGCGCACTGGATCCCGAGGCGATCGGCCGCATGATCGCGATCGTCGAGCATGAGCTGGGCTATGCGCTCTACGACGCGGTGGGCACGCTCAAGCGCCAGCTGTCCGAGCAGGAGGTCGCCCGCTTCCGCTTCACCGGCGGCGGGCTCGACCTCGACCGCGAGGTGACCCGCACCGAATTCGAGCGTTGGATAGCCCCCGATCTGGCGCGCATCGACGCGGCGGTCGACGAGGCTCTGCTCGGCGCCGGGATCGCGCCGGAGCAGGTCGATCGGATCTTCCTGACCGGGGGCTCCTCGCTGCTCCCCGCCATCCGGGATCTGTTCGCCCGCCGCTTCGGTGCGGAGCGGCTCGGCTCGGGCGGCGAGCTGACCTCGATCGCGCACGGCCTCGCGCTGATCGGCCAGGCCGAGGACATCGCCGACTGGACGGTGTGAGTTCGCCTGTCAAAAGAGCGGCGTGGCACCGGCGCAACATCGCGCTATGAGGGCGGCATAACCGGCCATTGGAGAGCGTCGTCCCGCCATGCAGCACGAGCAGACCGCAGACCTTCCCTATCTCCGCAAGGTCGTGGGGGCGTCGATGGCGGGGACGGTCGTCGAATGGTATGAGTTCTTTCTCTACGGCACGGCGGCTACGCTCGTCTTCGGCAAGCTCTTCTTCCCGCAGACGGGCAACGAGCTCGACGGCATCATCGCCGCCTTCGGAACCTATGCGGTGGGGTTCATCGCCCGTCCGCTCGGCGGGATCGTCTTCGGTCATATCGGCGACAAGGTCGGTCGCAAGTCGCTCCTCCAGTTCAGCCTGGTCCTGATCGGACTGTCGACCTTCCTGATGGGCTGCCTGCCGACCTTCGGCACGATCGGCTATTGGGCGCCGGCGCTGCTGGTCTTCCTGCGCTTCGTCCAGGGCTTCGCGCTGGGCGGCGAATGGGGTGGCGCCGTGCTTCTGGTGGCGGAACACAGCCCCAACCGCAGCCGCGCCTTCTGGGGCAGCTTTCCGCAGGCCGGCGTGCCGATGGGCAACCTCCTCGCGACGATCGTCCTGCTGCTCCTGTCGGCGACCCTCGACGAGGCCCAGTTCCTGAGCTGGGGCTGGCGGATCGGATTCTGGCTATCGGTCGTGATCGTCGCGGTCGGCTATTATATCCGCACCCAGGTCACCGACTCCCCGATCTTCGAAGCCGCCAAGGCCGAGGCCGAGCAGAAGGCCGATGCCGGCTATGGCCTGACCGAGGTGTTCCGCCGCTATCCGCGCGGCGTATTCAACGCCATGGGCCTGCGCGTTGGCGAGAATATCCTCTATTATATGGTGGTCACCTTCTCGATCACCTACCTCGCCCATATCGGCGTCGACACGACCGAGATCCTGGCGCTGCTGTTCTGCGCGCATCTCCTCCATGTCTTCGTCATCCCGGCGGTGGGAGCTCTGGCCGACCGGATCGGACGCAGGCCCGTCTATCTGATCGGAGCGGCGCTCACCATGGCCTGGCCTTTCGTCGCCTTTCCGTTGTTCGGCACCGGCAGCGCCTGGATCATCCTGTCGGCGATCCTGCTTGGCATGGTCGTCCACGCCTTCATGTATGCGGCCCAGCCCGCGATCATGGCGGAGATGTTCCCGACCCGGATGCGCTACTCGGGCGTGTCGCTCGGCTATCAGGTGACAGCGATCGTCGCCGGCTCCTGGGCGCCGCTGATCGGGACCTGGCTGCTGCGCGCCTATGACCGGTGGGAGCCGATCGCCTTCTACATCCTCGGCGCGGGCGCGATCAGCCTGATGTCCGCGCTGGTGATGCGCGAGACGCGCGGCGTCTCCCTGCTCGCGATCGATCAGGCCGACCGCGAGGCGACCGCCTGATCGGCAGGCTCAGTCGCCGCGCAGCATCGACTGCAGAACGCCATCCCGGCGGACCCAGCCGTGGTGGAGCGCGGCGCCGATATGGACCAGCAGCAGCGCGAACAGCCCCCAGGTCATCAGGAAATGCGCCTCGCGCAGCCAACCATAGCAGGCCAGATCGGGAGCGGTGAGGGGCGGCAGCGTGAACAGGCCGAAGGGCCGCACCGGCGTGCCGGCGGCACTCTGCATCGCCCAGCCCGATAGCGGCACCGCGAACATCCCGGCGTAGAGAAGCCAGTGACTCGCCTTGGCGGCCAGAGCCTGCAGCGGTGACAGGTCGGCGGGCAAGGGCGGCGCGGTGAAACGCAACCGGTTGAGCAGCCGGACCGCCGCGAGCAGCAGCACGAGGATGCCGAAGGACTTGTGCAGCAGGATGGCCGGATCGTGCCAGCCGGAGAGGCTCGTTACCATCGACACGCCCAGGAAGAGCATCGACAGGATCAGCGCCGCCATCACCCAGTGGAGCAGCCGCGCGCTGGCGGGAAAGCCGTGCTTGCTCATCGGGCCTCTCCCAGCGCGGTCTCGCGCGCACGGCGGCGATAGGATTCGGCATAGGCGGAAGACCGCGCGCGCAGGATCGGATCGTCGCTGGCCGCGATTCCGTCTGGCAGGACGAGCGGGTCGAAGGTCAGCCCGTTGCACGCACCGCCTGCCTGCGGACGCATAGCGGTGATGCTCAGCACGCCCGCCGACAGCTCCTGCCGGCCTGCGGTCCAGGGCTTGGTCGCATCGTCGGGATCGTCGCCCGCACCCGCAAAGGTAAAGACCAGGTCGAACTCGACAGGTCCCCGCGCCAGCCGTGCAGCAAGCTCTTTCTGCAGCGCCAGCGGTTCGTCGCTCTCCTGCATGGGAAGCGCGGCCGCTTTCGGCACCGCCGTCCACCGCACCGCACGTCGGCTGCCGTCGGGTGCGACCAGATAGAAGGCGTTGATGCTGTTGTAGCGTTCGGTCGCCCAACTGCTGCTCGTCTTGTAGGCGGCTTGCCAGCTGCGGAAGGGCGCGCTTTCGGGATGCGCCGCGAAGAAGGCGGCGATGCGCGCCGGATCCGGCTTGCCCGTCGCCGGGTCCGGCTTCATCGCGCCCATCTGGTCGAAAAAGGCCTGCGGGGTTCCTACCGCCAGGACTGGCGGCGTGTTCATCGCCGAGCGCCATTGCTGCCCATCGGACTGCGCGAGCATGAAGGCGAGGCTGCGGACCGACGCCTTGAGGTCGGGCGCGGTCGGGTTGCCGCCGCCTAAGGAGAAGCGACCGATCAGCGGCGTCGAGCCCCGCGCGAACAGCGGCGAACGGCTATAGGGCGCCAACGCCCCCGAGGCCTGGAAGCTGCCCGACAGGCAGACGCCCTTGGCATGGGCGCGGCGGAAGCCGGCGAAGACCTTCTCCCCCTGCATCCGGTCGATGAACTTCTGCGTCGTCAGCCCGCGCCCGCCGAGGCGGCCCGACGCCCAGAGAAAGGACGCCAGCAGCAGCAGAATGAGGCCGAAGATCGCGGCCAGCCGCCCCACCGTGGCCTTTTCCCTGGATGTCGTCATGCTGCAGTCCTTAGCCGCGGCTCGGATCGATCAGATATTTCTCGCCGGTCGCCTTGCGCTCATAGGCACGCAAAATGTCGGGATCGAGCGCCTCGGCGAGGCTGATCGTGCGGGTGTAGCCGCTGGCGAAGGTCGTCGTCAGCTCGTCGACGACGCGCTGGCGCAGGCGGTTGGCCACCTCGACGCCCGCCTTGCGCAGGAAGGGCATCAGCAGCCAGGCCGACACGCCCCACTGGAAGCCGAAGGCGAGCCGGTTGAGCGTCGTCGGGCTCTGGTCGAGCGCGCCATAGAGGTACATCTGCTTGAACACGTCCGATCCATAGCGGTTATACCCGCCGGAGCGCGCATTGGCCGCCTGCTCCATCGCGGTGAGGATGTCGCTGGCGAGGCGTCCGCCGCCGATCGCATCGAAGCCGACCGTCGCCTCAGTCTCGCTGATCGCCGCCAGCAGTTGCTTCTGGAAATCGGGCGCGCGGCTGTCGAGGACATAGGTTGCGCCGATGTTGCGCAGGATCGCCGCCTGCTCCTCCGAACGGACGATGTTCACCAGCGGGATGCCGTCGGCGAGGCAGATTTTCTGCAGCATCTGGCCAAGGTTCGACGCTGCCGCCGTATGGACGATCGCCTTGTGCCCCTCGCTGCGCGCGGTCTCGACGAAGCCGAGCGCGGTCAGCGGGTTGACGAACATCGCCGCGCCATCAGCCGCTGTCGCGCCATCGGGAAGCGCCAGCACCTCGCTTGCCTTCAGCTTGCGATAATCGGCATACATGCCGCCGCCGAAGGCGCCGACTTTTCGGCCTTCGAGCGCCTTGGCCGAAGCGCCCGCCGCAACCACCGTGCCCGCACCTTCATTGCCCACCGGCAGTGACTGGCCGACCCGCGCGGCGACCGCACGCAGCCGTTCCTTCGGAACGTCGAACGCCAGGGAGGGGCGATCGGTGCTGCCCTCGCTGCGGATCGAGGACAGGTCGGCCGGACCGACGAGTAGCCCCAGGTCGGACGGATTGATCGGCGCCGCCTCTACCCGCACGATGATTTCGTCGTCCGCCGGCGGATCGAGCGTGACCTCCTCCAGCGTCAGCCGCAGCGTGCCGTCCTCGGCGACGTTCGAGCGAAGTTCGCGTCCGGTGAAACTCATCGTCATTCTCCTTAGCGGCGGCCGCATCAAGCGCGGCACCGTCCGTAATCCTCAGGCGCTCTGGCCCGCCTCGACCGTCATCCAGACGGGTATGAGGGCAGGGTCGAGCCCATCCATCTGGCGGCGCTCGACGCTGCCGTCGGGCAGCACGACGAGCCGGCGGTTGACCTTGTTCCGCCAGTTCATCCGCGCGGTATTTTCCTGGCCGACATAGCAGCCCTTGGTGAAGCTCACCCCATTGAGCAGATCGGCATTGCATTCGAGCCACAGCGTCTTGTCGGAGCCGAGCTCGGCCACGCCTTCCGCGACGCCCAGTGCCTTGCGATGCGCGTGCCAGCCCTGCGCCGCGCCGTCGGCAGGCGCGAGCCAGCGGCGGCCGAGCGCAGCCAGCCGGGGATCGGCTACGCCCTCCGTTCCCGTCGGCGACCAGTGAACCGCCAGCGTCTCGTCGCGTGCAATCGTGATCGGCTTGCGCAGACGGTAGAGCGTCAACCGCCGGACCAGCGCCTCCGCCTGCTCCGCCTCGCAGTCGATCAGCAGATCCTCTTCGGCACCCGCCGGATCGGCCCAGACGATGAAGTCGAACAGCGCCTTGCCCTGCGGCGTCAGCAGGCCGGCCCAGACCGGCAGCGGGCCGGCGACGTCGTTGGTGACGAGGCCCTGGAGAAAGTCGCGAACGCCCAGTCCGGAAAGACGGATCACGGCGCGGTCGATGAGGGTGGTATCGGACATGCGCAGAAGGTAGGAGCATCTCCGCCGGAAGTTAACCCGTGCCGACGCGGAGAGAGTGCCGATCGCGACACCGCCTCCGACGGCGCAACGATGGTGGCTGCACATGACCTATGACCTGATCCTCAAGAACGGAACGGTATGGACCGTCGGTGGGCCGATCGCGGCCGACGTCGGCGTGAAGGACGGCCGCATTGCGGGCATCGGCGTGACGGGCGATGCAGGCGAGACGATCGACTGCGCCGGGCTCGACGTGCTGCCGGGCGTGATCGACAGCCAAGTCCACTTCCGCGAGCCCGGTCTGGAGACGAAGGAAGATCTGGAGAGCGGCAGCCGCTCGGCGGTTCTCGGCGGGGTCACCGCCGTGTTCGAGATGCCGAACACCAAGCCAAACACCGATTCGGCCGAAGCCGTCGCCGACAAGCTCGCCCGCGCTCACCACCGCATGTGGTGCGACCATGCCTTCTATGTCGGCGCCACGACGGCCAATGCCGAAGCGCTCGCCGAGCTGGAGCGCCTGCCAGGCACCGCGGGGGTCAAGATCTTCATGGGCTCGTCGACCGGCAGCCTGCTCGTCGCCGAGGACGAGCATCTGGCGCGCGTGCTCCGCTCGGGCAGCCGCCGGGTCGCGATCCATGCCGAAGACGAGCAGCGCATGATCGCGCGCGAAGGCGAGCGGGTCGAAGGCGACCCGTCGAGCCACCCGGTGTGGCGCGACGACGAAAGCGCCATCCTCGCGACGCGCCGCATCCTGCGCATCGCGCGCGAGACCGGCCGGCGCATCCACATCCTGCACATCACCACGCCCGACGAACTGGCGCTGATTGCGCAGAACAAGGACATCGCGACTTGCGAGGTGACCCCGCAGCACCTGACGCTGGCCGGCGAGGAGGCCTATCCGCGCCTCGGCACCTATGCGCAGATGAACCCGCCGATCCGCTCGGGCGCGCATCGCGACGGGCTGTGGCACTATCTGCGCCAGGGCGTGCCCGACGTGCTGGGATCGGACCATGCGCCGCACACGATCGAGGAAAAGGCCCGAACCTATCCCGCCACGCCGAGCGGCATGCCCGGCGTGCAGACGCTGCTGCCGCTGATGCTCAACCATGTCGCCGAGGGACGCCTCACGCTCCAGCATCTGATCGAGCTGACCTCGGCCGGACCGCAGCGCGTGTTCGGCTTGCGCAACAAGGGACGCATAGCGCTCGGCTATGACGCTGATTTCACCATCGTCGACCTGAAAGCGCGCTGGACGATCGAGGAAAGCTGGCTGGCCTCGCGCTGCGGCTGGTCGCCTTTCACCGGTATGGCACTGACCGGCAAGCCGCTGGGCACGATCATCCGCGGCCATCGCGTGATGTGGGAGGGCAGCTTAGCCGCTTCGGCAATCGGGGAGCCCGTCCGTTTCGCCAGCGTGCCACTGGCCTGATCGGACGATTCGCAAGGTGCCGCTACGGCACGCTTGCGGCCGATCGTTGCGCTGCCGTGCTACTGCCTGTGGATAAGATGCAGGTCACCGCTCGACGCAAACGACTCGCCGAATATGAGCGCGGGCTGAACCGTGATGGTCTTTCCTAACGCCGTCTGTGCTGCCAGTCACAGGCTACGGGACGGGTTGGGGAATCCAAATGACCAGAACGATGCGCGCAATGATTGGTTCCATGCTGCTTGCCTGCATGGTGATCGCGCCGACCGCTGCTCAGGCCCAGACCATCCAGTGCGCGCCCTTTGCCCGCATGTTCTCCGGCATTCAGCTGTTCGGCGCGGCCGCCAGCTGGTGGAACCAGGCGGTCGGCAAATATCTGCGCGGATCGACTCCGCAGACCGGCGCTGTCATGGTGTTCAAGGCGATCGGTTCGATGCGCTCGGGCCACGTCGCCACGGTGACGAAGGTCGTGAGCGACCGCGTGATCAAGATCACCCACGCCAACTGGTCGGTCATCAACGGCCGCCGCGGTCAGGTCGAGCGCGACGTGACCGTCGTCGACGCCTCGCCGTCCAACGACTGGAGCCAGGTCAAGGTCTGGTTCGCACCGATCGGCAAGGTCGGCAACACCGCCTATCCGGTCAACGGCTTCATCTACAAGGACGGCGCCAAGTCGACCGCCGCCGCCGTCCAGGCCGTGCAGGGCGCCGAAGGCTGACCCTCTTCCCGGCGCCTAAGCGCCGGTAGGATTGCCCGTCTCAATTCCAGTCGACGATCGTCCAGCCGCGACGGCGCGCTTCTTCGCGCAGCCCGGCATGGGGGTTGGACGCGATCGCCTCGTCCGCCCATTCGAGCACCGGCACGTCGGAGATGTGATCCGAATAGAAGCGGATGCGGCATGCCTCGCGATCGAGCTTCTGCAGCCCCATCCACGCCTGGATCATCCGCAGCTTGGCCGGGCCATAGCAATTTTCGCCATCGACCTTGTGGCTGACATAATCGTCGATGCCCTTGATCGCACCTGTTGCGATGACGTCGTCCATGCCCAGCCGGCGGGCGATCGGGTCGACCCAGATGCGCGAAGAGGCCGTCGCCAACACCAGCCGGCGACCGGCGGCGCGGTTCTCGGCGAGACTCTCCAATGCACCGGCCCGGACATTGTGTTTCAGGATATGGTCGGCGAAGCTCTCCGCGATCGGCGTCAGCCGGTCGGCATGGATGCGACGCCCGATCAGCATGGCCTGATTGAGTTCCTTGACCCGCTTGCGCTCGATCAGCTTGCACACATAAGCCAGCATTACCCCGGCAGCGAAGGGGACGAAGACGAGGCGCCAGGGCGCCAGCCGCATCGCCGCATGGATCATGAAGGGGGTGAAGGTTCCGGTCCGGGTGATCGTCCGGTCCATGTCGTAGATCGCAAGTTCGGTCATCGGGACGCCCTATAGGCAAATATCGGCAAGGAACAAATCGCCGGGCGGCTCATTTCATTACGGATGCTTGCCGATCTCCGGTCTTTGCGCCACTCCTGGATCCGATGAACGCTCCCGCCGATTTTCAGTTCGATCAGGGCACCTTGCGCTTTTCCGGTGAGCTGACGCTCGCGCGGATCGGGGATCTGTCGCGCCGGCTGTCGGCGCTCGACGCCAGCCCCGAAGAGATCGACCTCAAGGATGTCGACCGGATGGACACGGTCGGAGCCTGGCTCGTCCATAGGATCGTGCGGCGCTGCGACGCGCGCGTCATCGGCGCCGATGACGAGGTCTGCCAACTGCTCGAGCAGCTCGCCGCCGCCGACAAACCGCTCAAGATCCGGCCGGACTCGAGCCCCCCGTTCGTCCGCGTGCTGCGCGAGATCGGCGATGCGGTCTATGCGTCTTTCGACTCGCTGCGTGGCCTGGTCGGCTTCTTCGGCGCGACGATGATCGGCCTGTGGAGCCTGATCACGCATCCGCGCAGCTTCCGCTACAACGCCATGGCTCGACAGTTCGAGGTGGTCGGCGTCAAGGCGCTGGCGATCGTGGGGCTGATGAGCTTCCTGATCGGCATCGTCATCGCCCAGCAGGGGGCGGTGCAGCTCCGCCAGTTCGGCGCGGAGGTGTTCGCGGTCAATCTGATCGGCCGCATAACTCTGCGCGAACTCGGCGTTCTGATGACTGCGATCATGGTCGCGGGCCGGTCGGGCAGCGCCTTCGCCGCTCAACTCGGTTCGATGAAGCTCGCCGAGGAGATCGACGCGATGCGGACGATCGGCGTTTCTCCGATGGAAGCGCTGATCCTGCCGCGAGTGCTCTCGACCGTCATCCTCATGCCGCTGCTCGGTTTCTATGCTGCGGTCGTCGCGATCATCGGCGGCGGCATTTTCTGCTGGATCGACCTCGACATACCGCCGGTCACCTTCATCCAGCGCATCCGCGAGGTGGTGCCAATGACCGACCTTTGGGTCGGCCTGATCAAGGCACCGGTGTTCGGCCTGCTGATCGCCATGTGCGGCTGCTATCAGGGCATGCAGGTGAAGGGCAATGCGGAAGAAGTCGGCCTGCGTACGACCGCTTCCGTGGTGCAGGCCATCTTCCTCGTGATCGTCCTCGACGCGGTGTTCGCCGTGTTCTTCAGCTCGATCGGGTGGATCTGATGGCGCGGCTGAACGTCCATGACGGCGATACCGTCATCCGGGTGCAGGGCCTTCGTAACGCCTTTGCCGACCAGGTCGTCCATGATGGCCTCGATCTCGACGTCCGGCGCGGCGAGATCCTCGGCGTGGTCGGCGGATCGGGCACCGGCAAATCGGTGCTGATGCGCTCGATCATCGGCTTGCAACGCCCCGAAACCGGAACGGTCGAGGTGTTCGGCGAGCCGATGATCGATCGGGACGAGAGCGAGGCCAAGCAGGTTCGCAGCCGTTGGGGCGTGCTGTTCCAGGGCGGTGCGCTGTTCTCGACACTGACCGTGGCGGAGAATGTCCAGGTTCCGATCCGCGAATATTATCCGCGGCTCGATCCGGTGCTGCTCGACGAGATCGCCGCCTATAAGGTCGCCATGTCCGGCCTGCCGGCCGAAGCGGGGCCCAAATATCCGTCCGAACTGTCGGGCGGCATGAAGAAGCGCGCAGGCCTCGCGCGGGCGCTGGCTCTCGACCCGCAATTGCTGTTCCTCGACGAGCCGACGGCCGGGCTCGACCCGATCGGCGCCGCCGCTTTCGATGAACTGATCCGGTCGCTGCAGAAGACGCTGGGTCTGACCGTCTTCCTGATCACCCACGACCTCGACACGCTGCACGCGATCTGCGACCGCGTCGCGGTGCTGGCGGACAAGCGCGTGATCGCGGTTGGAACGATCCCGGAACTATTGGCGTTGGACCATCCGTGGATTCAGGAATATTTCAACGGCCCGCGTGGGCGAGTGGCGGCCGATGCCGCCGAACGGGCGGCTGCGAAGGGCGCCGGGGAATGAGGGACTGATGGAAACCCGGTCTAATCATGTGCTCGTCGGCGGGGTCGTTCTGGCCCTGCTTGTCGCTTTGCTGGCGTTCATCGTCTGGCTCGCCGGGTTCAACACCGTCAGCATCCAGCGTTACGACATCTTCTTCAAGACCTCGGTCGACGGGCTTGCCAAGGGGTCGCCGGTCAATTTCTCGGGCGTGCCTGTGGGCAAGGTCGAAGAAATCAAGCTGATGCCCGAGAGCCCCGAATTCGTCCGCGTACGCATTGCCGTCGAGAAGGACTCGCCGATCCTCCAGGGCACGACCGCCACGATCGCGGGTGTCGGGTTCACGGGCGTGAGCCAGGTCAATCTGGACGGCGCGGTCAAGAACGCCCCGCCGATCACCGAGGCAGGGCCTTATGGCGTGCCGGTCATCCCGACCAAGCCGGGTGCGTTGGGCGAGTTGCTCAATTCCGCGCCTGAACTTCTCCAGCGCATCTCGACGCTTACCGCGCGTCTGACCGAACTGCTCAACGACAAGAACCAGAAGTCGATCACCGGCATCCTCGCCAATGTCGACCGGCTGTCGGGCGATCTGGCCGATCGCGGCCCGGAAATCGCGGCCGCCGTCGTTCAGCTCAAGACCACGATGGAGCAGGCGGGCCTCGCTGCCGAACGCGTCGGCGAACTCGCGCAGACCACCAATGGCGTGGTCCAGACCGATGTGCGTCCGGCGATGGCCAATCTGAACAAGGCGACCGCGTCCGCCCAGCACACGCTGGAGACGCTCGATGCCGCGATCACCGATGCACGGCCGGGCATCAAGGCCTTCTCGTCGGAGACGGTGCCGCAGATCAACCAGCTGGTGCGGAACATCGCCGAGATGTCCGACTCGCTGAACGCCATTTCGTCGAAGCTCGATCGGGGCGGTGCCGGCGCCGTGCTGGGCGGATCGAAGCTTCCCGACTATAAGCCGAGGGATTGAGGCCATGCTGCGCCGTTCGCTGATCGCCGTTTCTTCCGCCATTCTTCTGTCGGGCTGCGTCAGCCTGGGCGAGGACCCGCCCGAGCGGCTGATGGGTCTGACCGCGCAGGCGACGGTTCCGGCCGGCACCGCCAAAGTCGCGCGCGATACGCAGGCCGTCAGCGTCGCGATGCCCGCTTTGCCGTCCCAGCTACGCAATCAGCGGATCGCCGTACAGACGGGGATGACCTTCGCCTATCTGCCCAAGGTCGCCTGGGTCGATACGCCAGGTGCGCTGTTCCGCTCGGTTCTCGCCGAAACGATCGAGGCGAAGACCGGTCGCTTCGTGCCGGATCATCGCAATGCCTCGATCACGCCGGACAACCGCCTGGGCGGAACGCTGATCGCCTTCCAGCTGCTCGGCGGACAGGGTCAGGTGCTCGTCACCTATGACGCAACGCTGGCGCGGGCAGGCAGCGACGAAGTGAAGACCCGCAGGTTCGAGGCGCGTGTGCCGGTGGTGGGCGAGGATGCCGCCAGCGTCACGGCGGGCCTCAATCAGGCCGCCAATCAGGTGGCGGCGGAGGTAGCGGACTGGATCGGTCAGGGCTGAGCCCGGCCGCCCATCAGATCAGAGATCGACGCCGGAGGCGATCGCCTCGAGCTTGCGGATACGCTCCTTGAGATCGGCGAGTTCGATGCGGGCGGCGGGCGATGGGCCGATAGCCGGTTCGCTGGTCCCCGGCATACGCCGTTCAAGGCGCAGTCTTTCCAGTTCCAGCCAGCCGCGCCAGCCCGACAGGGCGGTAAAGGCGACGACACCCAGGCCGATCAGCCCTGCCCCGCTCACGGTGAGCCAGAAGGTAGAGTCTATCATGGTCCCGTTCCTTCCTTGAGGATCAGTCTGCCCGGCGCAGAGCCTCGATCTCGCGATCGAGCGCCATGCCGCGGTCATTCTCGGTTGCGATGCGCTCGAGGACGGCTACCCGCTCCTTCAGCGTCCGGATTTCGTCGCGCAGCCGCTGGGCGTCGCCATCGTCGGGCTTGGCCCAGGTTTCACCCTTGCGGGTAACGCCATATTTGGCGCGAAAGATGCTGGCGATGGCGGTGATCGCGACGATCAGCACGACCATTTCAAAGGGGTTCATCCTGCTTCTCCTTGCGGATGCAATCAGTTGAGCGGCTGGTCGCGCAGGCGATCGATCTCCACGGCGAGGTCGGTCGAACGGTCGGTCAGGATCCGTTCGAGCACCGCGACGCGCTGTTCGAGCCGTTCGGTCTTCGCCGCATATTGGGCGGCCTTTTCGGCCGCTTCGGTGGAGATCGCCTTGATCTGCTTCTTCCGCAGCGACATCCATTCGGTGGCGACCCAGCCGAGGATGGCGATGATCGGAACGCTGGCGATCATGAAGTAGAAGAGATTAGCCATGGGAAACCTCAGTTCGCGGGGCCACGCAGCGCGTTGATTTCCTGGTCGAGCCGAAAGCTGCTGTCGGTCACGATCCGTTCGACGGTGGCAAGGCGCTCCTTGATGGCGGACAGCTCCGCCCGGAGCTGCGCATTCTCGCCGGAGAGCAGCTTTACCCGCTCCATCGTCTCGTCGCTGGTGCGCGGATAAACGGCCTTGCCCCAGCTGTTTTCGAGCGGATAGCCATGTTTGACCCTGAGCCAGGTCGTCACGATCCAGCCAACGACACCGAGGACGGCGACGATCGTCGCACCCGGCACCAATACTGACATCGGAATATCCATTGTTCTTCCCCTAACCCGACAGCCATCGCTGTTTACAGGACTGTCGGTTTTACCGTTCGACGAACATCATTCCCGGTTCGACGAACGTCATGATGTTGACGGTGCCGCGCCTCGACTGCCTTGGCGTTCGGGCGCGACATGGCGGAGCTCAGCGGAGCGCGTCGATCTCGCGGGCCAGCGCCGAATTATGGCTGGTGACATGGGTCTCGACGTCCGCGATGCGGCGGTCGATGTCGCGGAAGCGGGCACGGACGTCGCGGACCGAGGCGCCGGGGCGGGCCCGTACGGTCTGCCAGAACTTCTGCTCCTCGCGGTCGCCTTCGTAGAATTCGCGCGGCTTGTCGTCGACCAGCCAGTTGACCAGCAGATAGGCGACCAGCGTCCAGGGGAAGCCCCCGAGCAGGGTCAGCAGAACGGTGCCGACGCGGACCAGCGTGACGTCGATCCCGGTATAGTCGGCAAGCCCGGCGCAGACGCCCAGCCATTTGCGGTTACGCTTGTCGACGTAGAATTTGGTGCGGCGAGCGGACATTTCGAACCTTCCCTTCCTGTTGTGTCGGCGTCCTCGCGATCAATGGTCGCGGCGCCAATCGTCCTGGCCACGCTCTGCCATCTGGCGCGGCCGCCAGCTGGGGTCCTGGCTGTCCAGGATCCGCTCCAGCGTGGCGACCCGATCGTCCAGGCGACGGGCCATTTCGTGCATGTCGTCGAGAAGCTTCTCGTCCTCGACCGTCAGCCCGCCATTCTTCTTCCACTGGGTGACATAGTGGAAGACGAGCCAGGGCAGGCCCAGAAAGAGGATGCCGACGACCCCGATCGGGACGAGAATATCTTCCATCGCCTCAGGCCCCCTTGTTCTGCGCCTTGGCCTTCAGCGCGGCCAGCTCGGCATCGACCTTGTCGGACGACCGCAGCTCGGCGATCTCCTCCTCGAGCGACTTGGGCGCAGCGCCCATGCCCGCCGCTTCGGCGCGGCCCTCGGCATAGTCGACCCGGCGCTCGAGCAGTTCGAAACGCGAGAAAGCCTCGTCGATCTTCGGACCGGCATACATTTCCCGCATGCGGGCGCGGTTGTTCGCCGATTCGAGGCGGGTGACGATGCTGTTCTGGCGGGCCCGCGCCTCGCGCAGCTTGCCCTGCAGCTTCGCGATGTCGGCTTCGGAAGCCTTCAGCGATTCGTCGAGCAGGTCGATCTCTTCCTGCAGCTGGCCCGCCAGATCGGCGGCCTTCTGCTTTTCGACCAGCGCGGCCTTGGCCAGGTCCTCGCGATCCTTGGACAGCGCCAGTTCGGCCTTTTCCAGCCAGTTGGCCTGGACGGTTTCCAGCTTGGCGATCTGGCGGCGCAGTTCCTTCTGGTCGGCGATCGTCCGCGCGGCCGAGGCACGCACCTCGACGAGGGTCTCTTCCATTTCGAGGATGATCATGCGGATCATCTTCGCGGGGTCCTCGGCCTTGTCGAGAAGGTCGGTGACGTTGGCGGCGATGATGTCGCGAGTTCGGGAGAAAATCCCCATCTGTCAGGCTCCTTGATTACGCTCGATACTCGCTTGGCGGGTCCGCCGGGCAGTCTACCCCGTCCGGCGGCGGACACCATGCGTTAACGGAGGGTGCCTTCCTGCTGGAAGGCGGCGGGGCCGACATGCGCAGGGGCAACTGCCCCGAGGACGCAGATCAGCGAGAGAAGCGCGGCGCCTACGGCCGAGACCGTGATGCGCTGCAGGTCGATGGTGTCGAGACCGAACATTGTCCTGTTTCCCTGTCGTTCCGGTTCCGGCGGTGCCGGTATGTCTCATGCAATGCAGAAGCCGTGCCAAATCGGAAAATGTTAGAATCTCAAGGAGATAGTGAGATTCGGCGACTCAGCCGGACAATTGGCTATTGCCAAGTCTTGGGATTTTACGCCAACCATGGGCGATGGAACGCGAAGCCCAGTTCATCGGCCAGTCGCTGGCCTTCCTCGACTCGGTCGAGCGGGCCAGTCGCGCCGCTTCGCTCAACCGGCCGGTGCTCGTCATCGGCGAACGCGGCACCGGCAAGGAACTGGTCGCGGAGCGGCTCCACCGCCTGTCGCAGCGCTGGGACGGACCGCTCGTCACCCTGAACTGCGCCGCGCTGCCAGAGACGCTGATCGAGGCAGAACTGTTCGGCCATGAGGCCGGCGCCTTCACGGGTGCGACCAAGGCGCGTGCGGGGCGATTCGAGGAAGCGCATGGCGGCACGCTCTTCCTCGACGAACTCGCGACATTGTCGATGGGCGCGCAGGAGCGGCTGCTGCGCGCGGTGGAATATGGCGAGGTAACGCGGATCGGCGCGTCGCGGCCCGTACGGGTCGACGTGCGGATCGTTGCCGCGACCAACGAACATCTGCCCGACCTCGTCGAGCGCGGACGCTTCCGCGCCGACTTGCTCGATCGCCTGTCGTTCGAAGTGATCACCCTGCCGCCGCTCCGAGTGCGCGAAGGCGACGTGCAGGTCCTCGCCGATCATTTCGGGAGGCGGATGGCGTCCGAACTGGGCTGGCCGCACTGGCCCGGCTTTTCGGCGGGCGCGAGCATCACGCTGATCGAGCATCCCTGGCCCGGCAATGTCCGCGAGCTGCGCAACGTCGTCGAGCGCGCCGTCTACCGCTGGGACGATCCAGAGCGGCCGATCGACGACATTCAGTTCGACCCGTTCGAGAGCCCTTGGCGTCCGGCGACGGCGTCACCCCCGCCCGCCGCAACATCGTCGGCCGTCACGGCTTCTCCCGAGAAGGCCAGCCCGGCAGCCCCGCAGGCCTCGGCGCCCGCGCCGACGAGCAGCTGCGACGACTTCCGCACGGCGGTCCTGACCTATGAGAAAATGCTGCTCGAAGATGCTCTGCGTCGCTGTCGCTTCAACCAGCGTGCGACCGCACTCGCGCTGAAGCTGAGCTACGACCAGCTGCGCCACGCACTGCGGCGTCACGACCTGCTCGACCGGCAGGCATGAGCCTGGCCGATCGCCTCTTCGCGACCTTCGACCGCCTCTATGTGATCAATCTCGCCGCACGCGACGACCGCCGCCGTGAAATGGCGGAGGAACTCGCGCGCCTCGGCCTGGGTTTCGACCATCCCCGCGTGCACCTGTTCGATGCCGTCCGGCCCGAATCCGCGGGCCCCTTTCGAAGCATCGGCGCACATGGCGCCTTTCTGAGCCAGCTTGGCCTGCTGACCGAAGCGCGCAAGGACGGGCTGCGATCGATCCTGATGCTGGAGGACGATTGCGACTTCGTCGCGAGCGCGCAGGAGCGGTTGCCCGAGTTGCTCGACCGGCTCGATAGCGGGGGGGTCGGTCTCTTCTATGGGGGCTATGAACTGCCCGAAGGCGACGCGGGCTTTGACCTCACAGGGCCGGACCTCGCCCGGGTTCCGCCGGCGCTGACGATCAGGCTTGCCCATTGCCTGGGTTTCGGACCGGCTGCGATCGAAGCATTGCCCGACTTTCTGGGGGCGATGCTGACACGCCCCGCCGGGAGCCCGGATGGTGGCCCGATGGATGTCGATGGCGCCTATAACTGGTTCCGTCGCGCCTGTCCGGATTACCCGACCTATCTCGCCATCCCGCCGATCGCCTATCAGCGCCCGTCGCGTACCGACATATCGGCGACGGGACCGCTCGACCGCTTGCCCGGGCCGTTGCGCCGGGTTGCGCGCGGCGCGCGGCGCGCCTGGCAGAGACGCCGCTGAATCAAAAGGGCCGGAGGATCGCTCCCCCGGCCCCTTGTTCCGTGCGGACGATGATCTCAGCCGAAATTGGCGTTGGTCATCGCATAGAGCATCGGGATCGAGAGCAGCGTGTTGGTGCGCGAGAAGATCATCGCGGTCTTGGCAGCGGCCGCCTTGGTGTCGGCGTCGGCCTCGACGATGCCCAGCGCCTTCTTCTGCGCCGGCCAGATCAGGAACCACACGTTGAACGCCATGATCAGCGCCAGCCACATGCCGATGCCGATCAGGCGATAATCGGGCGCGAAGGTCAGCGCGGCGACCAGGTAGCCGGTGACATGCGCCACCGACAGGCCGGTGACGACGGTGAGGAGGGCGCCATAACGGAAGAAGAACAGGGCCTTGGGAGCGATGTACTTGGAAACGCCGGGCTTCAACTCGGCCGGCACCGACGGCATCGTCGGAATCTGGACGAAGTTGAAATAATAGAGAAGGCCGATCCACAGGATGCCGAAGAACACGTGCAGCCAGCGCAGCACATAATTGGCGAGCAGCGACGGATCCGGATGCACATAGGCGATCAGAGCGATCGCGGCGGCCAGGCCGACGGCCAGCACCAGATGGAGATTGGCGAAAAATTTATCCATGGAGTTCCCCTGCATCTTGCGTCCGCACCCTTGGCATTGCGGATCGCTTCCCGGACACAGTTTAGAAATTCGTTCCGCTTTTGTCACACATTATGATGGGCCCGCGATGCCGTTCGGGGGTGGCTGCGATGCCGCGTCGCCGGAACGCCACGGCAGATCGCTTTTCAGTGGACCTTCCCACCCCCCAAATCGTTGAGGAGCCGTATTTTTCCATCCACAGGCTCATGGAGTTTCCAATGGCGTTCTCGCTTCCTCCCCTTCCGTTCGACCGCACGGCTCTGGAGCCAATATTGTCGGCCGAAAGTTTCGACTATCATCATGGCAAGCATCACCAGGCCTATGTGGACAAGGTCAATGGCTGGCTCGATGAAAAGGGCCTCAACGGCAAGTCGCTGGTCGAAATCGTCAAGCTGGCCAAGGACATGGGCGACAAGCCGCTGTCGAACAACGCCGGCCAGATCTGGAACCATAATTTCTTCTGGCAGTGCCTGGCCCCCGAGGGCTCGACCAAGCCGTCGGACAAGCTGGCGAAGATGATCGAAGCGAGCTTCGGCAGCCAGGAGGAGCTGGTGAAGAAGCTGTCCGCTGAAGCGGTCGGCCATTTCGGCAGTGGCTGGGCCTGGCTCGCGCTCGCAGGCGACAAGCTGGTGATCATCTCGCTCCACGATGGCGAGACGCCCCTCACCCACAGCGATCTCAAGCCGCTGCTGACGCTCGATGTGTGGGAGCATGCCTATTATATCGACTATCGCAATGCGCGGCCGAAGTTCGCCGAGTCCGTGCTCGGCAAGGTCGTGAACTGGGACTTCGTCTCGCGCAATGTCGAGGGCGACGCTGTCGCGGCAGCCGATCTTCCCGCCGCCTGAGGTCCGGGGCGCCCCCTTCCCGGGAGGGGGCGCTACGCCTCTTCGATCTCGTCCAGAAAACGCCCCAATCTCTGCCGCAGCCGGGCGGCGCCATCGGTCAACGATCGGGCGATCCCGGAAATCTGTTCGGCACCCGATGCCGCATCGGCCGCGCTGCCGCTGATCTCCGAGGCCTGGGTGCGGATACGCTCATTGGCTCCTGCGGCATCCCGCACATTGGCGCTGACCGCCTCGCCCACCAGCCGATTGCGCTCGACTGCCGCATCTACGGTGGCGGACAGATCGTCGAGCGCCGCGATGGCAGCCTCGATCCCGGCCTGTCCTGCGGCAACGCTGCCGACCCCGCTGCGCACGCTGTCGATCCGGGCCGCGATCAGGCCCACCGAATCCCGCGTCTGGCGGGCGAGCGCCTTCACCTCTGACGCGACGATGGCGAAGCCCCGGCCAGCTTCGCCGGCGCGTGCCGCCTCGATCGTCGCGTTGAGCGCGAGCAGGTTGATCCGGCGGGCAACGGCATCGATCGTCTCGACCACCGCCCCGATCTCGTCGGTCGTCTGACCTAGCTGGCGCGCACGGCGGCCGCCTTCCTCGATCATGCCCGCGACGTGCAGAGTCGACGCGCGCGCCGCCGCCATCTCGCTGCTCAACTGGCTGAGTGCCGCGACAAGCTCCCTGCCCTGTTCGGCAACAACCCCGACATTGTCGGCTGCCTGGCCGGCAGCCGCCATTACTGACAGGCCCTTGGCGCCCACATCGCGCGCGCGCGCGCCCATGCGGCCTGCGCTTTCCTCAAGCGCCGACGACGCCCCGATCATGTCGCCTGACAAGGCCGCCGCCTCCGCGCGCATCGCGCTGGACGCCTCTCCGATGCGGCGCAGTCTCGCAGCCCGCCGCGAAGCCAGCGCCGCCTCCCGGTCAGCAGCCAGCCTGAGCAAGGTACGCCCGCTGAGCGCTCCGACGAAGCGGGTGTCGCGCGTGAGGAGAATGGCATCATGCCCGTCGCCCTGTGAGACGAGCGCGAAGAGTTCACCGAGCGGCGCGTCGGCCTCGGCCACCGGCACCGCGCTGACGAAGCCGTCGAGGCGACGATAAAGACTGTGGTTGCAGAGCAGGGCATGGCCAAAGGGGTTGAGCAGGAGCCTGCGCACATCGCGCTCGAGCACCGCCCCGAGCGGCCGGCCCTCGCCATCCACCACGGGAAGCGCCTCCAGGTCCGGACAATCGCGGAAACAGGCGATCACGTCACGGACGCCGGCATCCGCCCCGACCGATCGGGTGATCATCGCCGAGCGCAGACTCTCGTCCACCCTCGCGGGCATGATCGCCATATCGAAGCTCATCGACGCCTCCTCCGCCCCAACTCCTAGGCGGCGCTGGTAAACGGAAGGTAAGCCCAGCGTTACAGTTCGATGAAACTTATATGAAATACAGAGGCTTAGAAGAAGGACTCAACCTTGGGGCGGCAACGCCGCATCCTCGGCCGTCTCGCTGTTCAGCCCGTGCCGCATCAGCATCGGCACATTCGCGATGGCGAACAGGATCGTCGCGGGGAGCGCCCCCCACAGCTTATAGCCGAGCCAGAATTCCATGCTGGTCGACCGCCATACGAGCTCGTTCGCTACCGCCATGGCCACGAAGAAGATCGCCCAGTTGCGCGTGAGCTTGGTCCAGCCGAGGTCGGTGAGACCCGGATAGGCCTGGCCGAGGACGAGCTTGAGCGTCGGCCGGTCGGTGTAGAGGCCGAAGCCGAGAATGCCGGCGACCATCAGATAATAGACGGTCGGCTTCATCTTGATGAAGGTCGCGTCGTGCAGCCACACGGTCAGGCCACCGAAGACCGCGACCATCACGCCCGAGAAGAGCAGCATCGGCGAGATGCGGCGCGTCCTTATCCACGACGCCGCGATGGCGACGAAGGTAGCCCCCATGAAGATCGCAGTCGCCCGAACAACGTCCTTGGTCAGCCACCACGCCGACAGATAGACGACCAGCGGCCCCAGATCGATCAGCAGCTTGAGGCCCGAGCCGGCCTCGCGCTCGGGCGCAGACGTCGCCCCGCTCATTTCGCGATCCTCTCGAGGCCCGCAATGGCGCGCGCCACCTCGCCCGGATCGAAGGGCTTGAGGTCATCGATCGACTCGCCGAGACCGATCGCATGGACCGGCAGACCGTAACGCTCGGCCGCCGCGACCAGCACGCCGCCACGCGCCGTTCCGTCGAGCTTGGTCATAACCAGGCCGGTGACCCCGGCGGCTTCCTTGAAGATCTCGATCTGGCTCAGCGCATTCTGACCCGTCGTCGCATCGAGCACGAGCAGCACGTCATGCGGCGCGGCGGGGTTGAGCCGGCCGAGAACGCGCCGGATCTTGCCGAGTTCGTCCATCAGGCCGGTCTTGTTCTGCAGCCGGCCGGCGGTGTCGACGATCAGCACGTCGATGCCCTTCTCGGTCCCCTGCTTGACGCCCTCGAAGACCAGGCTGGCAGCGTCGCCGCCTTCTTGCCCGCTGATGATCGGAATACCGATGCGGTCGGCCCAGACCTTCAACTGTCCGATCGCTGCCGCGCGAAAGGTGTCGCCGGCGACAAGCATCACCGCATAGTCCTGTTCCTGCAGCCAGTGCGCCAGCTTGGCGATCGTCGTGGTCTTGCCCGATCCGTTGACCCCGATCACCAGGATCACCTGCGGACGCGGAAAAGCCTCGATCTCCAGCGGCTTGGCGGCAGGCGCCAAAACCTTTTCGATCTCCTGCGCGACGATCTCGCGCAGACGACGCTCGTCGAGACCCTTCTCGAACATTTCGCCGGCCAGCCGCTCGCGGATGCGCCGCGAGGTCGCCGGGCCGAGGTCGGACGCAATCAGCGCCTCCTCGATCTCGTCGAGCGTGGCGTCGTCGAGCGCGGCCTTGCCGAACAGGCCGGTCAGATTTTCGCCCAGCCGGTCGGAAGTCTTCCGGAACCCCCCGAACAGCTTTTCGTGCCAGCGCAATTCGCTCATTCGATCCTGCCTGTTAAGCCATGCTCGTCATGGCCGGTGATGGTTGCCTCGGCGATGCTCCCTACGCGCGGGATGGTGCCTTCGATCCGGACGCGGGCGAAATTGGGCGCATGGCCGACCCCGCCGCGCTCGACCAGCAGGCTTTGCTGCGTGCCGACGAGACTGGCGAGCCAGCGCCTTCGCCGCGCTTCGCCGCGCTCGCGCAAGGCCTCGGCACGGGCACGAACCACCGCGGGCGAAAGCTGCGGCATGCGCGCGGCCGGCGTGCCTGCGCGCGGCGAATAGGGAAAGACATGCGCGAAGACGATGTCGCAATCATCGATCAGGGCTGCGCTGTTGGCCGCCATCCCCTCGTCCTCGGTCGGGAAGCCGGCGATCAGGTCGGCGCCGATCGCGATCTCGGGCCGGGCGGCCTTGAGACGCTGGACCATCGCCACGGCATGCGCGCGGTCATGGCGGCGCTTCATCCGCTTGAGGATCATGTCGTCCCCGGCCTGCAACGACAGGTGCAGATGTGGCATGATCCGGCTCTCGCCGGTCAGCAGCGCGAACAGCCGGTCGTCGATCTCGACCGAGTCGAGCGACGACAGACGCAGGCGGCGCAGGCCGGGCACATGGGTCAGGATGCGTTCGACCAGTTGTCCCAGCGTAGGGCTGCCTGGCAGGTCGGGGCCATAGCTGGTCAGGTCGACACCCGTGAGCACGACCTCGGCATGGCCCTGGTCGACCAGCGCCCGGATTCGGTCGACCACCAGTCCGGCGGGAACGGAGCGGCTGTTTCCGCGCCCTTGCGGGATGGCGCAGAAGGTACAACGATGATCGCAGCCATTCTGGACCTCGACGAACGCGCGCGCATGGCCTGCAAAGGCGGAGGCCATATGCCCGGCAGTCTCGCGCAGTTCCATGATGTCGGAGACATGGATGTCCGCCACCGGCCCGCGTTCGAAGGCGAGCAGGTCGGGCCGCCCCTTCTCCGCATTGCCGATCACGCGCGCTACCTCGGGCATCGCGGCGAAGGTCGCCGGGTCGATCTGCGCGGCACAGCCGGTGACGACGATGCGCGCATCGGGGCGCCGGCGGGCCGCGCGACGGATCGCCTGGCGGGTGCGGGTGACGGCCTCGTTGGTGACGGCGCAGCTGTTGACGATGATCAGGTCGTCGTCGCCCGCCGCCGCCGCGCGCATCGCCTCGCTCTCGGCGATGTTGAGCCGACAGCCCAGGGTGATCAGCTCGGGGCCGCTCATCAGAGCGCTCCCATATCCGACCCGAGATCGAGCTCACCGGTAAAGACATGGGTGGCGGGACCGGTCATCCGCACCGGGCGACCCGGCGCCCAGTCGATGGTCAGCGGTCCGCCCGGCAGCGTCACCCGGACCGGCGAGTCGACGAGACCGGCGCGGATCGCCGCGACCGCCGTCGCACAGGCGCCGGTGCCGCAGGCATCGGTCAGACCCACGCCGCGCTCCCACACGCGCAGCCGGATATCGGAGCGGCTGTCGACGGTGGCGACGTTGACGTTGATCTTCGCCGGAAACAGCGGGTCGGTCTCGATCAGCGGGCCGAGCCGGTCCAGCGGCACCGCATCCGTCTCCTCCACGAAGAAGATAAGGTGCGGATTGCCGACATTCACCGCAGCAGGAGCCTCCAGCATTTCCCAGCCGACCGGCATTGTCCGCGTGTCCATCGCATAGGCCAGCGGTATCGCATCCCAGTCGAAGCGTGGCTCGACCAGGTCGACCGCAACCGCATCGCCATCCGCCTGCCCCTCGAGCATTCCGCCGAGCGTCTCCAGCCGCGCCGTCCCGCCCAGCAGGCTCACGACGCAGCGGGTCGCGTTGCCGCAGGCTTCGACCTCGCTGCCATCGGCGTTGAAGATGCGCATCCTGGCATCGGCGACGTCGGACGGTTCCAGCAGGATCAGCTGATCGCAGCCGACCCCGGTCTTGCGATCGGCGATCGCCCGGACGCGTCCGGAAGCGAGCTCGACCGCGCCGTCGCGCGCGTCGATCACGACGAAGTCGTTGCCCAGACCGTGCATCTTGTGAAAGCGAAGCTTCATGGCCCGCGCGGCTTAAGGTTTCAGGGCGACGAAGTCCACAGGCGGGCCCGTAGCTGCAGCGGGATCAGGCGCGCTTCTTGCGGCCCTGGCGCATCGCCACGACGCCACCCGCCACCGCACTGGGGCTGGCGGCGATCAACTGCCCGCGTCCGGCGAGCAGCCCACGCGTGTTGCGCGCCGGCGCCGCGCGGCCGAAATGCCAGCCCTGGACGGTCAGATTACCGATCTCGCCCAGCAGCGCCGCAATCTCGGCATTCTCGACGCCTTCGGCGACTACCTCGATATTCAGTCCCTCGGCCAGCGAGACGATCATGCGGACGAGCGCGGCGGCATCGGCATCCTCGACCATGCGCAGAACGAAGCTGCGGTCGATCTTAACCCGGTCGAGCGGCATGGCGCGCAAATGCGTCAGGCTGGAATAGCCCGTGCCGAAATCGTCGAGTGCGACACGGATGCCCTGATTCTTGAGACTGGCGATGATCGCCAGCGCAAAGCCCTGATTTTCGAGCAGTGCAGCCTCTGTGATTTCGATCTCCAGACGCTCGGCCGGAAAGTTGAGTTCGGTCAGCAGCTTGACGATCTTCTGTGCGAGCCAAGGGTCGCGCATCTGCGTCGGGCTGATGTTGACCGCCAGGATGAGCGCCGGATCCCATTGGCGAGCCTCGGCGATCGCCGCGCGCATCACCGACATCGACAGTTCCCCGATCAGGCCCGATTCGTCGGCGACCGGTATGAACACTGCCGGCTCGATCACGCCATGGTCGGGATGCTCCCAGCGCGCCAGCACCTCGAAGCCGCGAATGGCGCCGGTCGCCAGATCGATCTGCGGCTCGAACCAGGGAACGATCTGTCCGCTCGGAATCCCCGCGCGCAGGCCGAGTTCGATCTCGTTTCGCAGTTCCAGCTCGCGTTCCATGCTGGAGTCGAACCAGGCACGCTGGTTTCGTCCTGCACGCTTGGCGGCATAGAGGGCTATATCCGACCGGCGCATCAGCGTGTCGATCGTGCGGCATCCCGGCTCGGTGCGGGCGATGCCGACCGAAGCGCCGATCCGCGCCTGCACGCCGCCGATGGCGAACGGCTCCTTCATGCGCGCCAGGATCGCGTCGGCGACGCTTTCGACGGCGGACGGATCGTCGGGGTTGAACGGGAAAGCACAGGCGAACTCGTCTCCGCCGAGCCGGGCGGCAAGCGCATTGTCCGGAAGCGGTGCCACGATCGCGTCGGATGCCGCGCGCAGCAGCTGATCGCCCGCCAGGTGCCCATGCATATCATTGACCGACTTGAAATGGTCGAGGTCGATCATCAGCATCGCCAGCGATCCGTTGCGCGGCAGCACCTGATCGATCAACCGGGCGCCCGCCTCGGCCAGCGCCCGCCTGTTAAGCATGCCGGTCAACGGATCGGAGGTCGCCAGTTCGCTCGCCCGCGCCTCGGCGGCACGTCGCAGCTCGACCTCATATTTGAGCGCGCGATAGCGCCGCCATCCGAGCAGCATCAGGGCAATGTTCAACAGCAGGACGGAGATGGTGAGATTGTCGGCGACCGAGAGAGCCGCCCCATCGGCGCGAATCAGCGTACCGCCCACGCTCAGTGCAGAAACGATCACAAGCAGGACGGCGGCGATGGTGACACCCGCCGCGAGCAAGTCACGACGGTCGCGGACGGGGCGCGCGGACGGGCCCTCCCCCAGCATCCTGTCGTGCATGTCTGTCTCCGGCTGAATCGATACCCCGATCCTAGGATCGGCTGGTTGCCAAGCCTTTAACGCGGAGCCCGGACCGCGCCTTTTCGATGGCGTCAGGCTCGCCTGCACGCCGACAGATTGTAAGTTTCTTACATGTTTTCACCCCTCGGCGACCTCCACCCCACTGCCCGACCCGCTTTTGCACACGCGGCCTACTGACTTTCGGACCTTTTAGGCGTCAGTGGCGGCATAACTTGTACAGCAGGACACAGACCATGAGCTATCAGGACGAAATCGCACAGGCCGAACAGCTGATCCGCCAGAAAGGTTCGCCCTGGGCCGGCATCGGCGCCGAGGCGGTCGCCCGGATGCGCCTGCAGAACCGTTTCCAGACCGGCCTCGACATCGCCCGCTACACCGCGAAGATCATGCGCGAGGACATGGCGGCCTATGACGCCGACCCCGCCAACTACACCCAGTCGCTGGGCTGCTGGCACGGCTTCATCGGGCAGCAGAAGCTGATCTCGATCAAGAAGCATTTCGGCACCACCAAGCGCCGCTACCTCTATCTGTCGGGCTGGATGGTCGCCGCACTGCGCTCCGACTTCGGCCCGCTGCCCGACCAGTCGATGCACGAGAAGACCAGCGTTCCGGCGCTGATCGAGGAGCTCTACACCTTCCTCCGTCAGGCCGATGCCCGCGAGCTGAGCCTGATGTTCCGCGACCTCGACAAGGCGCGCGAGACCGGCAATCAGGTCGAGGAACAGCGCCTGATCCACGCGATCGACAATTATCAGACGCATGTCGTGCCGATCATCGCCGACATCGATGCCGGCTTCGGCAATGCCGAGGCGACCTATCTGCTCGCCAAGAAGATGATCGAAGCCGGCGCCTGCGCGCTGCAGATCGAGAATCAGGTGTCCGACGAAAAGCAGTGCGGCCATCAGGACGGCAAGGTCACCGTGCCGCACGAGGACTTCCTCGCGAAGATCCGCGCCTGCCGCTACGCCTTCCTCGAACTGGGCATCACCGACGGCATCATCGTTGCCCGCACCGACTCGCTCGGCGCCGGCCTGACCAAGCAGATCGCCTATTCGGCCGAACCCGGCGACATCGGCGACCAGTATAACAGCTTCCTCGACTGCGAGGAGATCACCGACGTGTCGACGATCAACGGCGACGTCGTGATCAACCGCAACGGCAAGCTGATGCGCCCGAAGCGCCTGCGCTCCAACCTGTTCCAGTTCCGCGAGGGCACCGGCGCCGACCGCTGCGTCCTCGACTGCATCACCTCGCTGCAGAACGGCGCGGACCTGCTGTGGATCGAGACCGAGAAGCCGCACATCGAACAGATCGCCGGCATGGTCGACCGCATCCGCGAGGTCATTCCGAACGCCAAGCTGGTCTACAACAACTCGCCGTCGTTCAACTGGACGCTCAATTTCCGTCAGCAGGTTTTCGACCGCTGGCAGCAGCAGGGCAAGGACGTTTCGGCCTATGACCGCAACCGCCTGATGAGTGTCGATTATGACGGCTCGGAGCTGGCCGACGAAGCCGACGAGAAGATCCGCACCTTCCAGCGCGATGCTGCGAAGCGCGCGGGCATCTTCCACCATCTGATCACCCTGCCGACCTACCACACCGCGGCGCTGTCGACCGACAACCTCGCCAAGGAATATTTCGGCGACGCCGGCATGCTCGGCTATGTGCTCAACGTGCAGCGGCAGGAAATCCGCCAGGGGATCGCCTGCGTGAAGCACCAGAATATGTCGGGTTCGGACATCGGCGACGACCATAAGGAATATTTCGCCGGTGAAGCCGCGCTCAAGGCCGGCGGCGTCCACAACACGATGAACCAGTTCGCGGCATAAGCGGACGGCATAGGGATCGGAGAGGATCGGGAGGGCCCGTCGCGCAAGCGGCGGGCCCTCTTCGCATGAACGGGCCGCCCGGCGCCAACCCCATATAGAAATTGCCTTTCGCGCCTTTTGCGGGTAGAGGCCGCCTCGTCTTACAGACAAGGAAAGCATTGGAAGCGTCCACGGACGCACGCTGGCCGGCGAGGTTTCGCCCGCCGGCGCGCTTTGCGTTTCGGGTTTGAAAGGCTGGATTCCCGCGCTTTGGCGCAGCTGGAGAAACGCATGTTCGAAAGTCTGAGCGAAAGGCTGGGAGGGGTCTTCGACCGCCTGCGCGGCCGTGGCGCGCTCGCCGAATCGGACGTGCGCGAGGCGATGCGCGAAGTCCGCATCGCGCTTCTCGAAGCCGACGTAGCGCTGCCGGTCGTCCGCACCTTCGTCGATAAGGTCACCGAACAGGCCGTGGGCCAGCAGGTCCTGCGCTCGGTCACGCCGGGCCAGCAGGTGGTCAAGATCGTCAACGACGCGCTGGTCGAGATGCTCGGCGCCGAGGCATCCGATCTCAATGTCGATGTCAGCCCGCCCGCCATCGTGATGATGGTCGGCCTGCAGGGCTCGGGCAAGACGACCACGACCGCGAAGATCGCGAAGCGGCTGACCGAGAAGGGCCGCAAGAAGGTCCTGATGGCGTCGCTCGACGTCAACCGCCCGGCCGCGCAGGAGCAGTTGGCGGTACTCGGTACCCAGGCCTCGGTCGCGACCCTGCCGATCGTCGCCGGCCAGCAGCCGGTCGACATCGCCCGCCGCGCGGTGCAGGCCGCGAAGCTGCAGGGCTTCGACGTGCTGATGCTCGACACCGCCGGTCGCCTCCACGTCGACCAGGCGCTGATGGAGGAGATGAAGGCGGTCGCCGCCGTCGCCGACCCGGAAGAAATCCTGCTGGTCGTCGACGCGCTGACCGGTCAGGACGCGGTCAACGTCGCCAAGAACTTCTCCGATCAGGTCGCGCTGACCGGCGTCGTGCTGACCCGTATGGACGGCGATGCGCGCGGCGGCGCCGCGCTGTCGATGCGCGCCGTCACGGGCAAGCCGATCAAGTTCGTCGGCACGGGCGAGAAACTGGACGGCATCGAGCTGTTCCAGCCGTCGCGCGTCGCCGGTCGAATCCTCGGCATGGGCGACGTCGTCAGCCTGGTCGAGCGCGCCGCCGAGACGATCAAGGCCGAAGAGGCCGAGCAGCTCGCCGCCCGCATGGCGAAGGGCCTGTTCGACATGAACGACCTGCGCAACCAGCTCAACCAGATGCGCCGCATGGGCGGGCTTTCGGGTCTTGCCGCGATGCTGCCGGGTATCAAGCAGGTCAAGCAGGCGATGGCCTCGGGCGCCGCCGACGACCGCGTGCTCGTCCGCATGGATGCGATCATCGGCTCGATGACCCCCAAGGAACGCGCCAAGCCCGAACTGCTCAACGCGAAGCGCAAGATCCGCGTCGCCAAGGGTTCGGGCACGACCGTCCAGGACGTCAACAAGCTCCTGAAGATGCATCAGGACATGGCGACCGTCATGAAGAAGATGAAGAAGATGGGCGGCCTCAAGGGCCTCGCCGGCCTTCTGGGCGGCGGCGGCGGCCTCGGTGGCCTGCTCGGCGGCGGTGCGGGCGGCATGCCCCCGATGCCGGGCGGCGGCGGAAGCCTCCCCGGCCTTCCCGGCATGCCCACCAATCCGCAGGGCCTGCCCCCCGGTTTCCAGAATTTCTTGAAGAAGAAATAAGCACTTAATCCAGATCCGCACGATTTCAGAAAGGAAGTCCCAATGTCCGTCTCGATCCGTCTCGCCCGTGGCGGCGCCAAGAAGCGCCCTTATTATCGTATCGTCGTCGCCAACTCGCGCAGCCCGCGCGACGGCGCCTTCATCGAGAAGATCGGCGCCTATAATCCGCTCCTCGCCAAGGACGATCCCAAGCGCGTCGTGCTCGACACCGAGCGCGCCAAGCATTGGCTGTCGGTCGGCGCGCAGCCGACCGATCGCGTCGCCCGCTTCCTCGACGCCGCCGGCGTGAAGGAGCGTGCGGCCCGCAACAACCCGAACAAGGCCGAGCCGGGCGAGAAGGCCAAGGAGCGCGCCGAGGAGCGCGCCGCCAAGCTTGCCGCCGCCGAGGAAGCCGCCAAGGCTCCGGCCGAGGAGGCTCCGGCCGCCGAAGCTCCGGCCGAAGAAGCCGCCGAGGCCTGATCCTTTCCCTTCGGGGATCGACAAGGTGCGATGCCGCCCCCTGCCCTGTCACCGGTCATCGACCGGCGGCGCGGCAGGCCGGGCGGCTCGCCATTTCCGGGGCTTCCCGCCCCAGCGGTCTTGAGGAGACCCGCATGACCAGCGATCGTCCCATCGTCCTCGCCGCGATCATCGGCGCGCACGGCCTGCAGGGCGAGGTGCGGCTCAAGCTGTTCAGCGAGGATCTGAAGGCCTATCCGACGCTCAACGGCGCCGGCCGGACCTTCACCCTCAAGTCGCTGCGAACGGGCGCTAATGGCGCGGTCGCGCGCTTCGCCGAGGTCGCCGACCGCAACGCCGCCGAGGCGCTCCGCGGGACCGAGCTGAGCGTACCGCGCTCGGCGCTGCCACCGCTCGCCGACGGCGAATATTATCATATCGACCTGATCGGCCTGCCCTGCTTCGCAAGCGATGCGCTGATCGGGACCGCCGTCTTCGTCGAGGATTTCGGGGCCGGCGACGTCCTCGAAATCGAGAAGCCCGACGGCAAGCGCTTCATGGTCCCCGTCGCCAAGGCGGTCACGATCGAGCCCGAGCGGCTGCTGATCGATCCGGAGTTCGTCGAATGAATCCCGTTACCGCCTATCTGCTGATCGGATCGCTCTATCTGGTGATCATCGCCTATGGCGTCGTGCGGACGCGCAAGCGCCGCCTGCCGGTCCAGCTGCGGATCGTCAGTGCCGCCCTGCAGGTCGCGGTGCCCCCGGCAGCGATCGCGGCGCTGCTCGCCTATGGCGCCGATGCGCAGACCTTCGCGACCTGGCTGCCGCTCCTGGGCCTGATGGCGCTCGCCGGCTTCTTCCTGGCATTGTGCACCGACATCATCGCGCGGCGAGTGGTGTGATAGATCAATCTGACGTATATACAGTCCGTATATACGGAGGGCGTCATGGGTGACGAATATCGCGCCAGAATATTCAAATCGGGCAATTCGGTCGCCCTGCGTCTGCCGAAGGCACTTGGTCTCAAGGAAGGGACCGAGGTGATCGTCCGCGAAGAGGGTGGGGAGTTCGTCTTCAAACCCGCAGACGAAGCTCCAAAGAAAATCGATCTGACGGGCATCGCGGGCTCGATGCCCTGGCTCAAGCCGCTGACCCGGGAAGAACGCGAATTCGAAGAGCGCGAACTCGACTGGGAGGGAAAGCTGCTTCCGCGTGGCTGACCCGGCATTTTTGATCGACTCGAACATCTTCATCTATGTTCTGCGGGATGCGCATGGGTCGGCGGCTTCAAGGCTTGGCGAATGCACGCTGGGAAGCGCCGTCACATCCATGATCGTCTATGCCGAGGTAATGCGCGGTTTCGCGACCGCCGGACCCGAGGGGATCGTCGAGGTCGAGCGGCTTTTCGATCTTATCGCTCCCCTGCCTTTCGACAGGAAAGCGGCTGACATTTACATGCGACTTCCTTTCAGGCGCGCATCCTTCGATCGCCTGATCGCTGCGCATGCCCTGTCGCTCGATCTCACCCTCATCACCAATGACGAGAGCGACTTCAGGGACATCCCGGGTCTTCGCGTCGAGAACTGGGCGATCTGATGCCCGACGATATCGTTCCCTCGGCGCAATGCTCCGCCCCTTTCCTCCCACCGATGGCATCCATCGCCACGGCTCGGCTTCTCCAGCAGCGATCGAAAACATGACCTTCACCGCCACCATCCTTACCCTGTACCCGGAGATGTTCCCCGGCCCGCTCGGCGTGTCGCTGGCGGGGCGTGCGCTGGCGGAGGGGAAGTGGGCGTGCGAGCCAGTCCAGATTCGCGACTTCGCCACCGACCGGCACCGCTCGGTCGATGACACGCCGGCCGGCGGCGGCGCGGGCATGGTGATGCGCGCGGACGTGCTGGCGCGGGCGGTCGACCATGCGTTGGAGCGGCAACCCGGTGCCCCCCTGCTCGCGATGACGCCGCGCGGCGCGCCGCTGACCCAGGCGCGGGTGCGGCAGCTTGCCTCCGGGCCCGGCGTCACCATCCTGTGCGGGCGATTCGAGGGAATCGACGAACGTCTGTTCGAAGGCCGCCCGATCGAGCCGATTTCGATCGGCGACTATATACTTTCGGGCGGGGAAATGGGCGCTTTGACCCTGCTCGACGCTTGCATTCGGCTGCTTCCCGGCGTAATGGGCGCCCCCGATAGCGGGGACGACGAGAGCTTCGAAACGGGGCTTCTCGAATATCCGCATTATACCCGACCTGTCGAATGGGAAGGGCGCACGATCCCCGAAGTGCTGCGATCTGGGGATCATGCGAGGATCGAGGCATGGCGCAAAGCCATGGCCGAGACCGATACAAGGCTAAGGAGGCCGGACCTTTGGGAGCGCCATGAGGGCGCTCGGGACCAGTCTCCCTCTGGCGCGCGGCGACAGAAGAAGGAGCGATGAGCATGAACCTCATCCAGCAGCTCGAAGCCGAGCAGATTGCCAAGTTCAAGGAAGCGAAGTCGATTCCCGATTTCCGCCCCGGTGACACCCTGCGCGTCGGCGTGAAGGTCGTCGAAGGCGAGCGTACCCGCGTCCAGGCCTATGAGGGCGTCTGCATCGCCCGCGCCAACAAGGGCATGGGTTCGTCGTTCACCGTCCGCAAGATTTCGTTCGGCGAAGGCGTCGAGCGCGTCTTCCCGCTCTATTCGCCGAACGTCGAGTCGATCGAAGTCGTCCGCAAGGGCGTCGTCCGTCGCGCCAAGCTCTATTATCTCCGCGGCCGCCGCGGCAAAGCCGCACGTATTGCGGAGCGTCGTGACAATAAGCCGGCCGCCGAGGCCCAGGAAGCCTGATAGCAGGCTCTCCCAACCAAACCTCGCAAGCGGCCGGCTCCCCAGGGAGACCGGCCGTTTGTTTATCCCGAGATGTTTACATCCCTGTCATTCCCGTCGCCGGATCGTGAACCCTTCACGCACCGCCAATTCCAACCGGCGAACCGATCGGGAATGACCGCCTAGAAGGAACTGACCATGGGCTATCGTGTCGTCGTCGCAGGTGCCACCGGCAATGTGGGCCGCGAAATGCTGAACATTCTGGCCGAGCGCGAATTCCCGATCGCGGAGCTCGCCGTCCTCGCCTCCGCGCGCAGCCAGGGCGACATGATCGAGTTCGGCGAGACCGGCAAACAGCTCAAGGTCCAGAATATCGAGAATTTCGACTGGGCCGGATGGGATATCGCCCTGTTCGCAATCGGCTCGGACGCGACCAAGGTCTACGCCCCGATCGCCGCCGCCGCCGGCTGCACCGTGATCGACAATTCGTCGCTCTACCGGATGGACCCGGACGTTCCGCTGATCGTGCCCGAGGTGAACCCGGAAGCGATCGACGGCTACAAGGCGCGCAACATCATCGCCAACCCGAACTGCTCGACCGCGCAGATGGTCGTGGCGCTCAAGCCGCTGCACGATGCGGCGACGATCAAGCGCGTCGTCGTGTCGACCTATCAGTCGGTGTCGGGCGCCGGGAAGGCGGGCATGGACGAGCTGTTCGAGCAGAGCCGCAACATCTTCGTCGGCGACCAGGCCGAACCGAAGAAGTTCACCAAGCAGATCGCGTTCAACGTGATCCCGCACATCGATAAGTTCCTCGACGACGGCTACACCAAGGAAGAGTGGAAGATGGTCGTCGAGACCAAGAAGATCATGGACCCGAAGATCAAGGTCACCGCGACCTGCGTCCGCGTGCCCGTCTTCGTCGGCCATTCCGAATCGATCAACATCGAGCTCGAGAACGAGCTGTCGGCCGAGGACGCCCAGAAGATCCTGCGCGAGGCGCCGGGCGTGATGCTCGTCGACAAGCGCGAGGACGGCGGATATGTCACGCCGGTCGAATGCGTCGGCGAGTTCGCGACCTATGTCAGCCGCGTCCGCGAGGACCCGACCGTCGAGAACGGCCTGGCCCTGTGGTGCGTGTCGGACAACCTCCGCAAGGGCGCCGCGCTCAACGCCGTCCAGATCGCCGAACTGCTCGGCCGTCGCCACCTGAAGAAGGCGTAAGCCGCTTTCCTTTTCCCGCCGCCCGGACGATGCTGGGCGGCGGGAGAGGATGATGACCGAGACCATGACCGGCGGCTGCCAGTGCGGCCGCATCCGCTACACGGTCGAGATCGAGTCCGACGAGGCCTATCTCTGCCATTGCCGCATGTGCCAGCGCGCGACCGGCGGGGTTTCGATCGCCTTCGTCAATGTGCCGAAGGCGGCGCTGCGCTGGGACAGCGAGCCCGATTGGTACGCCAGCTCGGCAATTGCCCGCCGCCCCTTCTGTGCGACCTGCGGGACGCCGCTGGGTTTCGAATATCCCGACAGCGAGAAGATCGACCTGACCGTTGGCAGCTTCGACGCGCCCGGCCGCTTCCGCCCGGCCCATCATTTCGGCGCGGAAAGCCTGCATGAAGCGTGGATCGACACGAACGACCTGCCGCGCTACCGGACCGACGAGCATCAGACGCTCGTCGATCGCTGGATGAAGACCCTTGGCAGACTTCCCGACTGAGACCACCCTCCATAGCTTCAAGGGCGTCGACGGCGCGCCCATGGCCTGGCACGGCATGGGCCCGGAGGATGGCCGTCCGGTCATCCTGATCCACGGCCTCTTCTCCAACGCCCAGACCAACTGGGTGCGCTATGGCCACGCCGCCAAGCTGGCCGCCAAGGGCCGGCGGGTGATCCTGCCCGACCTGCGCGCCCACGGACAGAGCGCCAAGCCGCACGACCCCTCGGGCTATTCGAGCGACATATTGGCCGACGACAATCTCGCACTGATCGATCAGCTGGGCTTCGGAGCCGGCGACTATGATCTCGGCGGCTATTCGCTCGGCGGGCGGACCACTGCGCGCATGCTGGTGCGCGGCGCGCGGCCGGGCAAGGCGATGCTCGCGGGCATGGGGCTCGAGGGGCTGCTCGATCTTGGCGGGCGGGTGTCCTTCTTCCGCAAGGTGCTCGAAGGGATCGGCACCCACCAGAAATTCTCGCCCGAATGGATGGCGGAGGGCTTCCTGCGCACCACCGGTGGCGATGCCAAGGCGCTGCTCCTGCTGCTCGACAATTTCCCGCGCATCCAGCGGGCCTCGCTGACCGAATTGTCGCTGCCGATCCTGGTCCTCACCGGATCGGAGGACCAGGATAATGGCTCCGCGCGCGCGCTGGCGGCGCAACTGCCCAATGCCGGCTATGTCGAGGTGCCCGGCAACCACATGAGCGCGGTCACCCTGCCCGAGATGGGCGACGCCATCGCCAACTGGTTCTGACGGCGGCGGTGACGCCGATCAGCGCTTGCGGACGAACTCCGCGCGCAGGACAAGGCCGCGGATGCCGTCGAACTTGCAGTCGATCTCCTGCGGATCGCCGGTCAGCGCGATCGACTTGATCAGCGTGCCGCGCTTCAGCGTCTGGCCCGCGCCCTTGACGTCGAGGTCCTTGATCAACGTCACCTGATCACCATCGGCCAGCAGGTTTCCGACCGCATCACGCACCTCGATCCGCGACGCGGCCTCGCGGCGCTGGGCAAGCTCCGACGCCGGCACCCATTCGCCGCTGTCCTCGTCATAAACATAATCGTCGTCGCTCATCGTACCGGCTCCAGAACATGCTCTACAGCCGCCTTAGACCAGCGGAACGACAGCTGCGACAAGGAAAGCCCCTCATGGCCGTATGACGGGGCCAGGACACGGGCTTGACCGGCCGGCGGCGGCGTGATGACTGTGCTGTCAGTAAGATAATCGACGAGGATCCTCCCCCATGAACATTGCGATCAAGGCGGCGACATCCGCCATGGCGCTCGCCGTCTGGCTGGCCGGCGCGCCGGCGATGGCGGCCGACGCGGCACCGGCCACCACCACGGCGACCAGCGCCGCGCCCACCGCCGCCGAAGCCGATGCCTTCGTGACCGACGCCGAAAAGCAGCTGAACGACCTCGGCATCTATGGCGCGCAAGTCGCCTGGATCAATTCGACCTATATCACCGACGACACCGATGCCGTCGCGGCGCGGGTCGGCGCCGAATATACCGAATTGCAGGTCCGGCTCGCCAAGGAGGCTGCGCGCTTCGACGGGGTCGCCGGCCTCGGCTACGACACGAAGCGCAAGCTCGACATCCTCAAGCAGGCGATCGTCCTGCCCGCCCCGTCGACGCCCGGCGCCGCGAAGGAGCTGAACGACCTCGCGACGCGCCTCCAGTCGACCTATGGCAAGGGCCGTGGCACCTTGCGCGGGCAGGAGATCAACGGCTCGGACATCGAGGCGGCGATGGGGAAGAACCGCAACCCCGCCGAACTCAAGGAAATGTGGGTCAGCTGGCACGACAATGTCGGCAAGCCGATGCGCCAGGATTATGCGCAGCTGGTCGAGATCGCCAACAAGGGCGCGGTCGAGCTCGGCTACAAGGATGTCGGCGCGATGTGGCGCGCGGGCTATGACATGCCAGCCGACGATTTCGCGAAGATGATGGACCGGCTGTGGATCCAGGTGAAGCCGCTTTACGATGCGCTCCACTGCTATACCCGCGCCAAGCTCAACGCCAAATATGGCGACGCGGTGCAGGCGAAGACCGGGCCGATCCGCGCCGACCTGCTCGGCAATATGTGGGCGCAGGAATGGGGCAATATCTACGACATCGTCGCCCCGCCCGGGACCGGAGACATCGGCTACGACATCGGCGAGCTGCTGAAGGCGAAAGACTATGACGCGATCCGGATGGTGAAGACCGGCGAGCGCTTCTACACCTCGCTCGGCTTTGCGCCGCTGCCCGACAGCTTCTGGACTCGTTCGCAGATCACCAAGCCGCGCGACCGCGAAGTCGTCTGCCACGCCTCGGCCTGGGACGTCGACAACAAGGACGACCTGCGCATCAAGATGTGCACCAAGGTCAATGCCGACGACTTCGTGACCATCCACCACGAGCTCGGCCATAATTTCTACCAGCGCGCCTATAACAAGCAGCCCTATCTCTACCTCAACGGCGCCAATGACGGCTTCCATGAGGCGATCGGCGACTTCGTCGCGCTGTCGGTCACGCCGGACTATCTGGTAAAGATCGACCTGCTCGATCCAGCGAAGGTGCCGAGCGCCGACAAGGATATCGGCCTGCTGCTGCGGCAGGCGATGGACAAGGTCGCCTTCCTGCCCTTCGGCCTGCTGATGGACAAATGGCGCTGGGGCGTGTTCAGCGGAGAGACCCCGCCGGGCCAGTACAGCAAGGCCTGGACCGACCTGCGCCTTCGCTATCAGGGCATCGCCGCACCCGAGCCGCGCGACGAAGGCGATTTCGATCCGGGCGCCAAATATCACATTCCCGGCAACACGCCCTATGCGCGCTACTTCCTCGCCCGCATCCTGCAGTTCCAGTTCTACAAGGCCGCCTGCGATCAGGTGGGCTGGAAGGGTCCGCTGCACCGCTGCTCCTTCTATGGCGACAAGCGGGTGGGCGAGAAGCTCAACGCGATGCTGGAGATGGGCGCGTCCAAGCCCTGGCCCGACGCGCTGGAAGCCTTTACCGGCACCCGCGAAATCGATGGCTCGGCGATGATCGCCTATTTCAAGCCGCTGATGACCTGGCTGAAGCAACAGAACAAGGGCCAGCGCTGCGGCTGGTGAGCCAACGGCGGGGTGCGTCCACGGACCGCCCCGCCATTCCCTGCCGGCATAGCGCTGCCGTTACGGCAGGCATGGCTTTCGGCATTGCCTTTTGTCCGGATTCGCTGCACTGGCGCGCCCCATCGGCCTGCTGGCATCGCTGCGGATGCGGGACGTTCGTCTTGCATGGGTCCGGAGGAAGACCATGTCGGCTGCGGTGGTGAACGTCATTACGCTATTCTTCGTCTCGACCCTGCTGGCCGGGATGATGCTGATCGCCTGGCGCAGCTTCGGCCGCCCCGCTCATGTGCTGATCTGGGCCCTGGCCTACAGCGCCGCGTCGATCGAATGGATCTGCAACATCTATTTGCGGTTCGGGGGCGTCTCGACCCAGCCCTTTCTGGGCTTCGTCTACGGCCTCTGCTGTCTTGCGAACGGACTGCTGGCAGCAGGCTGTTACATCCGCCTGAAGCCCGAGGCGCGACGGCTGCCCCCGCTGCTGGCGGCGGGCGTAGCCGCTGCGCTGATCGGCACGATCGTCGCAATCGACGACCATCAGGCGCTACGCGACATCCTCTGGCTGTCCTTTGCGGGTTCGATGCTGCTGATCTGCGCCGCGTGCGTGGCCCATCCTCTCGGCCGGGCATCGCTGCCCGAGCGCGCGGTCGCGGCGATGTTCCTGCTCTTCGCGCTGGTCGATTTCTGCCTGGCTTTGATGGCTCCCGGCCAAGGCGCGCATGGTGAGGGAGCGGGCCATGCGCTGTTCAGGACCGTCCTCGTGATCGCCTATCCGCTCGCCTTCACCGGGGTAGGGCTGTTCACGGTCTTCCTCGTCGCGACAGACCTGGCGGAGTCGATGCGACGCCTTGCCACGTCGGATCAGCTGACCGGCATCCTCAACCGCCGTGGCTTTGAGGAGGCGGCCGAGCGCGCGATCGTCAACGCGCAGCGGCAGCAGGCGCCGCTGGCGCTGGTGCTGGCCGACATCGACAATTTCAAGGCGATCAACGACCGCCACGGCCATGCCGTCGGCGACTGCGCGCTCAAGCATTTTGCCCAGCGCCTCGAACGGCTCGTCCGGCGCGGCGATCTGGTCGGTCGGGTCGGCGGCGAAGAGTTTGCCCTGCTGCTGATGAACACGCGCGACGCCAATGCGCTGGAGGTTGTGGAGCACGTCCGCCTCGACATCGCGTCGGTTCCCGTCAACGGCGCCGGCCCGCTGATGATGACCGCCAGCTTCGGGGTGACCGGCATCCGCCCCGGCGATACGTCGTTGGCGCAGTTGCTGATGCGCGCCGATCGTGCGCTCTACCGGTCGAAGCTGGACGGGCGTGACCGCATCACCCATGCCGACGAACTGGAGGAGGCGCGCGCCATCCTCCACGAGCGGGTCTAGCGCGCAGCGTCCGCGTCAGCGGAAGGGCGGCTCGTTGAACGCGCGCAGCTTGCGGCTGTGCAGGCGGGCGCCCTCGCCGCGCAACTGGTCGACCGCGGCGATACCGATCTGGAGATGCTCGGCGATCGCGCGTTCGTAGAAGCGGTTCGCCTGACCCGGCAGCTTGATCTCGCCATGGATCGGCTTGTCCGAAACGCATAGCAGCGTGCCATAGGGTACGCGGAAGCGATAGCCTTGCGCCGCCAGCGTCGCCGACTCCATATCGATCGCAACCGCGCGGCTCTGGCTGAAGCGCAGCGCCGAGGCGGTGTAGCGCAGCTCCCAGTTGCGGTCGTCCGACGTGACGACGGTGCCCGTGCGCATCCGCAGCTTGAGCTGCTCCATGCTCTGCCCCGAGA
>NZ_JAGMXV010000420.1 GCF_018006725.1 Rhizorhabdus sp.
CGACGAACGCAGCGTGCCATAGGGAACGAACAGGATGCCCTCAGGCGCGGTGATCTCCTCGCCAATCTTCCAGCGCGAGAGTTCGAGAATGTCAGAAGGTAAACCGCCGATTGCGCTCCAGTCGCGCTGGGCGTCTTCGAGCAGCGGCGCGTTTTTGCTGATCCAGATGTGACGGCGATTACCGCGCAACCACTGGTCGAGAATGCAGGCTGCCGCCTGTCGCCCCTTCCCCGCCCCGGTGCCGTCACCGAGGAAGAAACCAGTGCGGTAGGCCATACCGTCGGGGTCTTCCTTGAGCGCAACTTCGCTGGGCGGATGGGTGAAGCGTCCATGCAGCTCGCGCGACCAGGCCTCGCCTGCATAGATCACGGTTTCAAGCTGTGCGGCTGACAGCAGGCGCGCGGTGACGGTGCGCTCGGGCAGATTGGGCACATATTGCGGTCTGGGCGCAGCGATCGACGCCATGGCGGCGGATTCGACGAGGTGCGTTGGGTGCTCGCCTGCTTCGGGCAGAACCAGTCGCGATGGCCGGTAATCTGCATAGACACCGCGCTGCTCGCCCATTGGGGCCGGCTCATCGAGAACCATATAGGCAACGGGTTTAACCTCGTTGGTTTGCGGGGACCGGATCACGACAGGGCGCGCAGGCCCGCTTTTCACCGCCCGGAAGAAGCTCAGCTTGCCGGCGCGGGAGACTGAGGGCGGCGTGGATTCGCGCAGCGAAGCACGCGGCGGGATGACGGGAATTGCCTCGTAGAGTTCGAGCGGGCTTTGCCGGTTGATGGTCGAGACCGATATGTCGCCCGCAACCTTGTCGATCACGAACACCCGGACCGCGATAGAGGTGCCGTGTTTGGCATAGGCGCCCTTATCGAGGCGCAGTGAGAGGACAATCCGCGCGCCTTCTAGGGTATGGCGAAAAGCATGTGCGTATTTGGCAGACGGTGTGAACCAGTCAGGCATGATCGCGACGACGCGCCCGCCGGGCAGCAGATGGTCGAGCGCTGATCGCAGGTGCCGTGCCGCCGTGTTGGCGTCTTGCCCACGCGATTGCGAGATTGAGAACGGCGGGTTCATGATGATAGCGCTCGGACGCGTCATCCCTGATAGCAGCGCGCTGATCTTGGCCCCGTCGTGCCGGGTGACGGGCAGAGCCGGGAACAGACCTTCCAGGATCCCGACGCGCGTAGGTTCGAGTTCGTTGACCAGGGTGGTGGCGACATGCGGGCGTGCCAATGAGGCGATGATCCCGGTGCCAGCGCTCGGCTCGAGGAACACGTCCTCAGATGTCAACCGCGCCAGCTGGATGGCGAGCATGGCGAGTGCGGGCGGGGTCGAGAACTGCTGATACTCGATCTGGTTCTCGCTGCGCACGGTTTGGGTCGGAAGCTCGCGCGTGATCGCTTCCAGTGTCCGGATTGCCGATGCGCCGTCGCATCTTGAGGTAAGTTCGTGCGCAGTCAGCGTAATCGCCGCCTCGAGCGCCTCGAAACTGTCGCGCTGCTGCCAAAAGCCATCTGCATCGCTGCCACCGGCGGCCTCGGTCATGGCCTGAGTGAGCGCGGCACGGTCGACCGGAATGGCGAGGAGTATCTTGGCGGCAAGGGTCTGGGCGGTAGCAAGGATCGCGGCGGAACGCGAAATCGTCGAGGTCATGGAATTCTCCCGGGAACGGCCAACAACGACCGCATCCCTTCGTCCCCCCTCCCCTCACCGCTTCAGGAGCTGCGCCCAGTCGTTCATGCCGCCCGGTGGCCATTCGGTCTCGATGGTGAGGCCCGGACGTTTGTATGCCGCCCAGGCACGATCACGGGCACGCCGGCCTTCGGTGTCGTTGTCGGCAAGCAGGATCAGCGTCTCGACATCTGATGGTATGGTCAGTTGGTGGAACCGTTTGGCCCCCATGGTCGCCCAGGCCTGAATGCCGGTCAGCGACATGTAGGCGGCAGCCGTCTCGAACCCTTCGCACAGGCCAATGGTTCGAGCGGGAGGCCCATTGGTCCAGGCCGCCCCAATTGCCTGCCCGAGACAGAGCTTTTCAGTCCAGTTGGCCGTGCCGGGATCGAGGAATATCCGCTGGATCGCGGCGATTTCGCCAAGCTTGTGCATGGCGACCAAGAGCGCGGGCTCGAATCTGGCAAAGGCCCCCTGCCCTCGCGGACATTGTGGGTGGAATCGGACATCGCTGAGCGGCGCCCAGATGCCACGTGTGTCGCGGATGTAACGCTCGGCGAGCGTTCCCTCGATGGCATTGGCCGCGCGCCAGATGGCGAGATGGGCTTCGCCGGGACCACCCGTTGCTTTCTCAACGATAGCACGACGAAAGTCTGGCAGGTGCTCGATGCGTGCAAGTTCGCGCAGAACGTCTCTGGCATCGCAGCCCGCATGGCAGGTGACGAGTATGCCTCGGTCCCCCTGGCGGACCGACAGCGACGGGGTTCTGTCGGCATGGGCCGGGCAAGCGCACATGGCGGTGTCGCCGGACCAGGTACCGCCAAGACGGTGGACCAGGGACCGGAGCTCAGCTGTGGGTCTGTTGCGAACAAGGGACATGGGCATCGAGCTCAGTCCCCCTCCCCTCCCCGCGTGCCAAGATCGACGCAACGGCGGCTTCTAGTTCAAACTTCCCCGCGCTGGACTGAATGAATTTGACTTGCTATATGCACAAAAACATTCATTCGCGCGCATCGGGGCAGTTATGAATTCAGAAGTCTCCCGCATTGCCGAAATGGCTGAGGCTGGCGAAAAGATGATCGAGCGGCTGCGGCGACAGGCGTTCCTTCCCGAGAGTCGCAAGGCGCTTTCTGTGCGCTATGGCATCGCCGAAGCTGCAGCACTACTTGGCTGTTCGACCAATCGCATCCGGATGGCCGAGGACGACGGTCGACTACCGCCTACCCCGCCCACCGAAAATGGTCGCCGACCGGGCTATTCGATCGAAGCACTTCTCAAT
>NZ_JAGMXV010000421.1 GCF_018006725.1 Rhizorhabdus sp.
TCGTGCGCAATTCGATTCTGCTGGTCGATTTCATTCAACATCAGGAGGCGGAGGGGGTCTCGCTGTTGGAGGCCGTGATTCGCGCGGGCGCGATCCGGACGCGTCCCATTCTGTTGACGGCCGCGGCATTGATGGTCGGGGCGTTCGTGATTATTCTCGACCCGATTTTCCAAGGACTGGCCGTCTCGCTGTTGTTCGGCGTCGGCGCCTCGACGGTTCTGACGCTGGTCGTCATTCCCGTGCTCTATTACCTGTGGATCGGTGGCCCTCGAAATTCATCTGCCGGCCTGATACCGAAACAAGAGCACACAGAGCTGCCACAGCCGGTCGTGGGAAGCCGACCGGAATGAGCCGGAGCTGATTCCGTCCCGCCGGTCTGCCGCTATCTGCCACAACCCCGCGAGGAAGCCTGTAGCGAACCTCCACGATTCGGCGCTAGGCTGGTCCTCGATCGACGACGATCCGCCCGTTCCATCGGCGATGATGCGGGCTTCGATGTCGCGGCGTTGGAGGGTGTCATCTTTGCACATCGAGACACGATGGACGGGGATGTCGGAATGGTCCGTCTGCCTGTTCACCGTTGGAAGGAGGCCCCTGTGAGGCGGTTATGGAGACTCGTCTTGTTGGTGCAGGCCTGCTCTGGCTTCATCGTCATGCCATGGCTGCCCGGCTCGGCCGCCGAGCCGCCGGCCGGGACGCCGGAACTGCGGTTGAGTTTGCACGAGGCGATTCAGGCGGCCATCGACAATAACGCCAATGTGCGGTTGTTGAAAGAACGGATCGTGGCGGCCCAATCGGCGGCCAGTACGAGTTTGGGCGCGTTATTGCCGAACGTATCCGGATTCATGAGCGGGAGCAATCAAACGGTCAATCTCGCCGCCTTCGGACTTCCTCCCGACAGACTTTCCGGCTTGGGACTGCAGAGACCCGTGACGGAACCGTTCGATGTGTACAACGCGCGGGCCAACCTCGTTCAGAATATTTTCAGCCTGAGCCTGATCCAGCGCTGGCGGGCGGCAAGAACCGGCGTTGATGTGGCAGGGCTTGAGGCCGAAGTGACCAAGCGTGATGTCATGGCCACTGCGGGGCTGCTGTACATGGAGGCTTCCCGAGCGGAGGCAGCCGTGAAAGCCCGACAGGCGGACCTCGAACTCAGCCAACAATTGTTGAAGCTCGCGCAGGATCGAAAGCAGGCCGGCGTGGCTACGGGCCTCGATGTGACCCGGGAAGAAGTCCAGGTTGAGAATACCCGCCAGCGACTGCTCGTCGCTCAAAACGATCACGAAAGCGCGAAGTTGAACCTCATTCGCACCTTGGGCATCGATTTCAATGTGTCCGTGATACTGACCGACGAACTCTCGTCGGCGAAGGTCGAATTCCAAACCCCCGACACGGCCCTCGCCGTCGCGCGAGAGAATCGCGCAGAACTCAAGGCGCAGATCACCCGCCAAAAGCTCGCCTCACTCAGCCTGAGTTCCGTAACTAGTGAGCGGATTCCTTCTCTATCCTTGAACGGCGACTATGGATGGATCGGCCTGAAACCGGATGAGGCCTTAGCAACCAGGTCGGTCGGTCTTATGCTCTCGGTGCCCATTTTCGACGGGGGACAACGGGAGGGACGCATTTCGGAGAGTCGGAGTCGCGTGCGGCAGGAATTGATCCGAATGAAGGACGTGTCGGATCAGGTGACGCTGGAAGTGCGAAACGCGCTGCTGACCCTTGATTCCTCTACGCAACAAGTCACCGTCGCCGAGAAGGGGCTGGAGTTGGCGCTGAAGGAACTGACGTTTGCGCGGGACCGGTTTGCGGCGGGGCTGGCGACCAACATCGAGGTGACGAACGCTCAGACCTCGGTGGCGCGCGCGCGCGACAACATCATCGAAGCACTCTTTCGATTCAATGCTTCACGCATCAATCTGGCCAGGGCGAAGGGCGAAATCGAGCAACTATTCTGAATCCGCGGCCGGCATCGTGTTCAACCTTGCCGGACAGATCGCCGGTCGGTTTAGTGAGCCCCTTCTGCAGACTCGTTTCGTCCGAGCGACCGATCAGCCGGGCGCCCGGGCCCGCGTGGTGCCGGAGATGCGTGTCTGGTTCAACGAGAATCTGGAAAGCCGCAACTTCTACGTCCCTGGCGCCATCGTGTTGATCGTGACCTCTTCGCCTTGACGAACTACATTGTAAACGACATCGTTCATCTGACCGGGTCGTTGCGTGTCGGATTGTCGAATGGCGCGCCGAATTACGGATTGGGCGCAGGGGTCAGATTCCGGTCTTAGTGGACGGCCGTGTGGGCCGCTCGACAGCCGAGCGCCGCCTCACGAACGTCGGACATTGTAGAGTCAAAGGAGGTGAACAATGGAAGTGGTCAACGCGCGAGAGGCCGATCTCACTCAGAATCCGCATCAGGTCAAGGCGAGTCGGTTGTACGACACGGAGCATGCCCAGGTCGTTCATATCACGTTGGAACCGGGTGAATCGCTCAAGAAGCACGTGACACCCGTCGATGTCTTTTTCTATGTCCTGGAAGGACGAGGGATCGTCGAGATTGGAGAGGACACGAAAGAAGTCGGGCCGGACATGCTCATTCCCAGCCCGGCTCGCATTCCGCACAGGTGGTCCAACCGGAGCGACAAGCCGTTTCGCGTGCTGGTGGTCAAGGTTCCGCGCCCGACCGAAGCCACGAAGTTGCTGTGAGAGACCGATTGGGTCAGCAGTGACAGGCGCGTGACGAATTTTGCATCAGAGCGCCGCCGGCGCACTGGCTATTTACCCGTCGGTCTGGCATGCTTTCGCGCCGGATCGAAGCGCCGGGTTCTATGCCTGGTGCATCATTCTGCGCAGGCGAAGAAACCCGTCCTATACGTCGTTCGACAGGATCGTCTTCTTCGGGAGGCGCTTGTGATGGAACAGCCGTGACGTGCGTGGGCATAATCCGGAAACGGGGGGAGT
>NZ_JAGMXV010000422.1 GCF_018006725.1 Rhizorhabdus sp.
AACAGGCCGCTGGCTCTGCGCGCCCATATCCTTGAGCGACACCTCGCCCCGCGCGACCTCGTCATCGCCGATGATCACGGCATAGCGCGCGCCGGCCGCATCGGCCTTCTGCATCCGCCGCTTCATATTGCCCTTATAGGCCATGTCGGCCGCCAGCCCGGCCCGGCGCAGGTCGGCGAGCACCTGGCCCGCCAGCGCCTGCGCCGCCTCGCCCATCGGGACGACCGCGACGTCGATCCGCTCCGCCGCCGGCTCCTCGATCAGCATCGCCAGCCGCTCGATACCCGCCGCCCAGCCGACCGCCGGGGTCGGCGAACCACCGAGCGCTTCGATCAACCCATCATAGCGCCCGCCACCGAGCACGGTGCCCTGCGCGCCGAGGCGATCGGTGACGAACTCGAACGCGGTGTGGCGATAATAATCGAGCCCGCGCACCAGCCGCGCATTGCGCGTCCAGGCGACGCCCGCCGCCTCCAGCCCGCGCGTGACCGCCTCGAAGAAGCTGCCCGCCTCGGCCGACAGAAAGGCATCTATCTCGGGTGCGGCATCGGCGATCGGACGATCGCGCGGATCCTTGCTGTCGAGGATACGCAGCGGATTCTTGGCCAGCCGGTCGAGGCTGTCCTCGCTGAGCTCGCCCCGATGCTTTTCGAAATGGGCGATCAGCGCCGCGCGCCAGGCATCGCGCGTCTCGCCATCGCCCAGCGTGTTGAGCGTCAGCGTGACCCCATCGGCGACGCCGAGCTCGCGCAGCAACTGGTCGGCGAGGCAGAGCAGCTCGACATCGGCCTGCGGCTCGCCCGCGCCGAGGATCTCGGCGTCGAGCTGGTGAAACTGGCGATAGCGCCCCTTCTGCGGCCGCTCATAGCGGAACAGCGGGCCATGGGTGGCGACCTTGAGCGGCGCATATTGCTGCCAGCCCTCGGTCAGATAGGCTCGGCAGATGCCCGCAGTGAACTCGGGCCGCAGCGTCACCGAATCGCCGCCGCGGTCCTCGAAGCTGTACATTTCCTTGGAAACGACGTCGGTGGTCTCGCCGAGCGAGCGCGCGAAAACGGCGGTCGGCTCGAACACCGGAACCTCGACCCGGCCGAAGCCGTAGAGGCGACGCACCCGGTCGAAGGTCTCGACCACATGGCTGAAGCGCCGTGCCTGTTCGCCCAGCATGTCCTGCGTGCCCCGGATCGGGCGCGGTGTTTCGATCCTGCTCATGCCGCGCCCTTATCGCCACATCGCCCGGCGTGGAAGCGCTTTGCGCGAGCGGTACGCGCGGGATCCCGCCCGCCCGTGCACGCGACATGCGCCGAAAACCGGGAACGTAGCGGTGAATCGGCTTGGAATCCGATGCGGTGCAGCATAAAGGCGCGCCATGAACATCGACCTCATCCCCGTGGGCGACGATCCGCCCAACAGCCTCAACGTCATCATCGAAGTGCCGGTGGGTGGCGAGCCCGTGAAGTACGAGTTCGACAAGAAGTCGGGCGCGCTCTTCGTGGATCGCATCCTGCACACGCCGATGCGTTATCCCGCCAATTACGGCTTCGTGCCGCACACGCTCTCGCCCGATGGCGATCCGCTCGACGCGCTCGTCGTCGCGCGCTCCCCCTTCGTGCCGGGCTGCGTCGTCCGCGTCCGCCCGATCGCCGTGCTGAAGCTCGAGGACGAGGCTGGCGGCGACGAGAAGCTGCTGACCGTCCCGGTCGACGGAACCTTCCCTTATTATTCGAAGGTCGGCGAGAAAGACGATCTCCCCGAGATCGTGATGCAGCAGATCGAGCATTTCTTCACCCACTATAAGGATCTCGAAGCCAAGAAGTGGGTGCGCATCGGCACCTGGGGCGACGCCGACGAAGCGCGTCGTATCGTCGTAGAGGCGATCGAGGCCGCGAAGAACGCCAAGGCCGCCTGACGGCTTCGGCCTCAGATCCGAGATAGGACGGGCCGGTCGGGCCGGCGTCGCGGAACCGGGCACCCCGCCCGTCCCGACGCCGACCCGGCCGGCCTTTTCCTTTGGAGCGAGGCGGATAGAGACACTGGCCGCCCCGTCGCGCGCCTCAGAATCGCGTATGGATGCGACAATCTGAAAAAGTCGCGATTACCCGCTTGCAAGGAATCGGACCGCCCCCTATAGGCGCCCCACTTGGCTCAATCCGGTCGGCTCCCGAGGCCTAAAAAACGACCGGATCTCCGTCGGGGAGTAGCTCAGCCTGGTAGAGCACTGTCTTCGGGAGGCAGGGGCCGGAGGTTCGAATCCTCTCTCCCCGACCATTTTCGTTTAGGTACATCTTACAGATTCAGGAATTGCCTTACCGTCCAGGGAACTGCTGCGGTCGTAGCGATCTCAGGGTCGAGTGTATCACATTGAAATGAGACGTGGCGCGAACCCGGAAGAGAACTGCCATCGCAACACGGAGCGGACACCGGCCTCACCCAGGTTTGAAGCCCGGGGGCCGGTGCCGCCGAATATCGTAACTCCCGCCGGTTCGCAGATCAACTTCGACACAGAAAGTAGTCATCCTTCCGGCTAGGATGCCCACGACGTTGATTGATACCTAACCGAGGTTTTCTCACGCAGACATCTCAGTGTCAGCTGCTCTTGGCGCCGGCCATATCATAACTGGTAGGGCCCTCACTCCTGGCCTTAGAACCGCTCTCCCACCAGCGCTTCGCTCTTGTCCCACAGCAGCTTCGCGCGCGCGGCGTCGAGGGCGTAGGGGCGGACGCCGAAGCCGACGCTCTGCGTCTCTACCGTCTCGGCGACATGGCAGTCTTCCAGATAGCGGCCGCCGATCTCGGCGGGGTCGGCGAGGGTTGCGGCCCAGACCGATGTTGCAGCACCCTGGGGCACCGACTTGAACGCGAAGCCCTGGCCGCTCGCCTGCATCTGCGCGATGGCGGCCGTCAGCGTCGCCTGCGCTTCCTCGCTCATATAGCGGCCGAGTTC
>NZ_JAGMXV010000165.1 GCF_018006725.1 Rhizorhabdus sp.
GACGAGCAGATTGGCCCAGGGATTGCCGCGAAAATAGAAATAATAGATCGGATCGGCGATGTAGAGCAGGACGTTGCAGCCGAAGGCGGCAGCCAGCATCTTTGCCATTCGCGGCTGACCCAGCGTCCGGGCCGCGAGCAGCATGGCGATCGTCATCAACGCGTTGATGAGCAGCAGCACGGCAAAAATGAAAAGGTCTACAGACACTTGCCGCCTCGCCCCCTTAGCGGTTTGCGACGAGGAGTAGCGGATCGTGCGGCCGATACAAAATGAACTTATGTAAATTCCCCTAAGGATATGCCGCAGGCGCTTTATCTGGCGGTCGGGAGGCTCTATCGCCGGCTGCAAGGAGACACTGATGACCCCGATCGCGAAGATATTGCTGCTCGGCTCTGGTGAATTGGGGCGGGAGTTCGTGATCGCCGCCAAGCGGCTGGGTGCTTATGTCATCGCCTGCGATTCCTATGCGAACGCCCCGGCTATGCAGCTGGCCGACGCGTCTGAGGTCTTTTCCATGCTGGATGGAGAGGCGCTGGCCGCCGTGATCGAGAAGCATCGGCCCGACCATATCGTGCCGGAGGTCGAGGCGATCCGCACCGAAGTCCTCAAGGACTATGAGGATCGTGGCTTCTCCGTGGTGCCGTCGGCACGCGCCACGCAGCTGACGATGAACCGCGATCGCATCCGCGATGTGGCAGCACAAGAATTGGGACTGGTGACCTCGCGCTTTCTCTACGCCGAAAGCCGGGAGGAGATGCGCGAGGCGGTTGCCAAGATCGGCATACCCTGCGTGGTGAAGCCGGTCATGTCGTCGTCGGGCAAGGGGCAGAGCATCGTCACGGCCGACGGGGCGATCGACGCGGCCTGGGACTATGCCGTCGACGGGATGCGGGGCGATCGGCAGCGCGTGATCGTCGAGGCTTTCATCGCCTTCGATTACGAAATCACCCTGCTGACGATCCGCACGCGTCAGGGTGTGATCTTCTGCGAGCCGATCGGCCATCGGCAGGAGCGCGGCGACTATCAGGAGAGCTGGCAGCCGACGCCGATGTCGAAGAAGGCGCTGGCCGCCGCGCAGGACATGGCGCGCAAGGTGGTCGACAATCTGGGCGGCTATGGATTGTTCGGTGTCGAGTTCTTCGTGGCGGGTGAGAAGGTGATCTTCTCCGAATTGTCGCCACGGCCGCACGACACCGGCATGGTCACGCTGATTTCGCAGAACCTGACCGAATTCGATCTGCACGCCCGCGCTGTCCTGGGACTGCCGATCCCGCATATCCATCTCAACGGGGCTGCAGCGTCCGCGGTCATTCTTGCGGAGCGCCATGCCGAGGCGTTCCGCTTCGAAGGTCTGGAAGACGCACTGGCACCCATCGACGGGGTGGAGACCGATCTCCGTCTGTTCAGCAAGCCGGTAACGCGCCCGAACCGGCGCATGGGAGTCGCCCTGGCGCTGGCGCGCGATGGAACGAGCGAAACGGCCCGCGCCGCTGCGCGCGCAGCGGCAGCCAAGGTCCGCATCGTCTACACCGATAGCGAGGAATGACGCGCACCCGCATTTCCTCGGGGTCTCCGTTCGAGAGACAGGCGGGCTATAGCCGGGCGATCGTCGACGGCGACTGGGCCTTCGTCGCGGGTACCACCGGCTACGATCCGGTCACCCGGATCATGCCAGATGCGGTGGCCGATCAGGCCCGCAATGCTTTCGACTTGATCGAGCGGACCTTGTCCGAAGCAGGTTTCGCGCTCGCCGATGTCGTGCGGGCGACCTATTATCTGACCGACGCCGCGTGGTGGGAGGACGTCGCTCCTGTCTTGGGGGAATGTTTCGGCGAAATCAGGCCTGCGGCGACCGCGCTGATCGTCGGGCTCATCCGACCCGAGATGAAAATCGAGATCGAGGTGACCGCGTTGCGGCGTAGGTCGTAACGCATTCGCAATATAGGCCGGATGATGGTGATTTTCGCCAAACTGTAGCGCGGTTGTTTTGTGGTCTGACAGAAAATACACTGATTTTTCTGAGTTATTCGGTTTGGCACGGTTCCTGCTCAGCATGTGGCATCCACAACGCTTAGTAAAAGGGACCTCGAAATGACCAAGCTGAACAACACCGTCGCCGGCACCTTCGCGATCGTCGCCACCTTCGTCACCATCGCTGCCGCGACCCCGCTGCGCGCCGAGCCTGCCCGTGTCGCCGTCGCTTATGGCGACCTGGATCTCGCCAGCGCGGCCGGCGCTTCGCAACTCGACGCGCGCATCCGCCGCGCCGCCGAAAATGTCTGCGGTCGCTCCGACGTCGGCACCAGCATCGAAGTCGCCGCCTGCCGTCAGAAGGCGATCGTCGGCGCCAAGGCACGGCTGGCTCAGGCTGTGCCGGCTGCCGACATTAAGCTCGCCGCCCGCTGATCCTGCGGCGAACCGGCATGGCCGACAAAGGCCGCCAGGAGGCTCCAGCCCATCCTGGCGGCCTTTTGCCGTTTCTGTTGGGAGCATCCCTCTGCCGCGATGGAATCGCGCTGGTGGGCGAGACTTGCGGGCGATCGCTTGCAGTCGAGCAAGAAAGGCTTTCTTGTCCGTGCTCTGACGTCCGGCGATAGGGGGGCGTGAACAGAGCCGGGGCATCATGATCAATATCGACTGGTTGAATGCCCTGGCCGGACTGGTCGTCGGGATCATCGTCGGGATAACCGGGGTGGGGGGCGGCTCGCTGATGTCGCCCATATTGATCATGTTGTTCGGTGTCGCCCCCACCACGGCCGTCGGCACCGACCTCTGGTTCGCCGCCGTGACCAAGACCGCCGGTTCGATCGTCCACCACCGTCAGGAGAGCGCAGACGTAAAGATCGTCGGCTGGCTGGCATTGGGCAGCATACCGGCTGCGATCCTGACGCTGTTGTTCCTGTTCGCGTCCGGCGCCCATCAGGTGAAGCATGGCGTGGTCGTGACGATGCTCGGCGGGATGCTGATCGCCACGTCGGTCGCCACGCTGTTCCGGCGTCAACTGGTCACCGCGATGATCGATGTCGACGACGAGGCGCGCGCAAAGCGGTTCGTCCGCTGGCAGCCAGTGCTGACGGTACTCGGCGGCGCGGTGCTCGGCACCCTCGTGACGCTGACGTCGGTCGGTGCCGGGGCGCTCGGGGCGACGATGTTGCTGATGCTTTATCCATTGCGGCTTACCGCGCGAAAGCTGGTGGGCACCGACATCATGCACGCGGTTCCCCTGACGCTTGTCGCCGGGCTCGGCTATATGATCGCCGGAGCGGTCGACCTGCATCTGCTTGCGATGCTGCTGATCGGATCGATCCCGGGGATCGTCATCGGTGCGCGCTTGACGATGTGGCTGAACGAAAGCTTCGTCCAGCGGGCGCTGGCGGGAATCCTGTTCATAACGGGTTTGAAGCTCGTCACTTCCTGAGGTGGCGGCAGGCGTCGCTCAGGCACTTCCTCCCGCCATATCGACCCAGGCCGAGTGAAGTCCGTCGATCTGGAACAGATCGTGCGCGGCGAGCAGGCTGTGACTCCATGCTTCGTCCCGCAGCCGTGCGGCACTGACCACCAGCCGCGGCTGTCGCTCGTCGTGGGCCGCGCTGTGCTTTTCCATAGCCTCGGTCCAATGTCGCAGATCGTCCAGCGCCCGGATGAGAGAGACGATGCGGCCAATTTCCGGCGAGCATCCTGTCTGACCACGTTGCAGCACGTCGACATCTCCGCCAAACCGAGACGGATATACAAGAAAATTGTACAAATATCAATCAGAATCTTGATTCCGGCGATGCTCGGCATTCCTGTTGCGGATAGCCGCAATGGCAGAAGAGCTGGGAGAAATTAGGAAGCTGTCAACAATTGTAACATATGCGGGAGTCCTATTTTCTTGAGCGACCGATAGGGGCATCAGGTCGTCAGGACATCGATCGGGGCGGTGAGTCGCAATGAACATGATGACGAGCGACATGATGGCGCAGGCGGAACTGCTGGTTTCCGGCGCTGTCCTTGACGGCGCCGCGACATCTGCAGCGGAGCGCCCGACCCCGCCCAACTGGCTGATCGCACCGGTGTTCCGTCCGCAGCCGACGCATGATCCGGTGACGGTGGCAAGGGCACAGGCCGTCTTTGCTGCCAATGGAGCGCTCTATCGTTCGCTGCGCGAGGTCCCGCGCGGTTTCTGATCGAACCCCCGACAGGAGCCCGGCCAATCCGGGCTCTTTTTTTGATCTGATAATAGGAAAATTCCTAGACATCGCCGCGCATCGAAAATAGAACATAAAAAGAACAAATGAGGAGCGAGTCGATGAAGCAAGGCGTGTTTCGATCGTCTCCGGCCTGCAGCCTCGGTTGCGTCTCCTGCGAGGTCGGATGCGCTATTCGCGCGGGGGAGGCGGACGATGCCTGGCGCGAGGTGCAGCACCTCCGCCGCGCGGAAGCCGGGCCCGAACTGGCATGGAAGAGGCTGCGCGCTGCAGCGCGGCTGGCAAACGCGACGCAAGCCTTCGCGCGAGCGCGGCATGGCCTTCCTCGGGGGCATGATCTTCGAGCAGGATTTCGAACATCCGGGTCAGCGCTGCCACATTAGGCAGGGCTACTGGCAGCAGGACCTGCTGGACGTCGGGCTCGACGGCCCCCTCGGCTTCGCTTTCGTCCTGCGAGAGCCCGGCCAGCGCGAAAATCTCCGCACTGTCCACGCCGAAGGGCTGGAGCGCTGCGGCAATCTGTCGGGCGGCATCGATGGGCAGCGGGCCAGTGAACCGCTTTTCCTCATAATAGGCATAGCGCTTGTCGAGTGGTGTTCCGAGCGTGGCGGCGAAGGCACGCATCGAAAGGCCCGAGCGGGCGCGCAGCGAGCGGAGGCGTTCGTGGGGGCGGAGCATGACTGTCCTCGCTGGCTGGAGGCCAGGATCAGTAAATTTTGAACCGATGAGTGCAAGTTTTTTGTCTAGCTGGGAGATGCGGGATGGCAAGGCCGGGACGGAAGAGGCTGGCGGGTGCGCGGACAGCGGGTGGGCGGCTCAAGGCGAGCGGCAAACCGGCTATGGACAGAGGAACGCCCGAGCTTCGCCTGCATCGCGCGGAGCGGGTCGGCGGGCTGGATCCCGTCGCTGCCCGGCTTTGGCGCAAGGGGCAGGCAGAAGAAGCGGCCGCGACGTTGCGCGGCGGGCGTGAGCATGGGCAGGCGGTCGATGCGATCGGTCGTGCCTATCTGGGCGGGTTGCTCGACCATCGAAACCGGCCCGCCGAAGCGCTGCGCGATGCCGGCCGGACGCTCTTCAAACTCTATTGGGTGCACTATGCCGCGCTGGCGCCCAGCGGGGGATTGTATCGTGAGATGGTCGGACGAGGGGCGGTCGGTCGGCCGGTCGAGGCCGACACCGACCGTTCGGCGCAGCTGGAGGCAGCGCTCAACCGTCGGCTCGCCCGTCTCGACGCATGTGGTCGGGACGTGCGCAAGGTGGTGGAGAGCCTCTGCATCGACCATCATTTCGAATATGGTCCGCTCTGGCTCGATCGGCTGCTCGCAGCGGGGCGTGGCCCAGGGGCCGAATGCGATGAGGATCGGCTACGGCTCGCAGCGGCGATCACCGGCCTGGAGGCGATCTGCTGATGGTCCCGGAACTTTGCGCTCCGCCCGGTGTCCTGATGCTGTAATTCCAGCCTGGAGAACCCATGCGCGTCCGGATCGACTCCCATCTTCACTACCGTTTCGCGCAACCGACCGACGTTCTGCTGAGCGTCGAGGTCGCCCAACTCGAAGACCAGCGGCTGATCGAGGATCTGCTGACCGTTAGCGGAAGCGGCGAGCTTCGTCCGATAGCGGGCGAGGAGGGCATCGGTCGGCGCACATGGATGCGGGCCGAAGGCGATTTCGAGGCGCGCTACACCGCGCAGGTCGAACTGCTCCGGCGCAGTTCGCCCATCGAGGCGCTGCCGATAACGCCCCGGCGAGAGCTGCCGCCGGGCGTGATCCCCTATCTCTGGCCAAGCCGCTATTGTGAGTCCGATCGGCTGGAGGCCTTCGTCGAGCGCCGTTTCCCCGGCGATCCGCACGGCGCGAAGATCGTCGCAATGACCGACTGGGTGCACGACAATATGGATTATCGCATCGGGTCGAGCGACTGCACGACCACTGCGGTCGACAGTTTCGTCTCGCGCCAGGGCGTTTGTCGCGACTTTGCCCATCTGCTGACGGCCTTCGCGCGCGCAGCCGGTGTTCCGGCGCGGGTCGTCTCGGCCTATGCGCTGGACCTCGACCCGCCCGATTTCCATGCCGTGGTCGAAGTGTGGCTGGCGGGAGAATGGTATCTGGTGGACCCTACCGGGCTTGCTCCGCTGGACGGACTGGCACGCATCGCCGTCGGCCGCGACGCGACAGACATCGCGTTCATGACGGCCTTCGGGAATGCCGAGATGGTCGAGCAGAGCGTTTCGGTGGCCCGGATCGACGGCTGAGCGGGTCGCCTGGCTGGCAAAGTGCGAAGGCCCTCTCTACAAGACTGTCAGCACAGTATTTGGAGAGGGTTTTCAAATGGATCGTCGCTCGTTCATCGCATCGGCAGGCGTCGCCGCGCTGGTTGCCGGATTTCACCCTTGGGCCGTCTCGGCGGCCACCGATGCGCCGGCTGGACCCGATGATGCCCGGCTGAACGCGCTGTTCGACGAGATATTCGCCGAAGCGCTCGACGCCTCACCCGAATTCTGTACCGGACTGGGCTTCGACAAAGGACCACGCGCGGCGGCCAAGAGCCGGCTGGACGATAATAGCGACGAAGAGATGCGGCGCGATCTGGCGCGGACCAAGCGGCGTCTGGCGCAGCTCGAGGCCTTTCCGGTGGACAAGCTGTCCGAGGCGGCCGCGCTCAACCGCGAAATAGTCCTCTATTCGCTGCGTAACTCGACCGTCGCGCCTGAGCGGTTTGGTATCGACAGCGTGATCCGGCCCTATCGCATCTTCCAGCAGGGTGGAGCCTATTTCAGCGTCCCCGACTTTCTCAACGACGCGCATGTGATTGCGGACCGAGCCGATTGCGACGCCTATCTCGCCCGGCTGGAGGCCTTCGGTCCGGTTCTCGATACCGACAGCGCGGTGCAGCGGGCGCGCTCCGAGCGCGGCTTCACGGCGCCCGACTTTTCGGTGGACCTGACCTTGGGGCAGCTCCGTAAATTGCGCGAAGTCCCTGCCGAGAAGAGCCCGCTGGTGCTGTCGCTGACGCGCCGGGCGGCGGAAAAGGGCATTGTCGGCGACTTCGGACCGGCAGCGGCGCGCCTGGTGGAGCAGGACGTCTATCCGGCGCTGGACCGGCAGATCGCGCTGATGACCGAATTGCGCCGGACGACGCGCCCGGGGGCGGGCGTGTGGAGGCTGCAGGATGGCGACGCGGTCTACGCAGCGGCGCTGGCACAGGCGACGACGACCAATTTCACGCCCGATGAGGTCCATCGCATGGGCCTGGACCAGGTGGCGGAGATCAGCGCCGAGCTCGACGCGATCCTCAAGGCGCAGGGGTTCACCAAGGGCGGCGTGGGCGAACGTCTTACGGCGCTGAACAAGGATCCCCGGCAGCTTTACGCCAATGACGCGGCCGGGCGAGCGGCGCTGATCGCTTCGCTCAACGAGGGCGTGAAGGGCATGTATGCGAAGCTCGGTCACTACTTCTCGCATGTTCCCACGGCGGCGCTGGAGATCCGGGCGGTGCCGGTCGAGATCCAGGACGGTGCCTCCAACGGCTATTACAAGCGGGCGACGCTCGACGGTTCCCGGCCCGCCATCTACTTCATCAACCTGAAGGATGTCGGCGACTGGCCGAAATACAGCCTGCCGGCACTGACCTATCATGAGGGCGTCCCCGGCCACCATCTGCAGATCAGCCTGGCGCAGGAGTCGAAGGATATTCCGACGCTGCGCAAGATCAGCTTCTTTGGTGCTTATAGCGAGGGTTGGGCGCTCTATGCCGAGCAGCTGGCAGACGAACTCGGCGGCTATGCCGATCCGCTCGAACGGGCCGGCTATCTGCAGTCCTTCCTGTTCCGCGCGGCCCGGCTCGTGGTCGACACCGGCATCCATGTGAAGCGCTGGGATCGCGACAAGGCGACCGCCTATATGGTCGAGACGACCGGTTTCGCCGCGCCGCGTTCGCAGCGCGAAGTAGAGCGCTATTGCACGCAGCCGGGGCAGGCCTGTTCGTACAAGGTCGGCCATATGGCGTGGGTCCGGGCTCGCAAGCAGGCGGAGGCCCGGCTGGGCGGCAGGTTCGACATCCGCCAGTTCCACGACGTGCTGAAAAGCGGCGCGATGCCGCTGACGGTGATGGAGAAGCTCGTCGAGAAGCGCAGCGGAGCTGTGGCGGGCTAAGATAAAGGATCGCGAGGAGGCCGCATCGGCGGTCTCCTCGCGCCGTCAGGCGGTCAGAGGCAACGCCTGTACGCGGTCGCGACGCTGGCGCAGGAAGCCGCCGACGAGGCCGAAACCCATCAGGAACATCGCCCAGGTGGCAGGCTCGGGTGCGGTGCTGACGACCGACGTTCCGACGGTGAGGTTGTCGAACTCGAAGCCGCCGCCGCCATTCTGAATCAGCTGGACGCGGTTGAAGGCGCTGTCGCTGGCGAAGTTGAAGAAGGCGTAGAGTTCGCCTGCATTGCCGCCGCCGGACGGATTGCCATAATAGCCGCTGTTGAAGCCCGGACTGGCCTGCAGGACCGACTGCAGCGCATAGGTGCCGAGCAGGGTGTTGTCGTTGTACAGCGCGACCGAGTTGTTTCCGTCGAGCGCCGAGCCCCACAGTCCGAAATAGTTTACCGACTGGGACAGCTGGATGGTGGCAGGATCGCCGTAAAGGGAAGCGAACTGGCCCGAGCCGCCCGCCCCGCCATAGACGTTCGCGGAACCGATGTTGATGTACCCATCCATCGTCGTCCCAGTGATGGGCGACCCGACGAAATTGAAAGAGGTCGGCCCGTTCGACACATTGTCGAGATTGGCGACCCCGAATGTGTAACCGGACAAATTGGCCGAGGTCGAGCCCGCCGCATTCACGGTGACAACGATGGCGGCCGGAGCCGACGCTGCCCAGGTCAAGGCCGCAAGCGCCAGAGCTGCTAGTCTGAACATACGCTACTACACCCCAAGACGCGCCGTCACCCACGCGGCATCCGCCCATCTAGCATGACGAGGGCTCTTGAGATAGATGGCCGCCTCCGCCGGGTGGCACCATCGCAAAGTCCTGCTATAGGCCCCGCATGACCGTGATCGATCTCGACGTCTGGATCGGCAAGACCCTGTTCGTCCCGCCGATCATCAAGCTGTGCCAGATGACCCGGCAATCGCAATATGCCGTCTCTCGGCTGTTCTGGTTCATCACCGCGCTCGACCAGCTCCGCATCGCGACGACGCTCACGTCGCAGATCATTGCCGGGCTGTTCAGCCTGTTCATGATGTTCACCGCGTCGTTCCGCGCCGACATGCCGGCTTTCAGCATGCGCTGGTTCCGGATGATGGCGCTGGTGCTGCTGATGCTGGACGTGGGGGCGAGCCTGTTCAGCGGCCATTGGCGCGGCGTGGAAATCTGGCTGCTGGTCCTGTTCGCCGAATATGCCGCCACCATCACGCATGTCCCGCCGGCCGAGCAGAAGCGGAAGTCCGCCGTGCTCAAGCCCGGAGACGCGCGGCGGTAGGGTATCCCCTACCGCACAGCCTGGGCAACTTGCGGCGCGATCACGGGTTGAGAGCGAAAACAGGAGGCATATGTGAAGCGTTTTTTCATGGCGGCCGGGCTCGCCCTTGCGGGCATGGCGATGCCCGCCTTTGCGGCGCAGGCCCCGATTACCGGGGAACGTCCATTTTCAGCCAAGCCCTTCGTCGCGAAGGATGTTGCGCGGTTCGATAGCCCATGGGCGATGGCATTTCTCCCCGACGGCCGGCTGCTCGTCACGGAGAAGGCTGGCCGGTTATTTCTGCTGTCGCACGATGGCGGAAAGCGGACGGAGATTGCGGCGGCGCCTGTGGTCAATTCGGACGGCCAGGGCGCACTGGGCGAGGTTGCCGTCGATCCGAACTTCGCGCGCAACGGACTGATCTATATCAGCTATTCGGCGGCGGGATCGCCGAACGGCATCGAACTGATGCGCGCGCGCCTCGTGGGAAATCGGTTGGTGGAGCCGAAGATTCTCTACAAGGCCTATCCGCAACTGAGTGGTGGGCATTATGCTGGGCGCATCGCCTTCGGCCCCGACGGGCATCTCTTCTTGTCGCTGGGCGAACGGCAGAAGTTCACGCCTGCTCAGGATCCGAAGGGCGTGCTCGGCAAGATATTGAGGCTCGACCGGAACGGGCGCGCTGCCGCCGGCAATCCGCTTGCCGACAAGGGCTTCGACGCTGCGGTCTGGAGCTTTGGTCATCGCAATCCCCTCGGCCTCGCCTTCGATCTGGAAGGGCGGCTGTGGGACGTGGAAATGGGCCCGAAAGGCGGGGATGAGATCAATCTGATCGAGCCTGGTCGTAACTATGGCTGGCCGATCGTTTCCAACGGCGATCATTATGATGGCCGCCCGATTCCCGACCATCCGACCCGTCCCGATCTGGAAGCCCCCCGGGTCAGCTGGAACCCGGCGATCTCGCCCTCATCCATGATCGTCTATCGTGGGAAGATGTTTCCGTCCTGGCGTGGCAAGGCGCTGGTGACCGCTCTGTCGGGCAAGATGTTGCTGTTGGTCAACCTCGGCACCGACAGTTCGATGGAGGTTGCACGCTATTCGATGGGCGCTCGCATCCGCTCGGCGGCGGAAGCGCCGGACGGATCTGTCTATGTGC
>NZ_JAGMXV010000423.1 GCF_018006725.1 Rhizorhabdus sp.
CTTGCGTGACATTCGTGGTCGGCGCGCGCCGTTCCGTAGTCAGGCATAAAAAGCGTATCACCGACAAAGGCGGCATCGCCGACCACGAATGTCACGCAAGCGGGCGTATGCCCCGGCGTATGCATTACCCGGACCTCAAGCCTCCCGATGCCGAACACTTCGCCGTCGACAAACTGGTGGTCGAACTGGGACCCGTCGCGCGCAAACGTAGCGCTCTCGTTGAAGATCTGTCCGAAGACGACCTGGACCTCGCGAATATGTTCCCCGATGCCGATCCGTCCGCCCAGCCGCTCCTTGAGATATGGCGCCGCCGAGAGGTGATCTGCATGTGCGTGGGTCTCGAGAATCCACTGAACCGTGAGGCCCCTCCCCTCAACGAAAGCAACTATATCGTCGGCATTCCTGGTGGACGTACGCCCGGCCGCAGGATCGAAATCGAGCACGGAATCGATGATCGCGCAGGACAGGCTCATCGGGTCGATGACGACGTGGCTCGCTGTGAAGGTCTCATGATCGAAGAAGGTCTTGATCTCTGGATTCATCGAACGTCATTCCTGTTCGTCGGTTGCTCAGGAGAGTCCCGGGAGGCGTCGCCCCCGGATCAATCCGCACGCTAGAGAACCTTTTTGGAGAAATACCAGTCCGTATAGTCGTAGCCCTCGCCCTTGCGGGCCTCTGCCGCATCGGAAGTCTGCGGCGGAGGAACGATGACAGGCTCGCCGGGCTGCCAGTTCTCCGGCGTGGCCACCTTGTTTGCATCAGCGGTCTGAAGGGCAGCGACAAGACGCAGGAACTCGTTGATCGACCGTCCGTTCGACATCGGATAGTAGACCATCGCCCTGAGGATGCCATTCGGATCTATGACAAAGGTCGCGCGCACGGCTGAGGTGTCACTCGCCCCCGGCATGACCATACCGTAGGCGTGCGCGACGCGCATCGACAGATCCTCGATGATCGGGAAGCGGATATCGACGCCAAACTTTTCCTTGATCGACCGGACCCAGGCGATGTGAGCGTACTTGCTGTCGATCGACAGTCCGAGCAGTTCCGTGTTGAGCGCCGTGAATTTGTCGTGCGCGCGGGCGAATGCCATGAACTCGGTCGTACAGACGGGCGTAAAGTCGGCCGGGTGTGAGAACAGGATCAGCCACTTGCCTTTGTAGTCGGACAGCTTTCGTACGCCGTGCGTGGTCACGGTCTCGAAATCGGGCGCCGCCTCGTTGAGGCGCGGCATTCCGCGCGAGGCGAATGTAACGTCAGTCGTGGCAATCATCGGACTTGCTCCTGAACTGGCTGAACACCAGTTATATGCATACCTTCTTATATGCGCAACTTGCGATTTAGAAGCGTTCAAATTGACGCATGCACAAGCATCGTCCCCGATGGAGGCCCTTCGGAATTCAGTTGAGCAGATGGTCTACTGTGGCCGGATCAGCGCTATCGCGGCGCCTCGACAGCCGCAGGCGTTTTTAATTCCTGCATACGGGCGCCGAGCAGGGTGCTGGCGAGACTGAGATTTCCCTCGTGGCAGGCGCTTTCAAAAAGACGCTCAGACGTGCGGGTCAAAGGAAGTTCAACCACCAGAGGTTCGCGAAACAACGCGGGATCATCCACGCGATAGCGATAGAGGATCACTTCGCTTGAGACTGGAATCAGCCATTCCGTGATCCGTGTTTGCGAAGCGATTGGAAAGCCCGCTGCCCCTGGCCCCGAAATCCGGCGGTTCGTGTCATCCGCACGAAAGCCCGCTGTCTCGATCACAAATGTATCGCCTTCCCAACGCGACGCGGACACCCCGCTCCATGATCCTGACGCGCTACTGGAACGGGTGTTGGCGAAAATCCTGGGAGAATCCATCCCCTCCTTGTGGATGACAAAGTGATCCCTGGTCTGGATGATTTCAAAGAACATCTCCCCCGACATGACACGATAGGGCGCCCTTCCGGCATCCGCGATGCAGCGCTCGTTGACGGGGCGCGCCTCAGGACCATCATATCCGTCCGGGCGTTGCTGCAGCCTCGCCTCGCCTGCTGGCGTCAATGCGAGTTGCCCGTTCCTGGGGCTTACAATGGCCGATGTACGCCGCTCGCCATTCACGATGGCGAGCGCGTCTCCGTCAGGCTGAGACGTGCCAGGATCAAATCGCTCAGCCGCAAGACGCTGCTGCATAATGAGATTGAGCAGAGCCGCCTCGCCTTCCGCAGCTACCGACGAAGCTGAAATCCCTGCCGGACGAGCAAAAGGCGTCAATGTGCGCATGGTCCACCGCCCCTGCAGGTCGGGATGCCCGTCAAGAGTTCGACTTAGCGGATCCTGAGCCAAGCTGGCCGGAGCAGCCAGCATCAGGCAGGCGGCCAATACAAAGGACTTCTGAAACATCATAGATGCGCCTGGAGCGTCGCGATTGCGTGACCGTCAAGTCAGGGATGGATGTAGACAAACCCCATGCCTTGCAGCCGCGCCAGTTCCGCAACGCCGCTCGGAACGATGTCGGCTTCTGTCACTCCGTAGACATCGTCGACGGTGAGGTTCATAGCGCGCATCGTATTGCGGCATAGCAGCAGGCGAACCTTCTTCTCGCGCACAGCGTCAATTGCCTTGGCGAGTTCGGGGTCCGTCTTGGCTTGCTGGAATACCTTTACGCCGCCGGAGAAGCTCACAAGCCTGATCTCCACATTGCCCTCGGTGGCGGTGACGTGTGCTCCGATATTGCGAAGCACCCGCAAAAAGTACGCGCGATCATCCGGCAGCCCACCCGAGTTCTGATAAACAACCTTTTGAAACTGATAGTAGCTGTCGCTCGCAGACGTCGCAGTCACGGCGTCCTTCGTCGCCTGCACGTGCACACAGGCCGAGGCCGTAGTCATCACGACTGCCATGAGAGCGACAAATCGCACAAACGACTGCATGGGCAATACCTC
>NZ_JAGMXV010000166.1 GCF_018006725.1 Rhizorhabdus sp.
AACGATAGGCAGCATGATCCCGAACGAGATCGAGTTCATCAGCGCCGACGCAAAGATGAATCCGAAGGCCGCCTGGCGAGGCGCCGGACCTTTTACAGTCGGGTTAGCCGTTTCGGCTGGCGTCACACCACCCCACTCATTGATTTCGATCACGCAGGATCACGCTCAATCCCGTTGAAACACTAGAGAAATTGGCGTTTTTGAACATTGCGTAGTGGGGGCGGTTCTGGCAAATTGGGGGCGGTTGAAGGGATAGAAAACGGCTTTCCGCTCCCAGCAAACGATCCCCGTTTCTCCTCGACCGATCCCAGTTGCGGACAAGGAGGAAACGCCATGCCAGCCCTGACCGACACCGCGATCCGACATGCGCTGAAGCGCGTCGAGATCAGCCGCAAGCAGGAGAACCTTGCCGATGGCGAGGGGCGCGGCACTGGCCGGCTCGTCCTTGTTCTCAAGCCGATGCCGAAGCGCGTCACGGCCGACTGGATGGCGCAGCAATGGCGTGACGGCAAACGCACCAAGAAGAAGATCGGCGCCTACCCTTCGACGTCGCTCGCGCAGGCTCGTGAGGTTTTCAAGCGCGACTATGCCGACGTGATCCAGAAGGGCCGGAGCATCAAGATCGCGTCCGACACCCGCCCCGGCACTGTCGCTGACCTCTTCGAGGGGTACGTCGCTTCACTCAAGGCCGCCGATAAGCCCTCCTGGAAGGAGACCGAGAAGGGCCTCAACAAGATCGCCGACACCCTTGGGCGCAACCGCCTCGCCCGCGAGATCGAGGCCGAGGAAGTCGTCGAGCTGATCCGTCCGATCTATGAACGCGGCGCCAAGTCGATGGCCGACCATGTGCGCTCCTACCTCCATGCGGCCTTTGGCTGGGGCATGAAGTCCGACAATGACTATCGGCAGCAGTCGGCTCGCCGCTTTCGCATCCCCTTCAATCCGGCGACAGGCATTCCGACCGAACCGAAGGTCAAGGGCACCCGCTGGCTCGACGAGGACGAGTTCGTGCAGCTCTATCGTTGGCTGGAATGTCCCGACACGCCGGTTCATCCGCCCTATACCCGTGCCGTCAGGATCATCATGCTGACCGGCCAGCGCGTCCAGGAGATCGCCAGCCTTCACATCGACCAGTGGGATGCCAAGGAAAAGATCATCGACTGGTCGAAGACCAAGAACGACCAGCCCCATGCCGTTCCGGTGCCAGGGCTGGCCGCAGAGCTACTCGCGTCCATCAACGTCAACGAATACGGCTGGTTCTTCCCATCGGCCACAGACCCGTCCAAGCCTGTCAGCCATGGCACGCTTTACTCGTTCATGTGGCGCCAGCGGGACCGCGGCGTGATTCCCTATGTGACAAACCGTGACCTGCGCCGGACCTTCAAGACGCTGGCCGGCAAGGCGGGGGTCTCGAAGGAAATCCGCGACCGCCTCCAGAACCACGCGTTGCAGGACGTCAGCTCCAAGCACTATGACCGCTGGCACTACATGGTGGAAAAGCGCGCCGGCATGGCGAAATGGGACAAGTTCGTTCGCGCGATGCTCGCCAAGAAGCGCCTGAAAGCGGCGGCATGAGCCATCGGCGCCCCATAAAGCGGAAGCGAGAAACGACTATGCGTATCGTAATCGGCCTGGCGTTTCTGGCGGCGCTGACCACGGCGACCGCGGCCAAGGCCGATCCCTGCAAGGCCATTCCCGACCGCGGCCCGATGCCGTCCTATCTCCACCGGGGCGCGCACTTCTCCGGTCCAGTGGTCTATGTCGGCGATGGCGACTCCCTGTGCGTGGCCGTGGGCCAAGGGCCAGCCAACTGGGTGGAGATCCGGCTAGAGGATTTCTACGCGCCCGAACTCCACTCCCCCACCGGCCCGGCTGCCAAGGCCGCGTTGGAAAGACTCGCCACGGGCCGGAACACAGAGTGCATTGCCAACCATAAGTCCTACGACCGCGTGGTGGCCACCTGCCGGATCGGCGGACGCTCCATCGGCGATTTATTGAAGGCGGGCGGAAACGTCGAGGGCGGCAACGGGTACGACCAGAGCAAGCGTTAGCCCGACCTTTGGTGGCGCTTAAATGCGATTTGAAAACCGATCATAGGCATCGATCCGCCGGACCGGGGGATCGACCTCATACCGATAGATTTCCGTCCTCAAGAACCGCAGCTCGGCCTCGCGTTGGGCTTCGGAAATGTCGATATACCACGCGCGCGGCTGAGGGCCGGGATCGCCGTTCCAGCGGTATCCTCGCGCCTTGAGAACATCCTTGAGGTCGAAGGGCGAGTTCTCTGCCCAGATGCGCCAGGCGACGGTACGGGCGCCATCCAGAAGGCGGCTAAGGCCCGTAACGCCAGATCGGGGCAGTCGCATCGCCAACAGCTCGATCGTCGCAAGACAGTCGTGCATCGCGCGGTGGCGATCATAGAAGAAGCCGGCCGCCTGAGCGAGATAGGCGAGCTTCGCGCCCTCGAATCCCTCCGCCGCCCAGTCGATCTGGCTGAGCGAGCAGGCCCAGGGCTTCGTCGAGAACACTTCGGCGAAGCGTTCGAGGAAGCGGCGATCGAAAGCCGCGTTGTGCGCGATGACGAGCGAAGCCGGCGCCGCGAATTTGGCGACCTGGACAGGATCTATAACCTGGCCGGCCACCATCTCATTCGTGATGCCCGTGATCGCGGTGATTTCCGGCGTGATCGACTCGCTCGGCTGACGCAGCCCTTGGAAGCCGTCGCCCACGCTGTAAACGGTGCCATCCAAGCCATAGGTGAATGGCATCATGGCGAGTTCTATGATCTCGTCGCGCTGAGGATCGAGCCCCGTGGTCTCCACATCGACCACCAGGCCAAGGCGCACCGGCGTGCCTGGAGGCGGCATGATGCGAGGGCGCGGCTTGAGACGCCGAATGACCCGGTAATCTCCCGTGGCTTCCAGTGTCTGCGCCAGGGTCTCCAGATGGTCAGAAGATGTCATCGTTCGGTGCTGCGTTTGCTGCCATCGGCTCCCCTTCAGCCGCCGCAGCGGCGTCGGCCGGACGGAGCGCGAGGTGAATATCAGCGGCTCGACCTTCCTCGTGGAACCACAAATCGACCACGGCGGTATCGTCGCTGTGCGGCCGCGGCGATGCCTCCCGCACCTTGAATGTCGTCGGGAGATTGACCGAGGTTCCGAACACCAGCGCGTGCTGCCGAGGCAATGACGGCAACCGCTTCAGGACCGATTCTGAAATGAACGGCGTCATCTGGCGAATTTGGGAGAGATCGTCGGGGTTCTGGATGCGGTGAACCAGGAAGTTGGAGCACTGGCTGAGAACCGTCTTGGACAGCTCACTCGGGCGCTGAGACGCCAAGAGCACGAACATGCCGTACTTGCGCCCCTCCTTAGCGATGCGCTCGAATATCTTGGTCGCGTCCACGGCATAGCGGGATGGCGTCGCCGAGATGTAACGGTGAGCCTCTTCCAGCAGGAGGTGGATCGGGAAGCGGTTACGCGGATCGGCTCGCCGGAGCAGGCGAAACAGCATCCGCGCAATCACCGCGCTGACCAGCTCGACCACCTCGTCCTCGACATCATTCATGTCGATGATGATGATCTGATTGGCCTTGGTGTGACCGGCTCCCTTGCCAACCAATCCGATCAGCCGGGTCAGAAACTCCAGCTCTCCATTGTCGGCGGCAGCACCGACCGCCTCGTGGCGAAGAAATTCATACTCCCGACGATCTTCCAGCGCCTGGAAGCGCGTCACCATCTGGGAGCAGTAGTCACGGATCTGCCGATTGCCGTGCGCCTCCGCATACAAGATGGCGAGGTCTATCGCGTCTCCGAGGGCGGAAAAATCAAAAGGCAGATTCTGATAGTCTGGGAGCTTCAGATCCTCCAACTCGAAGCCGTTCGGGCCGACCAGATAAGCATCCAGCCCCGCAGGGTTGGCCATTTGGCCAAAGTTGATCGCAATGAATGGCCGGATTTTTGCGGCGTTGATCTCGTTCGTGCTGAAGCGCTGAAGGATGCCAATGATCCGATCATGCTTGGACGGGCTCGAAGAGTCGTCGCGCATGATCTGGGTGATGCACTTGGCGAGGATGTGATTGCGGACGCTGTTGAGTTCTGCGGCCCCCACATTTGAGAACAAGGTGGAGAGCCCGAGCGCCATGCGCAGGATCGGCACCTGGGTGCGCTCGCTGGCTTGCAGCAGCAGCTCCCATTCCGCCAGCTCCAGGAACCAGTGCGGCAAGCGAAAGCCTGCCGCCGTGCCGTCAAGCACGACGCGCTCGACTCCGATGGCCCCCTCTTTCGCGGAGGCGTTCAGGGCTGCGTGGTACTCGCCATTGACGTCGAAGACGATGAACGTCGCGCCGCGAGCGTGATGCTCCTCGGGTTTGCTGAAAAGGGACTGCAAGACCGAGGCGACCGTGCAGGACTTGCCGCTGCCGGTATTGCCCAGGACGGCGACATGACCGCCGAAGAACTCGTTCAGCCGGACCTTGATGTCGTAGTTCTCGAACACCACCGATTTACCGATCGGCAGCACCCGGTAGCGCGTGGCCCCTTCGGGTTCGCAGGCGCCGCCGTTCAGGCCGACTGAAGGTTCGACGGCGGCCTCGGTCTCGAAGATGCGGTCGAGTTCGCCGTCCAGCGCATAGAGCGCGTCCGCATACAGGGACGGGAAAACCGACACGCCGAAGCGGAACGCCCCACCACGCATCGGCAACATGCCGACAGGCACCACATCCAGATATTTGGAAGAACCGGCCCGGTCGAAGTCGCCCCGCTCGGACGGCGTGCTCGCATCGCGTTCACGCAGGCCGACAACCTCGACCACGACATATTCCGACTGCGACGGGATCATCAAAAATGACCCCAGCCGCGCCACATAATGCACGTCGTCGAAGCCGACGACCGTGAAATTGTCCGTGCCGGCGTGCATCTCGACGACGAAGCGGTCGGCCGCGACCGAGACCACCTTGCCGATCGCGCGCTTGCGATCGTCGTGGCTCATGCCTCGACGTCCTTCGTCTCGTCGTCCCTTTTCGGCGCCAGATCGGACAACACCTTGCGAACGGCGTCATCGATCCTGTCGCTGGGACGCTGCGGCATGAAATGCTCGACGATCATGTCGAAGTAGTGCGCCCTCGTCCCCTCGGCAGGACCCTCGCCTCCAATTATCCAAATACGCGGGTCGCGCAGCGCCCGCAGCTTGGCGATCTCGCCGCCCGTATCCGGCGCCGCGAAGACCACCAGACGGAACGTCGGGATCGTCAGCGCCTGGTAGATGATGTTGTTCAGGTGCTCATCGCCGAAGGCGTAGCCGGCCGTGATGAGAACGCTCTGCTCGCGCACGATCCGGGACTGAAATTCCCGGAACAGGTCCGCGTAGGGCGAGCCGAGCGAAGAGTTCTGCTTCGCCGGCGTCGGATAGATCAGCATCTGGTTCGTGGACTCGGGAGGCCAGACCTCCTTGATCGGGAACAGGCCATGATCGTCCTCGGTCCAAGTGACCGAACCATGCAATTTGCAGAGATAGACGAAGGCGTCGACGGCGGTCCACTTGCGGCTGGCGACGTCGAGCTGTTCGGCCAGGGCATAGCGGAAGATCGCCGGGTTGAAGCGACGTTCCACGACGCCGGAAAAGCCGTTGGCATAGGGAATGCCCAGCCGATCCATCGCCAATTCGCTGAAATGATCGTAGTTGGTCGTGAACACCCACGGCCGGGGCAAGGACCGATCTCGCAGGACCAGTTTCTTGTAGAACCGCTCGTAGAGGTCGCGCACGGTGGTGTCGCCCTCCGTGGCGAAGGCCCCTTGAGTGACACGGGTCCATAGGAAGTCCTGGACCTTCTTGATGATGCCGTCGAGGACAGCACGGTAGGGGTGAAGATCGGGATTCTCGCTCTGGCGCAGCACGAACCGCTGCGCGAATAGCACCTCCATCAAGCGTTCCAGATTGCGGCTGTAGTCCTTCGCTAGGTCGATCCCGAGCGCATCGAGATAGTCGAGTTCGCTCTTGGTCAGCCGCCACGGTGCCGGGGCAGCGCCGACGACCGGCGGATCACCGTAGAATCCCGCCGCCCGCGCCTCGAGGGTTTCCCCGCAGAACTCCTTGGCGAGGGGCGCCATGGTCGCAATGCCGAGTTCCTTTTTGTCCCTCATCAGGGAGGAACATCCAGCGCCGAGCAAAAACGCGATATTCTTGGCGTTCATGGCCTCGGAAATCGCCTGGCGGGCGCTCTCGATCCCCTTGTTCCAGTCGAGTTCCGATGGATCGGCATCGCCGTTCCGCAGAAACTGGAATTTTCGCTCCTCTTCGACTTCGCTCATATACCCCCCGATCCCCCAGTTTCTTATATGGCCGAGCTGTTTGCGCGCGCAGCTATATCGGCACATCGCGCCATGAGCGCCTCGAACGGCTCTGCGTCATCGAAGAGCAGCCCATCCTCGACCATGCGGGCATAGTCGTCCTCCAGCGCGTTCGCGCCATCGCCGACCGGCACGAGCTGCAGGCCGCCGCTGACGGCCGCTGCATAGTCGATCGGCGTGCGGTCGGCGGCCTTCTCCGCGAAGAACATCGACTTGTGCCGGGCGACAGCGTTGGCCAGTTCGCGATCGGCGAAAGCAGCTTCCGCGAAGCCGGCTTCATCCAGCCGGGCGACATCGTGCCAGTGTCGCGCGAAGCGGTCGCCGCGCAGCCGCTCCTGGAGGCAGAAGACGTGGATGGCGGTCGCCTTCTCCCAGAAGGTCCGCTCCGCGTGCATGACGCGCGGCCGCGCCATCGGGAATACCAGTCCGTCGATCAGGCCGGCGGCGTCGCAGGAGACATCGCGCAGGCTCGCCGGTTCGCCCGTCGAGCGGGCGCCGAACTCCAGCATGACGCTGGGCGCGACATAGCCTGACCCGGCCGCGGTCGCCTCATAGTCGATAAAGAGCCTGTCATCCTCGACGCGGATGGTCGCCGCCAGACCTTCGGCGGCCAGCGCGTTCGCGATCACGGGCTGCACGGTTTCCGCGACCCAGGCCGGCAACCGCCGACGGACCTCGCTGGACCAGCGCTTTTCCTCGCTTCGGGTTTTCGGCAGCCCCTCGCCATTGTCCCCGACCAGATCGGGTGCAATCGCCCGAATGTCGTAGGTCAGATCCACGTCCTCCGAAAACCGGCGAATGACCTGATAGGCTTTCGACAGCGACGTGCCGCCCTTGAACACCAGATGCTCGCCGAGCGGCGCGGCGTAGAGGGTCGCCAGCGCCCACACCACCCACACATCCTTTTCGAGAAGATGGGTGGGACGGCCCGAACGGTCGGCCGCGACACCCAGCGCGTCGCGCCGGTCCTCGGCCGAAAGCTGGAGAAAGACGTCAGCCATACGCCGCCTTTCCGACGCTCTGCGCGAGCCATGTCGGAAGCTGCGGCGCGGCGGCGACCAGTTCGCCGAACACGCCGGGCGGCATCTTCCGCTTCAATGTCGTGAGCGCGGCCTCCGCCTTTTCCGGGCCGAGCCAGGCCAGAGCCCGCACGGCCTCCCCTGCTGGCCGGTTGGCCAGGGCCAGTTGCCAGCGCGGCGCGTGCCGCAATTCCACGACCTGCTTGCCGAGGTGCATCTTTCGACTGCGCCCGGAGGTCAGATAGACCGAGCGGACGGGCACCTGCGTCGTCAAGCCAAGGGCGTTCGCCGCGGCGGCGCCGTTCGAGACGATGACCTCTCCCTTTTGGGTCGCAAGAGCCTCGACAGCCTGCTCGACCGAAGGCGTGCGCGTGCCGAATCGACTGGTGATGGGGCGCAGATAGACGCCACGACCGGCGCGGATGAGCTGCCCGCGCTCCGTCAGGCGCGACAATGCCTGATCCACGGCCGCCCGGTTTCCGAGGTGCAGCAGGCTCTTGGCGGACACAGGAGCGCCTTCGGGCAGGCCCGTCGTATGCGACAAAATCTGTTCGGTCAGCCGTGTCATCGTCTTTCTCCTGTCGGAAACATATGCGAGTTTCTGACAGTTTTCAAGGAATCCCATGAGAACAGGCCGGATAAGGGGGAAAGCCTTCCCCTGCGGCCGAGCCAGGGTCTCGGCCGGCCCCTTCTGCGGGGAGATCCCCGCAACGCCCCCTATAGAGTGAGAGTGCGGACCGGGTTTTCCGTGACGGGTTGAGGGCTGGAGAAGAGGTCTCCGGCGCCCGTCGCGGAGAACCGCGATGTTCAGGAAAGACGCCAGCGCACGCCCCGGCTCGGATCGGGCGAGCCTTTACGACGACATCACCGGCAAGATCATCGCCGAGCTGGAGGCAGGCCGCTTCCCCTGGGTCCAGCCCTGGGGATCGGCCTCGGTCAAGGCGCCCCTCGCTATGCCGAGGAACGCCGCGACCGGGCGGCATTATTCGGGGATCAATGTGCTGATCCTCTGGGGCGCGGTGATCCAGCACGGCTTTCCCGGCCAGAGCTGGCTCACCTTCCGCCAGGCCCTGTCGCTCGGCGGCAATGTCCGACGGGGCGAACGGGGCACCACCGTCGTCTATGCCGACCGTTTCACGCCGGAGGACGAGAAGCGCCGCGCCCGCGATACCGGCGAGGAAGCGGCAGCGATCCCGTTCCTCAAGCGCTTCACGGTCTTCAACGCGGCGCAATGTGACGGCCTGCCGGAGGATGTCGCCATCGTTGCCCCACCGCCTCCGCCCGGACTCATCGAACCGCAGGTCGAGGCCCTGATCCAGGCCACCAGCATCGACTTCCGCATCGGCGGGGACCGCGCCTTCTATGTGCCGGCGCATGACTATGTGCAGGTGCCGCCGCCCCAGGCCTATTTCGAGCCGATCAACTGGCACAGGACGGCCCTGCATGAGCTAGGGCACGCCACGGGCCACCCCTCGCGCCTGAACCGCGATTTCTCGGGTTCCTTCGGCTCGAAGAAATACGCCTTCGAGGAGCTGATCGCGGAGATCAACGCGGCCTTCTGCTGCGCCTCGCTCGGCATCGCGCCCACCGTCCGCCATGCCGACTATATCGGCTCCTGGCTCGAGGTGCTGCGCGAGGACAATCGCGCCATCGTGCGCGCCGCTTCCCAGGCCAGCAAGGCGGCCGACTGGCTGCTCGGGTTCCTGCCGGGCGCCGATGTCGATGCGGCAGACGACGAACGGCAGGCGGCGTGACGATCTTCGAAAACCGGAAAGGCGGAGAAGCGGGCTTCCGGCTTTACGCCTTTCCGCCCGCTTGGCGCTGCCCTCCGAGAGTGAGAGGGCGGCGCTTCGCTTCGTGACGGGTTGGAGGTCGAGAGAGAGGCTCCCGGCCGCCCGTCGCGGAGTAACGAACATGGCGACTGCCATTCAGAAGATCACCCTGTCGTCGGCGCGCGACATCCCCTTCAACAAGCTGGTGCTGAGCCAGTCCAATGTCCGGCGCGTCAAGGCCGGCGTCTCGATCGAGGAGCTAGCCGAGTCCATCGCCCGGCGCGGTCTCATCCAGAGCCTACATGTCCGCCCCGTCCTCGACGCCGATGGCGCCGAGAGCGGCATGTTCGAGGTGCCCGCCGGCGGCCGCCGATATCGCGCGCTCGAACTGCTCGCGAAGCAGAAGCGCCTGGCCAAGACCGCGCCGGTGCCCTGCGTCGTCGGCGACGCCAACAGCGACATCCTGGTCGACGAGGTCTCGCTGGTCGAGAACATGGAACGCGCGCCGCTGCATCCGCTCGACCAGTTCCGCGCCTTCCAGGCCATGCGCGACAAGGGCATGACCGAGGAAGCCATCGCCGCCGCCTTCTTCGTCGGCGTCAATGTCGTGAAGCAGCGCCTGCGCCTCGCTTCCGTCTCGCCGACCTTGCTCGAGATCTACGCCGAGGATGGCATGACACTCGAACAGCTCATGGCCTTCACCGTCAGCTCCGACCATGCCCGTCAGGAACAGGTCTGGGAGGCAGTCAAGGATAGCTGGCAGAAGGAGCCCTATCAGATCCGCCGGATGCTGACCGAGACCTCGGTACGCGCCTCAGACAAAAGGGCCGTCTTCATCGGCGTCGAGGCTTATGAGGCGGCCGGCGGCATCGTGCTGCGCGACCTGTTCCAGTCGGACGATGGTGGCTGGCTGCAAGATCCGGCCCTGCTCGACCGCCTGGTGGCCGACAAGCTGAAGACCACCGCCGACGAGATCGCGAGCGAAGGCTGGAAATGGGTCGAGGCCGCCTTGAGCTTTCCCTACGGCCACCAGCATGGGCTTCGCGAACTGGCTGGCGTCACGGCCGACCTGACCGAGGAGGAGAGCGCCACCCGCGAAGCGCTGCGCGACGAATACGACCGGCTCGAAGCCGAATATGCGGAAGCCGATGAGCTGCCGGACGAGGTCGACGCACGTCTCGGCGAGATCGAACAGGCCCTCGATGCCTTCGAGCAGCGCCCGACGATCTACGATCCGGCCGACATCGCCGTCGCCGGCGTCTTCATCAGCCTCGACGCCGACGGCTCTCTGTCGGTCGATCGCGGCTATGTCCGTCCCGAGGATGAACGTCCCGTCGAGACCGAAGGCAGCGATGCGCTGGCGGTTGACGGTGAAGCTGGCCAGCCGGCCGCGCCCGCCGTTCAACGCGCCGTCATCACCATCGGCGGCCAGCCCGCGGAACCGGAGGACGATGAGGAGGACGGCATCAAGCCGTTGCCCGAGCGCCTCGTTATCGAGCTGACCGCGCATCGCACCCTCGCTC